>NZ_JARJLT010000100.1 GCF_029335315.1 Pseudomonas citronellolis
CCATCGCCGGCCTGGTGGCTGGCGTCGCTGGCGTGGTGCGAGGCGTCGGCGGCGTTGCGGGCGATTTCCTGGGCGGCGGCGCCCAGCTCGTTGATCGCCGCGGCCACGCTGTTGGTGCGGTTGGACTGCTCGTCGGAGTTGGCCATCGACGAGTTGGAGGCGTTGACCACCAGCTGCGAGACGTCATGCAGTTGGCGCGCGGTGCCGGCGACTTCGCGGATCGACTGGTGGATACGCTCGACGAAGCGGTTGAAGGCGTTGGCCAGCACGCCGAATTCATCGTGGCTGTGCACCACCAGGCGCTTGGTCAGGTCGCCCTCGCCCTGGGCGATGTCCTGCATGGCGCGGCCCATGGCGGTCAGCGGCTGCATCAGCACGCGGATCAGCATGCCCAGCAGGAGCAGGATCGCGACAATCGCCACCAGCGCGGCAATCACAGCGGTAGTGCGGAACTTGCTGAGCATGGCATAGGCCTTGTCCTTGTCGATGGACAGGCCGATGTACCAGTTCACCGACGGCAGGCCCTTCACCGGGGTGAAGGCGAGGATGCGGGTATTGCCGTTCAGCTCGCTTTCGCTGAAGCCGGCGCCGACCCGCGGGGTGTTCTGCGGGTAGATCTCGCTGAGGTTCTTCATCACCTGCTGCTTGTCCGGGGCGACCAGCACCTTGCCGTCGCCGCTGACCAGGAAGGCGTAGCCCATGCCGCTGAAGTCCAGCGAGTTGATGATCTGCACGATGGCCTGCAGGTTGAGGTCGCCGCCGACCACGCCGAGGGTCTGGCCGTTGGCCTGGGACGGGGTGGCGATGGTGATGATCAGCTGGCCGGTGGCGGCGTCGACGTAGGGCTCGGTGAGGGTGGTGCCGCCGGCGTTCAGGGCGTCCTTGTACCAGGGGCGGGTACGCGGGTCGTAGCCGTCGGGCATCTTGTCGTTCGGGCGCATGGTGAAGACGCCGTCGGCCTGGCCCAGGTAGGTGAAGTTGAAGGTCGAGGTCAGCGCCTTCTGTTCCAGCAGGGCGCCGAGGGCGGCCGGCGAGCTGTCATGGCTGATGTTCTGCGCGGTCATCTCGACCAGCAGCAGGCGGCCGCTGAGCCAGTTCTGGATGTTGTTGGCGGTCACCTCGCCCATTTCCTGCAGGTAGGACTCCAGGTCGGCGCGGATGGCGTTGCGCTGCAGCGAGTCGTTGTACAGGGTGAAGAGGGCGAACGCGGCGAAAACCACCAGGGAAGCGGCCAGCAGTATCTTGTGGCTGAACTTCAGGTTTTTCATCATCTTGTTTTGCATCCAGGAGGAGGCCAGTGGGTGACGGGGTTCGGCGATGGGTCCGAGTTCCGTTATGGTCGGCCGCGCGCGGGGTAGGCGGCGGTTGTCGGCGCGTCACGCGGATGGCGTGCGGCCTGGTGGCAGTCCTGTGCCGAGCAGCCCTTGCCCGGGGCTGGAGCGCCCGCAGAACGGGGCATCCAGACTAAAAGTCGGCATTTTCTGTCAGAAGCTTTAGCGAGGCGGACGAACGGTCGTAGGTAGGGCCTGAAGTGCAGAGGAAGACCTTCGCGAGCAAGCGCGCTCCTACAGGCGATACGAACGCTTTGCGTAGGAGCGAGCTTGCTCGCGAACATACGAAAAAGGCGCCCTTGGGCGCCTTTTTCGTGGGTGGTTGCTGGGTCAGATGCGGAAACTGTCCACCAACTGGCGCAGGCGGCCGGCCTGGTTCTCCAGGTCGGCGCAGGCGCGCAGGGTGGCCTGCAGGTTCTCCACGCCTTCCTGGTTGAGGGTGTTGATCTCGGTGATGTCCATGTTCAGCGAGTCGACCACGGCGGTCTGCTCTTCGGTGGCGGTGGCCACTGACTGGTTCATCGCGTCGATCTCGCTGATCCGCCCGGTCACGCTGGCCAGGCGCTGGCCGGCGCGGTTGGCGATCTCCACGCTTTCCAGGCTGTAGCGCTGGCTTTCGCCCATGGTGTTCACCGCCTCGCGGGCGCCAACCTGCAGTTCCTCGATCATGCCCTGGATCTGCTGCGCCGATTCCTGGGCGCGGTGCGCGAGGTTGCGCACTTCGTCGGCGACCACGGCGAAGCCACGGCCGGCTTCCCCGGCGCGGGCCGCTTCGATGGCGGCGTTGAGGGCGAGCAGGTTGGTCTGCTCGGAGATGCCCTTGATGACTTCGAGGATCTGCCCGATGTTCACCGTGCGGCTGTTCAGCGACTCGATGTGGGTGCTGGCGTAGCTGATCTTCTCCGACAGCAGGTTCATCGCGCTGATGCTCTGCTCCACGACCTGACGACCGTCGCCGGCCTGCTGGCTGGCGTCGCTGGCGTGGTGCGAGGCGTCGGCGGCGTTGCGGGCGATCTCCTGGGCGGCGGCGCCCAGCTCGTTGATCGCCGCGGCCACGCTGTTGGTGCGGGTCGACTGCTCGTCGGAGTTGGCCATCGACGAGTTGGAGGCGTTGACCACCAGCTGCGACACGTCATGCAGCTGGCGCGCGGTGCCGGCGACTTCGCGGATCGACTGGTGGATCCGCTCGACGAAGCGGTTGAAGGCGTCGGCCAGCACGCCGAATTCGTCGCGGCTGTGCACCACCAGGCGTTTGGTCAGGTCGCCTTCGCCCTGGGCGATGTCCTGCATGGCGCGGCCCATGGCGGTGAGCGGTTGCATCAGCACGCGGATCAGCATGCCGAGCAGGAAGATGATCGCAACTATGGCCACCAGGGTGGCGATGATGGCCGAGGTGCGGAAGTCGCTGAGCATGGCGAAGGCGGCGCTCTTGTCGAGCACCAGGGCGACGTACCAGTTGACCCCGGGCAGGCCCTCGATGCGGGTCATCGAGACCAGCTGGGTTTTACCGTCCACTTCCACTTCCTGGACCCCGGCGCGCACTTGCGGCGCGCCGTGCGGGTAGACCTCGGCGAGCGTCTTGAAGACCTTGTCGGCGTCCGGGTGCAGGAGGATCTTGCCGGCGTCGCTGACCAGGAAGGCGTAGCCGTCGCCGTCGAACTTCAGCGAGTTGATGATGGCGGTGATGGTTTCCAGCTTCATGTCGCCGGCGGCCACGCCGACCAGCTGGCCGTTGCGCATGACCGGCATGGACATGGCGAGGATCTGCTCCTTGGTGCCGGCGTCGAGGAACGGCTCGGTGACGATCAGCCGGCCGGCGGCCACGGCGTCCTTGTACCAGCCGCGCTGGCGCGGGTCGTAGCCGTCGGGCATGGGCGCGTAGGGGCGCATGGTGAACACGCCGCTGGCGGCGTCGCCCAGGTACACCGACTCGAAGTTCTGCTGCAGCACCCGCTGTTCCAGCACGTGCTGGACGCGTTCCGCGGTGGGCTCGCCGTCGGCCAGTTGCGCGGCCTCCATTTCCACCAGGTGGATGCGGCCTTCCAGCCAGCTCTGGATGTTGCTGGCGGTGAGGGCGCCGATCTGCCGCAGCGAGGTCTCGGTGTCCTCCTGGATGGCGCGGCTCTGGCGGAAGTCGTTGAAGAAGATGAAGCAGGCGAAGGCGAAGGTCACCACGAGGGAGGCCGCCAGAAGGATCTTCTTGGCGAAGGACAACGAGCGAAGCATGGGGAAAGCATCCTGCGGGAACAGCGGAGTGGGCAGGGCTTATCGGCCGTTTCCTACGGGACTTTAGCGTGGTGATGGCAAAATGGCGTCAGATTTTTCGCGCAAACGAAAACTCCCATGCTCTGGTGAGGGCATGGGAGTGCTCTGGAATAGTGGACAGGGCAACGTGCTGCATCCTGATGGTTATTGATCAGTTGCCAGAACCGGTACCTGTGAGCGCAGTGGTAATTGCAGTAAAAGTTGCTGCCAGTTGGGTTTTGAGACCGGTCAGTGTGCCAACCAGCGCAACAATGATAAGTCCGGCGATAACCGCGTACTCGATGGCGGTCGCGGCCTCTTCATCCTGGGCGAAAGCCTTGCACTTGCAGTAGAGATTCAACGAGAGGTCTTTGATGTTCATGGCCGCGGCTCCTTGCACGTCCAACTTCCAGGGCGGATGCCCCGAACACGTCTTCAGGCTAGGCAGGCCGGGCGCGAAAGCAAGCGGTCAAATGGCATTAAGACCTTCTGATTAATACCGGGGATATAGTCGGCAAGGTGTTTGGCAAAGCGCCACTATTGCATTTGACGGCAGAGGATGGGCGGCTAAATTCTCAGTCGTAACAAGCAATTTCTTATTATCGGGAATCGTTCTTAAACGTTAGTTTCCGACCGCCGAGAAGAACAAGCAGTAATTGCTCGAACTCGGCATTGCATTGAATAAGCCCGGTTCATCCAAGCGACTCCTGTCCTCCCGAAGTAGTGCAAGGAAGTAGCCATGAATAGCAAGGTGCTGATGGTTTTCGCCGGGCTTCTGCTGGTGGGAGCGGTGGTGGTGGGTTACCTGGGGCTGTCCATCGGCAAGCCCCAGGCGCCGGTGGTCAGTGCGCAACCATCGGCTGTCGAGCTGCCCGCCCAGGTCGACAAGTTGCAGCGCACCCCCGTTGTTGTCGTCACCCGCGACCTGCCGGCGCTGGCCGTGCTGGGCAAGGACGACCTGCGCCTGGAGTACCTGCAGACGCCGCCGGCAGGCAGTTTCGCCAAGCTCGACAGCCTGCTCGGGCAACGTGTCTGGCTGGCGGTGCCGGCCGGCAGCATCCTTTCCGGCGCCGTGCTCGAACCTGGCGGCCCACTGGCGCGGACCATCCGTCCGGACGAGCGGGCCATGGCCATCGCCGTGGACGATGTGGTCGGCGGTGGCGGCTTCGTCCTGCCCGGCGACTATGTCGACGTGATGCTGTATGTCGCCGACCAGCAGGGCATGGAGCGCAATCTCAGCGCCCAGGTGGTGCTGCCGGGGGTACGCGTACTCACCTATGGCGAGCAGATCGCGGTGGCCCAGGATGGCCAGGCACGCGACGACAAGGCCAAGGACGGTGAGCGCAAGGTCGCGCGCACCGCGGTGCTGGCGGTGCCGGCGGACGCCACCGCGCGCCTGATGCTGGCCAGCCAGGCCGGCTCGCTGCGCCTGGCGATACGCAGCAAGGACGAGAACCTCTACGAGAAAGAACAGCAGGGCCATTACCTGCGCGCCTCGCTCGATGCGTCGGGCAGCGAGGCGATCAGCCTCGACCAGTTGCTTGGCCGCCGCGCGCCGGCAGCTGCCGCCGCCCAGCCGGCCAGCCGCCGCCAGGTGGGGCCGGCCGTCGGCGCCGGGGTAGTGGTCTACCGCGGCAGCACAGTCACCCACGAAGCGCCTTGAGCTAGGGAGTAGCGACATGATTCGGGGATTGCGGTCGGGGATTTCCCGGCGCCGCCTTGGCGCCTGCCTGGCGGGCGCGTTGCTGTGTTCGGCGGTGGGGGCCGCCCAGGCGGTGCCCAGCGCCTGCGAAGGCCTGGCCCTGCAGAAGCTGGTGCTGGCGTTGGAGCAGGGCGGCCAGCGCGACCAGCAGCTGCCGCTGCCGATCAGGCGGCTGGCCATCGGTGATCCACAGGTGGCCGACGTGCAATTGCTCGACAAGCGCAGCTTCCTGGTCACCGGCAAGGCCCAGGGCGAAACCAGCCTGCTGGTCTGGACCGGTTGCCCGGGCGACCCGTTGCGCGCCCGTGTGCAGGTCGCCGGGCGCGCCATCGGTGACGTCGCTGCGGCCAGTGATGCGAGCGCCGCCGGCCTGACCAGCCAGGTGCAAACCGACATCCGCTTCGTCGAGGTCAGCCGCAGCAAGCTCAAGCAGGCCAGCACCTCGCTGGTGCGCAAGGGCTCCAACCTCTTCGTGTTCGGCTCGCCGGGCAGCCTCAACGGCATCAGCGTTGGCCAGGACGGCGGCGTCAGCGGTAACTTCGGCACCGGCAGCAGCGGTTTCAACATCATCTGGGGCGGCGGCAGCAGCAAGGTCCTGGGCTTCCTCAACATGCTCGAAGGCAGCGGCTTCGCCTACACCCTGGCGCGCCCCAGCCTGGTCGCCACCAGCGGGCAGAGCGCGTCCTTCCTGGCCGGCGGCGAGTTCCCGATCCCGGTGCCCAACGGCGATAACAACAACATCACCATCGAGTACAAGGAGTACGGCGTGCGCCTGACCCTGACGCCGACGGTGATGTCGACCGGGCGCATCGCCCTGAAGGTGGCGCCGGAAGTCAGCGAGCTGGACTTCTCCGCCGGCATCCAGACCGCCGGCATCTCGGTGCCCGCGCTCAATGTGCGGCGCACCGATACCAGCGTGATCCTCGCCGACGGCGAAAGCTTCGTGATCAGCGGGCTGACCAGCAGCAACACGGTGAGCAACGTCGACAAGTTCCCCGGCCTGGGCAACCTGCCGGTGATAGGCGCGTTCTTCCGTTCCTCGCAACTGAGCAAGGACGACCGCGAGCTGCTCATGGTGGTCACCCCGCACCTGGTCCAGCCGCTGGCGGCCAACGCCAGCCTGCCGAAGATGCCCGGCGAAGGCCTGCGCAACTACGACCCCGGTTTCGGCGAGTTCTATTTCCTGGAGAACGGCAAGTTCGATGGCCGTGGCTCCTCCAGCGGGATGTCCGAGTGATGGCCGGCGACCTGCTGATCCGGCCCGCGGGCCGCGCGTCGACCGCACAGAACAGGAGCGCCAGCATGAGCCAGACGTTCGTCGCCTTGACCCAGCACCCGGGCGAACTGGAGTGGCTGCAGAGCAGCCTGGCCAGCAACGGCCAGGTGATCTCCGCCGGCAGCGGCACCCTGGAGGAGCTGCTGGCACTGCTCGACGTGACCGGCGCCGGGGTGCTCTTCATCAGCCTGAACAAGGCCAACCTGGTGGTGCACAGCGCCCTGGTCGAGGGCCTGGTTTCGGCGCGGCCGATGCTCTCGGTGGTGGCCATCGGCGACGGCCTGGACAACCAGCTGGTGCTGGCGGCGATGCGCGCCGGCGCCCGCGACTTCATCACCTACGGCGCCCGCGCCAGTGAGCTCAGCGGGTTGGTCCGGCGCCTCGGCGGGCGCCTGCCGAGCGTGCCGGTGAGCGCGGCGCGCCAGGGCGAGCTGCTGACCCTGGTCAGCGCGCGGCCGGACGCCGACGGCGCCTTCGTCGCCCTGCACCTGGCCATGGCCCTGCAGACCCAGGCGGAGCACCAGGTGCTGCTGGTGGACATCGGCCAGCCCAGCGGCGAGGCCCTGGCGATCCTCGGCATGGAGTCGGCCTTCAGCTTCGCCGACGCCATGCGCAACCTGCGCCGCCTCGACCAGACCCTGATCGACAGCGCCTTCACCCGCCACGAATCCGGGCTGCGCGTGCTCAGCCTGTCGGACGAGCCGGGGGTGCTGGAGCGCCTGACCACCGCTGAGCTGTACCTGCTGCTGGGCAACCTGCGCAGCGCCTTCAGCCACGTGCTGATCAACCTCACCGGGGTGCCCGAAGGCGAGCTCAGCAGCCAGTTGTTGCAACAGGCCAACCGCATCCTCTGGCTGGTCGACCAGAGCGTGCCGTCGTGCAAGAAAGGCCTGGAGCGCCTGCGCCGCCTGCGCGAACGCAGCCAGGCGCTGCCGCGCATCGAACTGCTGGTGGAGCGTTACCTGCCGGCGGTGCCGCCGGACGAGCAGGCGCTGTGCCGGATGTTCGGCCTGGAGACCTTCGGCGTGTTGCCGGCCTCGGCGGAGGCGCGGCTGCGCTCGAAGAACCTCGGCCGCAGCCTGTTCGAGATCGCCCCGCGCGACCCGCTGTCGGTGAAGCTGCGGGCCATGGCCGAGGAGCTCGGCGCGCTGCCCGGTGAACAGCGTCGGCGCTTCCCCTGGTTCGGCCGGGCCAAGGCGGTGCGCACATGAGCTACGGCGGCGTCGGCGGTTTCGCCAACAAGCACGAGCAGGAGATGCAGGCGCTGAAGATGCGCCTGCATCGCTACATCATCGACGAGATCGACGAAGACGGCATGAACCTGCTGGAGGGCGCGCGCCCGGCGGTGGCCCAGTACGTCTCCGAGAAGGTCTGCGAATACGCCGCGCGGCGCCAGCTGGCGATTTCCCGCTACGAGCTGGACCGCCTGGCCGAGGAAGTGGTCGACGAGCTGACCGGCTTCGGCCCGCTGGAAATCCTGCTGCGCGACCCGGGCATCAGCGAAATCCTGGTCAACGGTCCCGACCGGGTGTTCGTCGAGCACCAGGGCCGGCTGTACCAGAGCGACCTGCGCTTCATCGACGACCACCATGTGCAGCGGGTCATCCAGCGCATCCTCGCGCCGCTCGGGCGGCGCCTGGACGAGTCCAGCCCGATGGTCGACGCGCGCCTGCCCGACGGCAGCCGGGTCAACGCGATCATCCCGCCGGTGGCCCTCGACGGCCCGTGCATCTCCATCCGCAAGTTCAGCAAGGAACTGCTGCAGAGCGCCGACCTGCTGGCCTACCAGAGCGTCGACGAGGCGCTGCTGGGCTTCCTCCGCCAGGCCGTGGGCAACCGCTGCAACATCCTCATCAGCGGCGGCACCGGTACCGGCAAGACCACCCTGCTCAACGTCCTCAGCGGCTTCATCGACGAGCGCGAGCGCATCGTCACCATCGAGGACACCGCCGAACTGCAGTTGGGCCACGACCACGTGGTGCGCCTGGAAACCCGCCCGCCGAACGCCGAGGGCCACGGCGAAGTGACCGCCCGCGACCTGATCCGCAACGCCCTGCGCATGCGCCCGGACCGCATCATCCTCGGTGAGATCCGTGGCGTCGAAGTGCTCGACGTGCTGCAGGCGATGAACACCGGCCACGACGGCTCGATGAGCACCGTGCACGCGAACACCGCGCTGGATTCGCTGCTGCGCATGGAGATGCTGGTCGGCCTGACCGGCCACAAGATCCCCGAGACCACCCTGCGCCAGATGATCTGCGCGGCGCTCGACGTGGTGGTGCAGATCACCCGCCAGGCCAACGGCCGGCGCTGCATCAGCGAGGTGCTGGAGGTGCTGGAGGTACGCGATGGCATCTACGTGACCAACTCGCTGTTCACCCTCGACCGGCGTGGCACCGGGCAGTTCGTGCGCACCGGCGCGCCGTCCGGGTTGAAGTTCCGCCAGGTGCCGGCATGAGCGCCGGTGCCACGCTGCTGATCGTCGCCAGCCTGGTGCTGGTCGGCCTGGCCTGCATGCTGGCGGGCCTGAGCGTGCGCGCGCGGCACAACGAACTGGTGGTGCGGCGCCTCGATCCGGGCCTGGTCCCTTCAGGGGCGACGCCGGTGCGCCAGCGCAGCCAGCACTGGCTGGCGCGACGCATGCGGCGCGCCGGGATCGTCAACATGCAGCCATGGCTGCTGGGGGCGGTGACGGCGGTGGCCGTGCTGACCATGCTGGGGGCGCACCTCGCTGGCGTGCCCGGGGCGGTGCTGGCTGGCGCGTTGGCACTGCTGCTGTGCGGCGGTCTGCTCGGCGTGCTTTACCGCCGCCGGCTACAACGGATGATTCAGCAGATGCCACGCTTCCTCGACCAGATCGTGCGCAGCCTGCACGCCGGGCGCACCCTGGGCGACGCCATCGAGCAGGCGGTGAACGCTGCCGACGACCCCCTGCGCTCGATCTTCGCCCAGGCCAGCAACCATGTGCAGCTGGGCATCAGCCTCCCCGAGGCGTTGCAGGAAATCGCCGAGCTGTACGACGTCGAGGAACTGCACATCCTGGCCTTGGGGGTGGCGGTCAACTACCGCTACGGCGGCAACACCACCGACCTGCTGGACAACATCATCAAGGTCATCCACGAGCGCGAGAAGATCAGCCGCCAGTTGCGCGCCATGACCGGCGAGACCCGCTTCAGCGCGCTGGTGCTGGCGGTGCTGCCGGCGGCGCTGGGTGGCTACATCCTGGCGACCAACCCCGGCTATCTCGCGTCGATGTGGAACGACCACGCGGGGCGCATGATGCTGCTCACGTCGCTGGGCCTGCAGCTGCTGGGCTGCTTCACGCTCTGGCGGATGCTCAAGAGCGTATAGGGAGGGAGCGAGATGGGCGCATCCTGGTACGTGGCGTTGGCCCTGCTGCTGGCGGTGGCCGCCATCGCCCTGGCTGTTTCCCAGAGCCGCGCGGCGAACCGCGAGCAACGCCTGATCGAACAGCGCCTGGGCGGCGGAACGGGCGCCCAGGACCTTGGGCGCTGGAGCAGCCGCACCCTGGAGCGCCTGAGCGGCAGCGGTCTGGGGCGGCGCCTGCACCTGCGCGACAACGAAGTGCGTCAGTTGCTCACCCGCGCCGGCTGGAGCGGCAACCTGCCGCGTAGCCTGTACCAGACCCTGCAAGTGGCCACGCCGCTGCTGCTGTGCCTGCTGGTGGTGCTGTTCGGCGTGATCAATGGGCGCAGCCCGGATGGCCTGGTGTTGCCATTGGTGTTCGCCGGCGGCATCGGTTTCCTGCTGCCCAAGCGCGTACTCGCGCACCTGGCGGGCAAGCGCAGCCGCAAGCTGGCCGAAGAGACCATCGTGTTCATCCAGTTGATCCGCATCCTGTTCGACGCCGGCCTCACCGTCGAGCAGGCCCTGCGCGTGGTCCAGTTGGAGGGGCGCGGCATAGTGCCGGTGCTGGCCGAAGAGCTGGGCCTGGCGCTCGGCCACGCCGACAGCGGCCTGGACCTGGCCGAGGAACTGGAGCAACTGAGCCGGCGCATGCAGGTGAGCGAACTGACCGACTGCTGCGGCGTGCTGCGCCAGATGCTGCGCCAGGGCGGCAGCGCGCGGGCTTCGCTGATGACCCTCAAGGAACTCTTCGAGGACCGGCGCCTGACCTCGCTGCAGGAAAAGATCGGCAAGCTTTCGGCCAAGATGAGCCTGGTGATGATCGCGCTGCTGTTCCCGGCGCTGCTGATCATTCTCGCCGGGCCCGGCTTCATGGCCATCACCAAGGCACTGGGGGGAATTCGATGAGAACACTGTTCGCGCTGGGCCTTTGCGCCCTGGCCCTGGGCGGCTGCGCCAACCTGCCGGGCGGCGCGCCGATGGTCGGCCAGCGCTGCGACGGCGACCTCAGCCAGGCGCAGACGCTGCAACTGGACGTGGCGCGCGACATGCTCAAGGACGGGCGCCTGCACGCGGCGCTGGCGCACCTGGAGACCATGCCGCCGCAGCTGCTGGAAGTACGCGAGAGCAAGGCCATAGCCCTGCGCCGCATCGGCAGTCCGCAGGCCAAGGCGCTGTATATCGGCCTGCTGGACACCTGCAAGGCCGGCGAGGCGCACCATGGCCTGGGCCAGATCGCCCTGCGCGAGGGCCAGGTGGCCGAGGCCGAGCGCGAGCTGCGCGAGGCCGCGCGGCTGCAACCCACCGACAGCATGATCCGCAACGACCTGGGTGTGGTCCTGCTGCGCAAGGGCGACAACGAAGGCGCGCGCTTCGAATTTCTCACCGCCGTCGAACTGGGCGACGGCGGCAAGCTGCCGGCGACCAACCTGCTCAGCCTCTTGTTCCTCGAAGGCGAGAACAGCCAGGCGGCGGCGCTGATCGACAAGGCGCAGCTGTCCGACGAACAGGTGCGCCAGGCCCACCAGCGCGCCGACGCGCTGAAGCCCGGCGCGCCGACGCAGCCGGTGGCGGCGGAGGGCGTGGTGCAGGTCGAGGCGGGGCCGGCGCAGCCGTTGCCGGCGGAGGACAACGCGGCGGCCGAGGTGCGCGACGCCGCGCTGCTGGTCAAGGCGCATTGACGCAGCCCAAGGGGGCCGGGAGAGCGAGCATGAAAGGGATGATCCTCGGCGGCCTGCTGCTGGCCGCGCCGTTGTACCTGCCGGCCGCCGAAGCGCCGCGACCGCAGCCGGGCACCAGCGCCTACGACCAGTGGGAGGTGGACAACTGGCTGCAGTTGCAACGCAGCGGCCAGGTGGCCTCGGCGAACCGCCAGAGCGCCACCCCGGCGGAACGCGAGCGCGCCTACCAGCGCTACCTGAACAGCTACACCCACCCGATTCCGGAATACCTGCTGGACAACTACCAGGACTTCAACACCGGCAAGAAGTGACGCCCGGCGTCAAGGAGTTGAGCCATGTTCGGCACTCGTCAGCGTGGCGCCATCGGCATCATGGCGGCGGTCACCCTGTTGCTGGGGCTGATCTGCCTGGTGCTGGTGGTGGACACCGGACGCCTCTACCTGGAGCAGCGCAAGCTGCAGCGCGTGGCGGACATGGCGGCGCTGGAAACGGCGACCCAGAGCGGCATGTGCGGCACCCAGAGCAGCGCCGCCCTGCTGGCCCTGGCGCGCGCCAGCGCGCAGCGCAACGGCTTTCCCAGCGACGGCACGCTGAGCGCGGCGCTGGGCGATGTCGGTTTCGACGGCAGCGGCCAGCTGCGGCTGTTCAGCGCCGGCAATACCACCTGGAACGACTCGGTCAAGGTCGTGGTCACGCGCAGTGTCGCCTCCAGCATCATCCTCAATGCCGCCGCGGTGTTCGGCGCCAAGACACCGACCCGGGTAACCCTCACGGCCCAGGCGGTGGCGCGGCGCGCGGCGATGGCGGGGCTGTCGGCGGGGGCGGGGCTGGCCAGGGTGAACACCGCCAATTCGCCCTTGCTCAATCCGTTGCTCGGGGCCCTGCTGGGAACCAACCTGTCCCTGAGCGTCGCGACCTACGAAGGACTGGCTGGCGCCAATATCAGCCTGTTGTCCCTGGGCCAGCAGCTGCAGGCCGCCGGCGTCAGCCTCAACCTGGGCTCGGTGGACAGCCTGCTCGGGGCCAACGTCAGCGTGGCCCAACTGATCAACGCCATGGTCAACGCCGCGGACGCCTCCCAGGTCGCCGGGGTCGACGCGTCGCTGCTGCGCACCGCGCTGGCGACGATCAAGGTGCCCACGGCGCAGCTGAGCTTGGGCCAGATCCTGTCGGTCATCGCACCGGACTCGGCCCGTGACGCGGCCCTGGGCGCCGACGTGAACCTGGGCGACCTGCTGATGGCCACCGCGATGGTCGCGAACAAGAACCATGCGGTGAGCATTCCCGGCTTGACCGTCGGTATCGCCGGCACCACCGCGACCATCCAGCTGACGGTCATCAGCCCGCCGACCATCGCCATCGGTTATCCCGGCAAGGACGGCAGCGGCAACTGGCGGACCGTGGCGCGCAACGCCCAGGTCAACCTCGTGCTGACGGCCGACTCCAACCTGCTCAACCTCAACCTGGTCAACGCCCACATCGTGCTCAGCCTCACCGCCTTCCAGGGCTCCGCCGCCCTCGCCAGCATCCAGTGCGCCGGGCCCGGGCAGGACGCCACGGTCGGCGTGGCGGCGGCGCCCGGCATCGCCAGCCTGGGACTCAATGTGACTGCAGGGGTCATTGGCATTGGCGGCAATTACCTGGCCAATGCGACCGTGACCTCCAGCCCGGCGTCGATGAACATCGCCGCGCCAGGCGAGCAGCCACTGAGCTTCGACATCGGCAAGTTGCCCAGTGACGTGCAGACGGCCCAGAGTCCGCTGGGGACGTCGCTGGCGGCCGGCGTGGCCAGCCTGGGAAAGAACCTCAAGGTGGATGTGTCGCTGGGGGGGCTGCTGTGCAACCTGCCGCTGGTTTCCTGGCTGACCTGCGGCTTGAGCAGCGTGGTCAACTCATTGCTCAGTTCGGTGGTCAGTTCGGTGGCCAATCTCGAGGCGATCCTGACAACCGCGTTGAGCAACGTGCTCGGCGCCCTGGCCTCGGTGTTGATCGACCCCTTGCTGCAACTGCTCGGCATCCAGACCGGCATCCTCGACGTACGCATCATCGACCTGCAGAGCGCCGGTGCGGAGTTGCTGATCTAGACAGGGGGAGGGCGCGGCCGCCAGCCGCGCCCGGTTCAGTGCACGGCGTGGCTGCCCTGGCTGGCGCTGGGTGACAGGGCCAGCGCCAGCTGGGTGCGGTTGTGCATGTGCATCAGCCGCAGCACCTGGGATACGTAGAGCTTCACGGTGTTCTCGGTGATGCCCAGCTCGTAGGCGATCTGGTAGTTGGTCAGGCCCTTGCTGACCAGCCGGGCCACCGCCTGCTGGCGCGGCGAGAGCTTGCCGAACAGCGGGTTGTTGATGGTCGCCGGGGCGGCCTGGCCGCCTTCCGGCGCCGGGCTGGCCACGGCTTCCTCGCAGTCGGGCTTGAGCGCGGGGCTGCCCTGGGCGCCGCCGTGGACTTCGTACTTGATCTTGTGGATATCGCGGGAGATCGAGTTCAGCGATTCGGCCAGGTATTCCAGGCGCTGGTTCACCTGGTTCAGGCTGAGCTGGCTGCGGGTATGTTCGTACAGGCGGGTTTCCAGGCGTTCCAGGCCTTGCAGCAGTTCCTGCGGGGCGACCGGTTTCTGGTAGTAGTCGGCGGCGCCGACGCGCATCGCGTCTATCACTTCCTGGCTGCCCTTCTGCCCGGTGAGGATCACCGTCTCGAACAGGCGCCCGGCACCGGCCGCCTCCTTGAGCGCTTCGACCACCCGGATGCCGCTGTCGCGGCCCAGGCCCAGGTCGCAGATGACCAGGCCGATGCCCGGTTCGGCGCGGAACTGTCGCACGGCGCCTTCCCGGTCGCTGCTGGCGAAGCAGCGGTAGCCCTGGTTCTCCAACAGTTCGCAAAGTTCACTGGTCACATCGGGCTCATCATCGATGACCAGCACACTGAAACGGCGATGCGCTGTCTTGTCCATCACGGCACGCTCCTAGCGTTTCCCTTTAATACTTATTGGTTGCAATGGGAGTGAATCTCACTGGCGCTCAATCCTTCGATATCCATGACGCCAGGTATTAGCTCAAAACATATAGTCCCTTGGTCTGAGTATCGGCAAGTCAGCCGGTTGGATTACTGATGAACAGCAGTTGCAGCAGAAACCCGACGAACAGTGCGAAGAGGAAGGGAAAGGATTTGCCCCGCTGCGGCGCCAGCGCGCTCAATTGCCGGGCCAACCCTGGCGGCAGGCCTGGCGTTGCGGCCAGCGGACGCGCGGCGAGCATCAGCACTACCGTGACCAGGCAGGCCAGCGCCAGGCTGTAGAGCAGGGTGAACGGCTCGCTGGCCAGGCCCAGCGCCGGCGCCAGCTTGGCGTCGGCGGCGCCGAGCTTGCCGAGCAGGTAGCCCGGCAGGGTCAGCGCCAGCCCCAGCAGGCCAGCCACCAGCGCCGCGCCAAGGCCATGGCCGAGCAGGCTGTGGCCGGTGAGCGGCAGCCAGGCCAGGGCGATGCCGCAGGCGCCCAGGGTCAGCAGATTGTCCACCCGCCGGCGACGCAGGTCCTGCCAGGCGCACAGCGCCAGCCAGAAGATCACAGCCAGGGTTTCCCACATGATCTCGGATGCATCCTTGTATCGCCAAATGGAATTAATACCTTGAGCCAGGATGCCGACTTTCATCAGGCAACTAGTATTGAACAACAGCCGGCGAAGTTTGCCAGGGCAAACAAGACTCACAACTTTCTGCCGGGCGGCGAAGGCCATCAGGGTTGGCGAAGGTTCCCGTTCTTCACAGGAGTGGCGGGCATGGGCGAAGCGGGATTGGGAAGGCGCCAGGGCGGGGCGATCGCGATCGAGTTCGCGGCGGTGTTCATCCTGTTTTTCGCCGTGTTCTACGGCCTGCTGGCCTACTGCATACCCATGCTGATGCTGCAGTCGTTCAACGACGCGGCGGCGGCCGGGGCGCGGGTCGCTGTGTCGGTCAATCCCTCACTGCAACCGGCGGCCTACCAGGCGGCGGCGCAAACCGTGGTCGGCCAGGCGGTGCGCGATCGCCTGAGCTGGATGCCGAGCGCCTGGTATACCGGCTGCACCGGCAGCGACTACATGGCCACGCCGGTCGCCGAGGGCAGCCACACTCGCATCACCGTCTGCGTTCGCTACCCCGCCGGCAAGGCGCCCATCGTTCCGGTCCTGACCCTGCCGGGCATTGGCGCGGTGCCGCGCCTGCCCGACGTGCTGCAGGGCCAGGCCAGTCTCCTGTTGTAGGACCGCCGCATGTTCGACTTCATCCGCAATCTCACGGGCGGGCAGGGCGACGACGGCCAGGCCTTCGGCACCGCGCCGTCCACCCTGGACGCCGAGCGCGGCGACGCCTGGAGCCTGTTCTGCGGGCACTGGGACATCTGCCTGGAACTGGACGGCAGCGACCGCGTGCTGCGCGTCGGCGGGCGCCAGGCGCACCGCCTGCAGCGTCCGCAGCAGACCCAGCCCGGTGGGCTGGGCGAGTACCTGGAGCGGCGTACCTCGCTCGCCGGCAACCTCGCCGGGCTGCGCCACGGCGAGCGTCTCGACCTGGCCCTGCGCAGCCTCGGCGAGCTGCCGCTGGTGTGCCGCTTCCAGGCGTTGCCCCAGGCCGAGCAGGGCTGCCTGCTGGTGGGCAGCGATATCTCCGACCTCAACTGGCAGAGCGACAACCAGCAGCACAAGCTGCAGTGCTTGAGTTTGAGCAAGCTGCTCAGCCACCGCCTGCGCCACGCCCGCACCAGCCACCTGCCGGAGGCCGTGAGCGAAGTGCTGGAAGCCTTCGCCAGCGCTTTCCAGATGCAGTCCATGGCACTGCTGCTGGGTCGCCCGAGCGGCCAGGCTGGGGTCTACGCCGCCTACGTGCGCGCCGGTACCGACAGCCTGCTGCGCGAAGGCCTGAGCTTGCCGGCCGACGAGTTGCGGGCGGCGACCGGCGCGCAACTGCTGGTTCGCGATAGCGGCCGCTCGGGGCTACTCGAGGCGCTGTGTTGCGGACGCCTGTACCTGATTCCCGCGCCCACCCGAGGCGGCCAGCTGGCCGGCCTGCTCGCCGAGCCGGCGGAAGGCGCGCCGGCCTGGCCGCCACAGGTGGACTGGGCGTTTCTCGCCGAGCAACTGGCCAACCAGGTGCTCGAACGCACCCAGCTGCACAGCCTGCGCGACGACGCGCGCAAGCTCGATCAATTGCAGGAAATGGTCGGCGGCGGCTGGTGGCGCCTGCGCCGCGATACCGCGCGGATGGAGCTGTCGCCGGCGGCGGCGCGCTGCCTGGCGCTGGACGAGGCGACCCGCGAGCTGGCCCTGGACGACCTGCTGCAACGCCTGCACCCGGCCGACGCCGACGAGCTGGCGCTGCGCCTGCGCAGCCTGGCGCCCGCCGCCAACCTGCGCCAGGACCTGCGCCTGCGCGGCGGCGGCTGGCTGCGCCTGAGCGGGCGCCAGCAGCGGCGCGACGGCGCCGGCCTGGTGGACGGCGTGCTGTTGGACATCAGCGAGGGCAAGCAGCAGGAGCGCGACGCCCTGGAAGCCCACGCGCGGCTGCGCAGCCTGATCGACAGCGCGCCCGTGGTGATCTACGTGCAGCGCGTCGAGGACGGCCACCTGATTCCCGAGTTCTTCAGCGAGAGCGCCGGCAACCTGCTTGGCCTGGATATCCAGGCGCGCAGCTGGCAGGCCCTGGCCGAGAGGGTCCACCCGGAGGACCTGGACGTGTTCCTCGAACGCGGCCGCAGCCTGCTGCGCGAAGGTCGCGTGCAGGCCGAGTATCGCCTGCGCGACAGCGCCGGCGAATGGCACTGGCTGTACGACGAGGCCAAGCTGCTGCGCGACGCCCAGGGCATGCCGCGCGAGGCCGTGGGCTTGTGGCTGGACGTCACCGAGCGGCACCAGGCGGCGCTGCGCATCGCCGCCAGCGAAGAACGCTACCGCGCGCTGGTGGAGGATTCGCCGGCGCTGATCTGCCGCTACTCGGCCGACCTGCAGCTGACCTTCGTCAACCGCACCTTCGCCGAACTGCTCGGCGAGCCGGTGGAGGCGCTGCTCGGCAGGCGCCTGGACCAGTGGCTCGGCGAGCGCGATTGCAGCGCCCTGCGCGCACGCCTGCTGGGCGAAGGCGCCGCCGAGGAAAGCTGGGAGCTGCGCTTCAGCCTGCCCGGCCAGCAATACCGCTGGCTGGTGTGGAGCGACCGTCTGCTGCGCGACGACCAGGGCCGGCCCCGTGAAGTGCAGGCGGTGGGCCGCGACGACACGGCGGTGCGCCGCGCCCAGCAACAACTGGCCCAGGGCGCCAAGATGGCCAGCCTGGGCGAGATGGTCAGCGGCATGGCCCACGAGATGAAACAGCCGCTGCACGTGATGCGCATGTCGGTGTTCAATGCCCGCCAGCGCCTGGCCGACCCGGATTACCTGCGCGAGAAGCTGGACCGCGTCGACGCCCAGGTCGACCGGCTGACCCGGGTGATCGGCCACATGGGCGTGTTCAGCCGCCGCTCGGAGCTGGACATGGCGCCGTTCGACCCCTTCCACGCCTGCGAGGAGGCGCTGCAATTGCTCGGCGAGAGCCTGACCCAGCAGGGCGTCAGCGTGGAGCTGTCGGCACCGGCGCAGCGCTGCAAGGTCAACGGCTTCGCCGACCAGCTCGAACAGGTGCTGATCAACCTGCTGGCCAACGCCCGCGACGCGCTGCTGGCGCGCGAGCAAGGCGCGCGCTGGATCGGCATCAGCCAGCAGGCCTGCGCCGAGCCGGGTTGGGTGGAGCTGCACGTGCGCGACAACGCCGGCGGCATCGAGCCGGCGCTGCTGGAGCGGATCTTCGAACCCTTCTTCACCACCAAGCCGATCGGCAAGGGCACCGGCCTGGGCCTGTCGGTGAGCTTCGACCTGATCCGCAACATGGGGGGCAGCCTGGCTGTGGACAACTTCGCCGAGGGCGCCCGCTTCATCATCCGCCTGCCGCTGCTGCGCGAGGCCTGAAACGCACAACGCCTGCACGAGGCAGGC
This sequence comes from Pseudomonas citronellolis, assembly GCF_029335315.1. GTDB lineage: Bacteria > Pseudomonadota > Gammaproteobacteria > Pseudomonadales > Pseudomonadaceae > Pseudomonas > Pseudomonas citronellolis_A. The sequence goes on from NZ_JARJLT010000100.1 coordinate 18,594, forward strand.
GTTGTGACGGGCGCTTTCCGGCTGTCAGTAGAAGCGCGAGGCCAGCCAGAACAGGCCGGCGGCCAGGCCCATGGAGGCGGGCAGGGTGAGCACCCAGGCCAGCAGGATGTTGCGCACGGTGCCGCTCTGCAGGCCGCTGCGGTTGGCGACCATGGTGCCGGCGACGCCGGAGGACAGCACGTGGGTGGTGGACACCGGCAGGCTGTACAGGTTGGCCATGCCGATCGCCGCGGTGGCGGTGAGCTGGGCGCTGATGCCCTGGGCGTAGGACATGCCCTGCTTGCCGATCTTCTCGCCGACGGTGAGCACCACGCGCTTCCAGCCGACCATGGTACCGACGCCGAGGGCCAGGGCCACCGCGATGATCACCCAGAAGGGCGCGTATTCGGTAGTACTGGTCAGGTCCTTGCGCAGCTTCTCCAGGTCGGCCTTCTCGCGGGCCGGCAGGGTGTCGAGCTTGCCGACCTTCTTCGCGGTGTCGTCCAGGCACAGCAGGTAGCGGCGCACCTGCACGCGGCTGTCCGGGGACAGCTCGGTGTAGCTGGAGACGCTCTGGATATCGCTCAGCAGGCCCTTGAGGGTGGCCTCGGTCTGCTTCGGCTCGCAGCGGTACAGCTCGGGCATCTCGCCGGTGTCGGCCTTGCCCAGGGCGAGCATCTCGCCGAGCACGTCGGTGTGGCGCTGGTAGAACTGGCCCAGGTGCACGGCCGCGTCGCGGGTGCGCTCGATCTGGTAGGTGGTGCTGTTCAGGTCGAGGACGAACTTCGCCGGGACGATGCCGATCAGCACCAGCATGATCAGGCCGATACCTTTCTGGCCGTCGTTGGAGCCGTGCACGAAGCTCACGGTCATGGCCGAGAGCACCAGCACCAGGCGGTTCCAGAACGGCGGATGCTTCTTCTCGTCGACTTCGCGGCGGGTTTCCGGGGTCTTGTGCATCTTCGACAGCGGGTACAGCTTCTTCAGGCCGATCAGCACCAGGGCGGCGATGATGAAGCCGGCGAACGGCGAGAAGATCAGCGACATCCCGATGTCGATCGCCTTCTGCCAGTTCACCCCGTCGGCCAGCGGCACGCCGGTGATCAGCGCGTTGGCCAGGCCGACGCCGAGGATCGAGCCGATCAGGGTGTGCGAGCTGGAGGCGGGGATGCCGAAGTACCAGGTGCCCAGGTTCCAGGCGATGGCCGCGGCCAGCAGCGAGAACACCATGGCCAGGCCATGGCCGCTGTTGACGTTGATCAGCAGCTCAACCGGCAGCAGGTGGACGATGGCATAGGCCACGCCGACGCCACCGAGCAGCACACCGAGGAAGTTGAAGATGCCGGAGAGGATCACCGCGCGATACGGCGACATGGCCTTGGTGTAGATCACCGTGGCCACGGCGTTGGCGGTGTCGTGGAAGCCGTTGATGAACTCGAAGGCCAGGACGAAACCCAGGGCCAGTATCAGGCTGACGCCTACCCAGGGATCGAGTCCGCTGAAGAGATCGAACATGAAATTTCTGTGACCGGTCGGTGACGGGGCGGCGATTATGCCAGAAGCGACGGAAAGTCGTCCGAAAGCTGACGGCTTTCTCGAAATCCGGCGACGCCCGGTTCATGGGCGCTGGCGTGGAGGTGGCAACGCCTTGATACTTTTTGGCCACCCCCAGCGGCCTTCTCAACCCCTTGATCCGCAAGACGTTTCGCGCGAGCCAAGGGGGCTGCGCGAAGGCTCGCGGGGCTCAGGGGGTGTCTGCGGCGTCTTGCCGCTGGGCCTTCTCCAGCTCGCTTTGCATCTTCTCCAGCTCGCGATCGAAAGCCTTGTCCTGCACGGTGGGGCGCTTGCGCCAGGGCTTCTTGTCGGGCTCGGGTTGGGCGGCGTAGAGGGTCACCTCGCCGCCGTAGACGTCCTTGTAACGCTGTTCCTGGCGCTCCAGTTCGGCGCGCAGCTCGTCTTTCGTCACCTGTTTTCCTGATGGCGTTGTGGCTGATGGAAGGGGATATGCCTGCAAAGCATAGCAGCGCCGATTATAAACGCCGGCAGGCGCCTGCGGGGCGCGGGAATTTCAGAGGGCGTCCGATTCGCACAAATGTAACAGCAGGCTACGCTCAGGAAGCGATCAACATTCAAGGAGACCGCTCCATGATCAAGCTCCGCCTTCCCCTGCTGCTGTGCGCCCTGCTGTTCTCGGTGCAGGGCTTCGCCGCCAACACCGCGCAACAGGACAAGATGAAGACCTGCAACGCCGACGCCACCGCCAAGACCCTCAAGGGCGACGAGCGCAAGGCATTCATGAGCACCTGCCTGAAGGCCGGCGGCAGCGCCGACGCGGCGAAGAAACTGACCCCGCAGCAGGAGAAAATGAAAACCTGCAACGCCGACGCGGCGGCCAAGTCGCTGAAGGGCGACGAGCGCAAGACCTTCATGAGCACCTGCCTGAAGAAATAGGCCGGGCGGTTGACGTGAAAAGGGCAGCCTTGGCTGCCCTTTGTCGTTTCCGCGCCAGTGGCGGCTCTGCGTAGGAGCGGACTTCGTCCGCGAAGCATCGGTAGCGCACTCTGTAGGAGCGAGCTTGCTCGCGAACGGACGTGCCGGCGGTTGCGGTGTACGGGTTTGGCACCGTAACCCTCTCCCCAGCCCTCTCCCTGAAGGGAGAGGGGGCCGTTCGGCGTTGCCGGGAGGTTCAGCACCATCCTTCCATCCCGTCATTCCCGCGACCCCAGTGCCTCGCGGTTCATCGTAGGAGTGGAGTCAAACTCCCGAGCACAGCAGCCAGGCCACCGCCAGCAGGTAGAAGAGCAGCGAGCCGTCTTCGGCGAGCGGCGACTGCATCAGCGCGCGGGCGTTCATGACCGGGTCACTGCCGACCAGTACCCCTGCGCATTGCGGAAGGGTTGGCGGGCCATCTGTTCCGGGCGGGTGACCCCGGCGGCGCGCAGGGCGTTGACCAGGGCTGAAAAGGAATGTGCGGTATAGCTCATGGCGGGCTCCTTGCGTTCCGTCGGTTTCTCTCTGGGACGGGCATATGAAACCGCGCGCGGGGCCATCAGCGGAAATGGATGTTTCTGCTTTTGATTATTGATGGAATCGATGAAGCGCCGGCTTACCAGTCCAGGCGCAATTGGCTCTCGAATTCGCGGCGCACGCCACTGAGCGGGTCGTCGAAGGCCAGGTGCCGGGCCAGCAACTGCAGCGGCCGCGTGTAGTCGTCGCTGCGGCGCTGGTCTTCCGGCAGCAGCTGTGGATAAAGCGGATCGTTGCGCAGCCCGGCGCCCAGCGCGGCCATGTGCACGCGCAGCTGGTGGCGCTTGCCGCTCACCGGGTAGAGCGCGTAGCGCCACCAGTGTTCGCCGCGCTCCAGCACGTCGATGCGGGTCTCGCTGTTGACCGCGCCCTCGGCCTCGCGCATCACGATGAAGGGCTCGCCATCCACCATCCGGCTGCGCCGCACATGGGGGAACTCCAGTTGCGGCAGCGGCGGGGCGATGGCCTCGTAGCGCTTGTGCATGCGCCGTTCGCGGAACAGCGCCTGGTAGGCGGCGCGGCTGTCCGGGTTGGCGGAGAACAGCACCAGCCCGGCGGTGGGCCGGTCGATGCGGTGCAGCGGCACCAGCAGCGGGTTGTCCAGGCGCTTGGCCAGGCGCGCCAGCAGGGTCTGCTCGACGTACTGGCCGGATGGCGTCACCGGCAGGAAGTGCGGCTTGTCGGCCACCACCAGGTGTTCGTCGACGTGGAGGATGCTTTCCTCGAAGGGGATCGGCGTTTCCGCCTCGACTTCGCGGAAGTAGTGCACCCGCAGCCCTTCGCGGTGCGGCGTGGCGGCGTCCAGCGGGTTGCCCTCGGCGTCCAGCACGCGGCCCCGGGCCAGGCGTTGCAGCCAGGTCTCGCGGGGGATCGCCGGGAAGCGCGCGCACAGGCAGTCGAGCACGGTCGCCCAGGGGCCGGCCGGCAGGTGCAGGGTACTGGCGCGGTGCTGGGCGGCGGAAAACGGCTTCTCGGACATGGGGCGCGGACGGCGGTCGGGGGCGTGCATTAGGCCGCAGGCCGCCGCCGGCGTCAAAGGCCACCCGGCGGTTCAGGCCGGGTTCACCTCGACGGTCACGTGGGCCAGTTCCTCGTGCACCCCGAGCAGCGCCTTGAAGTCGTCCGGGCGCGCCGCGCTGGCGGTACTCAGGCTGAGGATGCAGGCGAACTTGTCCTTGCCCACGCGCCACAGGTGCAGGTCGGTGATCCGCGCCGGGTAGGGGCCGGCGGCGATGGCCTGGCGGATTTCCTCCAGCACCGGTGCGTCCATCTCGGCGTCGAGCAGCACGCGGCCGCTCTGGCGCAGCAGGTTGCGCGCCCAGATCGCCACCAGCGCGGCGCCGACGATGCCCATCAGCGGGTCGAGCCAGGCCGCGCCCCAGAACATGCCGCCGAGCAGCGCGGCTATCGCCAGCACCGAGGTGGCGGCGTCGGCCAGCACGTGCAGGTAGGCGGCGCGCAGGTTCAGGTCATGCCCGTGCCCGTGCCCGTGCCCGTGCCCGTGCCCGTGGTGGTGGTGGTGATCGTGTCCATGGTCATGAGGGGGATGGTCATGGCCGTGGTGGCCGCGCAGCAGCCAGGCGCAGGCGAGGTTCACCAACAGGCCGAGCGCGGCGATGGCGATGGCCTGGGTGTAGTGGATGGGCGAGGGGTCGATCAGCCGCGCCACCGATTCGAACAGCATCAGCGCCGCCACGCCGATCAGCAGCAGGGCGCTGCTGTAGCTGGCCAGCACCTCGATCTTCCAGGTGCCGAAGGCGAAGCGCCGGTCGCCCTTCAGGCGCCGCGCCGCGACGTAGGCGAAGAAGGCCAGGCCCAGGGCCAGGGCGTGGGAGCTCATGTGCCAGCCGTCGGCGAGCAGGGCCATGGAGTTGAAGTACCAGCCGCCGGCGATCTCCAGCACCATCATCAGCGCGGTGAGGACCACCGCGCGCAGGGTGTTGCGCTCGGCGAGCGGGTTGCTTTCGTTGAAGTCGTGGTGGTGCGATTGATCCGGTGTGGCGTCGTACATGCGAAAATGTCCCTGAGAAGCATGAATATACTATACCCCAGTATACTTTCAGGGAGTTAGAGCATGGCCCACACCATCCGCGACAAGCGCAAGCTGCTGACCCGCATCCGCCGTATCAAGGGGCAGAGCGAGGCCCTGGAGCGCGCCCTGGAGAAGGAGGACGGCGACTGCGCGGCGGTGCTGCAGCAGATCGCCGCCATCCGTGGCGCGGTCAATGGGTTGATGGCCGAGGTGCTCGAAGGGCACCTGCGCGAGCACCTGGCGGCCGAGGAGCGTACGCCGCAGCAACGCTCGGACGACCTCGACCAGGTGATGGGCGTGCTGCGTTCCTACCTGAAGTAGCTCAGTGCGACAGGCGCGCGGCCAGTTCGTCGACTTCCTCGGCCCAGTCCGAGTCGTCGTCCAGGGCCTCGCGCAGGAAGGTGGCCTGGGCCTCGTTCCAGAAGGGCGCGTCGGCCAGCGCCTGGTCGGCCTCCAGGCGGTGCCCGGCGAGGAAGGCGTCGATGTCCTGGCGTTCGTTGGGCAGGCCCAGTTGCTTGAACAGCTCGGCGAAGGTGTGCGGGGTGGTATCCATGGCGGCCTCCTGTGGTCGGGTGTGCATCAACTATAGAAGCTGGGCGCGACCCGGCGACGACGGGATCGATAGGTGGCTTTCAATTTTCCCGGCGCCGGGCAATGATGGCGCCAGCCCCGACCTACCCGCGCGCCAGGCCCGTTCATGAGCTCTCCCGAGCAGCGTCCGCTAGCCGTCACCCTGCAGATCGTCTCGATCGTCAGCTTCACTTTCCTGCTGTTCCTGTGCATCGGCTTCCTGCTGCCGGTGCTGCCCGGTTTCGTCCACCACGACCTGGGCTTCGACGCCACCACCGCCGGCCTGGTGATCGGCGCGCAATACCTCGCGACCCTGGCCTCGCGGCCGTTGGCCGGGCGCCTGACCGACACCTTGGGGGCCAAGCGTGCGGTTCTCTATGGCCTGCTGGCCCTGGCCGCCGGCGGCGCCCTGGTGCTGGCCGCCACCAGCCTGCAGGCGCTGGTCTGGGTCAGCCTCGGGCTGTTGCTGGCCAGCCGCCTACTGATCGGCTTCGCCCAGGGCCTGATGGGCATCGGCACGGCGAGCTGGGGCATCGCCCGGGTCGGCGCGCAGAACACCGCGCGGGTGATTTCCTGGAACGGCATCGTCTGCTACGGCGGCATCGCCCTGGGCGCGCCCTTGGGTGTCGGCCTGGCCGCGCACCTGGGGCTATGGAGCCTGGGCGCGGGCATCCTGCTGCTGGCCGGCCTCGGCCTGCTGCTGGCGCGCGGCAAGGCGCCGGCGCCGGTCATCGCCGGCACGCGGATGGCCTTCTTCGCGGTGCTCGGGCGGATACTCCCCTACGGTATGTGCGTGGCCCTGGGCTCCATCGGCTTCGGCAGCCTGGCCACCTTCATCACCCTCTACTACGGCAGCCGCGGCTGGGCCGATCCGGCCTGGTGCCTGAGCCTGTTCGGCATCAGCTTCGTCGGCGCGCGCCTGCTGCTGTCGTGGACCATCAACCGCTTCGGCGGCTTCAGCGTGGCGGTGTGCTGCCTGCTGGTGGAGAGCGGCGGCCTGCTGCTGCTGTGGCAGGCGCCGACGCCGGGCTTCGCGTTGCTCGGCACGGCGCTGACCGGCGCCGGGCTGTCGCTGGTCTACCCGGCGCTGGGCGTCGAGGCGGTGCTGCGCATCCCCGCCGCCAGCCGCAGTTCGGCGCTGGGCGCCTACGCGCTGTTCTTCGACCTGGCCCTGGGCCTGGCCGGCCCGCTGATGGGCGCGATCGCCGCGCATTCGGATTACCCCAGCATCTTCCTGGTGGCGGCGCTGCTGGCCGCCGGCGGTTTCGGCATCTGCCTGTGGCTGCTGCGCACCACCCGCCAGCGCCACGAGGAACTGGAGTTCGACTAGACTGCGGCATCCTTCGCCACAAGCCCTTCCCATGGATATCGACCTGGCGCGCACCTTCCTCGAAATCGCCCGTGGCGGCAGCTTCGTCGCCGCCGCCCAGCGCCTGCACGTGACCCAGACCACGGTCACCGCGCGGGTGCAGAACCTCGAGGCGCAGCTGGGCTGCCGGCTGTTCCAGCGCAGCCGCAGCGGGGCCCGGCTGACCGCCGACGGCGAGCGCTTCCGTGGCTATGCCAACCAGCTGGTGCAGACCTGGGACGCCGCGCGCCGCGACCTGCCGCTGCCGGTCGGCTACCGCGAGGTGCTCAACGTCGGCGCCGAGCTGAGCCTGAGCAACCCGCTGATGCTGGCCTGGACGGTGTCGCTGCGCCAACGCATGCCGGCCCTGGCGCTGCACGCCGAGATCGGCAGCGGCGAGCAGTTGCAGAAGCAGTTGGAGCTGGGCGTGCTGGACGCCGCGCTGGTCTACCGCCCGGACTACTGGCCGGGGATGCAGGTGGAGCAGTTGCTGGAGGAGAAGCTGATCTTGGTGCGCTCCACCCAGCAGCCGGAGCCCTACATCTATATCGACTGGGGCGCGGAATTCCGCCGCCAGCACGACGCCGCGCTGCCCGAGCGGGCCCACGCCGCCACCAGCTTCAGCCTCGGTCCGCTGGCGCTGCAGCACCTGCTGCAATGCGGCGGCAGCGGCTATTTCCGCACGCGGGTGGTGCACAGCTACCTGCAGGCCGGGGTGCTCGAACGGGTGCCGCTGGCCCCGGAGTTCATCTACCCGACCTACCTGGTGTACTCCCGCGAGAAGGACTCGCCGGCGCTGCAGAGCGCCCTGGCGATCCTCCGTGAGGTGGTCGCCGAGGATATCGATTGGTCGCAGCGCTGGGAGTACGAGGCCTAGAGCCTGTCTACGATCTGCTGCGCGTCGGCATAACTGCGTTAAAAACAGGCGAGCGATGCTCATTTAACGGCCTAAACTCCGCTCCCTCGCCTGTTTTGACTCGCTGCGCTCGCCCTTCGGGCCAGCCTTCGGCTGTTACTCCCGTTGGTCGTTGCGCCTTGTTCTGCTCTAGCTCGCGAGATCGTAAACAGGCTCTTAGACCGCCACCGCCAGCGCGGCGTCGGCCTGGGGTTGCAGCCAGAGGTGGCGGAAGGCGGCGATCAGGTCGCTCTGGCTGAGCATGCCGACCAGCGCGCCGCTGCCGTCGAGCACCGGCAGGCAGTGGCGGCCGTGGTCAGAGAGCAGTTCGATCAGCTCGGCCAGGGGCGCGTCCTGGCGCAGCGACTGCACCCGGTGGCTCATCAGGTTGCCGACCCGCTGGCCGAACGGCGAGCGCAGCTTGCGCTGGCCACGGAACAGGTCGCTGAGGGTGAGGATGCCCACCAGGCGGCCACGGTCGAGCACCGGCAGGGCCTTCAGGTGATGCTTGTCGAGCAGGCCCCAGGCTTCCTCGATGCGCGCGTCCGGGCTGACCGAGCGGATATCGCGGGACATGATGTCGGCCGCGCGGATGCCGCCCAGCAGGCGTCCGCTGGCGTGCTTCTCGGCGGCCAGCAGTAGGCGTTCGAGGTCTTCCGGGGTCACGTCGACGAAGCCGCCGGCGCTGGCCAGGGCGCTTTCCAGGTCGTCGCTGCGCAGGCCCAGGCGCTCGCTCGGCAGCGGGTCGGCGGTCAGGTGCGGGTTGCTCGCCGGGGCCGCCAGCTTGCGCGGGTAGGGCGCGCGGGTCAGGTTGTTGTAGAGCATGGCCACACCGATCAGGGTCAGCGAGGCCACGCCCACCGGCAGCAGCAGGTGCAGCAGTTGCTGGTCCACCAGCGGCCCGCCCAGGGCCAGGCTGAAGGCCATGGCGGTGCTCGGCGGGTGCAGGCAGCGCAGGCCGAGCATCAGCAGCACGGCTACGGCCATGGCCAGCGACGCCTGTGGCCAGCCGTGGCCGAGCCAGTGGCCGAGCAGCAGGCCGACCAGTGCGGCCACCAGGTTGCCGCCCAGCAGCGACCAGGGTTGCGCCAGCGGGCTGGAGGGTACGGCGATGGCCAGCAATGCCGAAGCGGCCAGCGGCGGGCCGACCCGCAGCACCGCGTCGACGCCGAACAGCCAGGCGCAGAACGGCATGCACAGGCCCAGGGCCAGGCCGCAGCCGAGCACGGCGCGCAGCCAGTCGCGGTTGGACGAGGGCCCGGCGCAGGGCGCCAGGCGCCGCAGCCAGGTGGCAAGCATGGCGGAGTTCATCTCGGCACCTCGCAAGAGGCGCCGGGAACGGGGGCAGTGAAAGTATGCATGTCACGCAGGCACCGCGCTTCTCGGGTCCGGCTCGGGGCCGGTCGGGCGGGCGCTTCTCTAATAAGTTGATGGAGCGACGATCCGTCGCGGGGGCGACGGTCGCAGGCCATCCTAGGTGGCGTGACGATTCACTTCCAATGAATATTATTGCGGGTTTGCTGCAACAATTTCGAAGTGTCGGGCTTCACACCGGCGGGAAGGCCTTGAACGCCTCCAGGGTCTCGGCGTAGGCCGCCCAGCCACGCAGCGCCGGGTAGTCGGTGGCGGCCACGCGTTCGGCGTGCACCAGCTGGATGAAGGTCCAGGCCACGGCGGCGCTCAGCCCGGCCTGGTCGAGCTGGCCGTCGCGCGGCAGCGGCTGGGTCAGCAGCTCCAGTTCCAGGCCGGCGCAGGCGGCGCGCAATTGCTGGTCGACCCGCGCGTACCAGGCGCCGTCGCGCAGCTTTTCGTCGCGCTGCAGCTCGTAGTACAGCTGCACGGCCTTCTCGCTGGCCGCCATGGCCAGCCCCAGCAGGCGCGTGGCGCGGATGCGCGCGGCCGGTTCGGCGGGCATCAGGCTGCGCCCGGCCTGGTGTTCCAGCAGCTCGATGATCAGGCTCGAATCCATCAGCACCTGGCCGTCGTCCAGCACCAGGCTGGGCGCCTTGACCACCGGGTTGATCGCGCGGAACTCCTCGACGTGACGGAACACCGAGAGCGAACGGTGGCTGAAGTCGATGTCCAGCAGGCGCAGGCTGATGGCCACGCGGCGGACGTAGGGCGAGTCAAGCATTCCGATCAGTTGCATGGGCACATCCTGTTATTGGAAATTACATGGGTGGCGGGCCTGCGCGGCCCTGTCCTTACGCTGATGGCCCACAATCTAGCGGTTGAACGGGCGGGAAAAAATCGATGATTAATAACTGCAAAGGTTAGCCAGGCTTACATGAGCGCCTATCCACCCTTGTCGGCCCTGCGCAGCTTCGAGGCCGTGGCCCGCCTCGGCAGCGTGACCCAGGCCGCCGCCGAGCTGCACGTCACCCATTCGGCGGTCAGCCAGCAATTGCGCCAGCTGGAGGAACTGCTCGGGGTCACCCTGCTGCAGCGCGAGGGCCGCGGCCTGCGCCTGAGCGAGGAAGGCCGGCTGTACGCCCTGCAGGTGCGCCGCGCGCTGCGCGACATCGCCGAAGCCACGCGGCTGGCGCGGGCGCGGCCCAGTGAAGGCGAGCTGGTGATCGCGGTGCTGCCGTCGTTCGCCCAGCAATGGCTGCTGCCGCGCCTGCCGGATTTCCGCGCGCGCTACCCGCAGTACCGCCTGCGCCTGCTCGCCAGCCTGGAGGTGATCGACCTGCGCCAGGGCCTGGCCGACGTGGCCATTCGCATCGGCCAGGGGCACTGGGAGGGCCTGGCCCAGCAGCGTCTGTTCGACGACGAGCTGGTGGCGGTGTGCGCCCCGCACTTCAACGGCGGGCGCCTGCCGAAGACGCCGCGGGAAATCCTCGCCAGCCCGCTGGTGCATGGCTTCGAGACCTGGCTGCCGTGGTGCCAGGCCGCCGGCGTGGCGGTGCCGGCGGACGAGGGGGTGTTCACCATCAACGACTCCAACCTGGTGGTCGAGGCGCTGCGCCTGGGCCAGGGCGTGGCTGTGGAACGCCGCAGCCTGGTGGCCGGCGCCATGGCGCGCGGCGAGCTGGTGCAGCTGGGTGACATCCGCGCGCCCTACGCCTATCCCTACTGGCTGGTGTGGCCGCAACGGGAGGAGACGCGGACCAAGGTGGCGGTGTTCGCCGAGTGGCTGGCCGAGCAGGTGGAGCTGTACCTGGCGCCGGGGTGATTCGCATCCATCGTAGGGCGCATAACCGTTCGCGGTTATCCGCCGCCGGCCGTGCCACCGGGGCGCCCGGCGTGGCCGGTGAATCCAATCGCGGACGGAGTCCGCTCCTACGCCCGTGCTTCCCTGTAACCGCAGGAGCGGACTCTGTCCGCGATTCGGCGGATTGGGTGCCATGCGCACGATCGCGACACAGAACGTCGCCGTGCCCCGCTAGAATGCCCAGCCAATGGAAACCCCGCGCCGCACGATTGGAGACACCATGAGCGAAGCCCTGAGCCCCGGCCTGATGGTCATCCACGGCAACCACCCGGAAGCGCTGCGCGACCTGCTGGTGGCCTGGATGGCGCGCTACCCGCTGGCGCCGCTGGAGAGCGAGACCATCCTGGTGCAGAGCAACGGTATCGCCCAGTGGCTGAAGCTGGCGCTGGGCCGCGACGTCGCCGACGGCGGCTGCGGCATCACCGCGGCGCTGGACGTGCAGTTGCCCGCGCAGTTCCTCTGGCAGGCCTACCGGGGCGCGCTGGGCAAGGACGCGGTGCCGGAAGTCTCGGTGCTCGACAAGGCGCCGCTCACCTGGCGCCTGATGCGCCTGCTGCCGACCCTGCTCGAGCGCGAGGAATTCCACGCCCTGCGGCGCTTCCTCGCCGACGACGCCGACCTGCGCAAGCGCCACCAGCTGGCCGAGCGCCTGGCCGACCTGTTCGACCAGTACCAGGTCTACCGCGCCGACTGGCTGGAAGACTGGAGCGAGGGCCGCGACCAACTGCGCACCGCCGGCGGCGGCCTGCGCCCGCTGGACGCCGACGAACGCTGGCAGGCCGCGCTGTGGCGGGCGCTGCTCGACGAGGTCGGCGCCGACGGCCTGGCCGGCAGCCGCGCCGGGGTGCACCGGCGCTTCCTTGAACGCCTGCGCGAGGACGCGCCGCCCAAGGGCCTGCCGCGCCGCGTGGTGGTGTTCGGCATCTCGGCCATGCCGGCGCAGACCGTGGAGGCGCTGGGCGCGCTGTCGCGGGTCGCCCAGGTGCTGCTCTGCGTGCACAACCCCTGCCGCCACCACTGGGCCGACATCGTCGCCGACAAGGACCTGCTGCGCCACGAGTACCGTCGCCAGCAGCGCCGCCCCGGGGTGCCGCTGCAGCTGGCCGACGACCTCCAGCACCAGTACGCCCAGCCGTTGCTGGCGGCCTGGGGCAAGCAGGGCCGCGACTACATCAACCTGCTCGACCGGTACGACGACCCGGAGAGCTACCGCAACCGCTTCGGCGAGGTCAGCGGCGGACGCATCGACCTGTTCAGCGACGAGGCGCCGGCGCACCTGCTCGGCCAGTTGCAGGACGACATCCTCGAACTGCGCCCGCTGGCCGAGAGCCGCGAGCGCTGGCCGGCGCTGGACCCGGCGACGGACCGCTCGATCCGCTTCCAGGTCGCCCACAGCGCGCAGCGCGAAGTCGAGGTGCTGCACGACCAGCTGCTGGCGCGCTTCGACGCCGACCCGACGCTGCGCCCGCGCGACGTCATCGTCATGCTCCCCGATGTCGACGCCTACACCCCGCACATCCAGGCGGTGTTCGGCCAGCTCGGGCGCGACGACAAGCGCTTCATCCCCTTCACCTTGGCCGACCAGGGCCAGCGCGGCCGCGAGCCGCTGCTGGTGGCCCTGGAACACCTGCTGCAACTGCCCGACAGCCGCTTCGCGGTGAGCGAGATCCTCGACCTGCTGGACGTCGGCGCCCTGCGCGCGCGCTTCGGCATCGCCGAGGCCGACCTGCCGCTGCTGCAACGCTGGATCGACGGCGCCGGGGTGCGCTGGGGCCTGGACGGCGAGCAGCGGGAAACCCTCGACCTGCCTGCCGCCGCCGAGGCCAACACCTGGCGCTTCGGCCTGCGGCGCATGCTGCTCGGCTTCGCGGTGGGTGAGGGCGAAGCCTTCCAGGGTATCCAGCCCTACGCCGAGATCGGTGGCCTCGACGCCGCCGTGCTCGGCCCGCTGGCCGGCCTGCTGCAACGCCTGGCGGAAACCTGCGAGAGCCTGGCCACGCCGGCCGCGCCGGAACAATGGGCGAAGCGCCTGGAGCAACTGCTCAAGGACTTCTTCCTGACCCGCGACGAGCACGACGAACTGCTCCGCCAGGAGCTGCTGAACCTGCTCGAACGCTGGCTGGAAACCTGCCGCCACGCCGCCTTCGCCGAGCCGCTGCCGCTCTCGGTGGTGCGCGAGGCCTGGCTCGGCGGGCTCGACGCCGGCGGCCTGAACCAGCGCTTCCTGGCCGGCGCGGTGAGCTTCTGCACGCTGATGCCGATGCGCGCCATCCCGTTCCGCCTGGTCTGCCTGCTGGGCATGAACGACGGCGACTACCCGCGCCAGCAGGCGCCGCTGGACTTCGACCTGATGCGCAACGACTACCGCCCCGGCGACCGCTCGCGGCGCGAGGACGACCGCTACCTGCTGCTCGAAGCGCTGCTCTCGGCGCGCGAGCAGTTCTATGTCAGCTGGGTGGGCAAGAGCATCCGCGACAACAGCGAGCGCCCGCCGTCGGTACTGATCGGCCAGCTGCGCGACCACCTGGCCGCCGGCTGGTCGCTGCCGGGCCAGCCCGGCGACGGCCCGGCGCTGCTTCACGCGCTGACCACCGAGCACCCGCTGCAACCCTTCAGCCGCCGCTACTTCGAAAACCTCGGCGACGGCGTGGACGGCTTCTACACCTACGCCCGCGAGTGGCGCGAAGTGCACCGCGACGAGGAACTCGCCGAGCAGGACGACGCACCGCTGCCGGCCTTGCTGCCGGAGGGCGCCATCGGCCTGCGGGTGCTCGGCGACTTCCTCGCCAACCCGGTCAACGCCTTCTTCCAGCAGCGCCTGAAAGTGCGCTTCGCCGAGGAAGACCTGATCGGCCACGACGAAGAACCCTTCGCCCTCGACGGCCTGCAGGTGTGGAAACTGCAGTTCGAACTCTGCGAGCGCCTGCGCCCGTGGATCGAGAACGACTGGCAGGATGGTGAACTGGCGGGCCGCATCGAACGGCAACTGGGCCGCCTGCAGGGCGAGGGGCGCTTGCCGCTGGCGGCCTTCGGTGCCTTCTCCGCCCGCGAGCTGAGCGCGCCGCTGGGCGAGCTGCTGCAACGCTACCGCGACGAACTGGAACACTGGCGCGAGGCCGAGGAAGGCCAGCGCGAGCTTATCCACAGCCACGCGGCGAGCGGCGTCGAGCTGGGCGACTGGCTCGGCGGGCTGCGGCGCAACGCCGAGGGGCAGTGGGCCAGCGTGCAACTGGTCAGCGGCAAGCTGCACGAAGGGCGCGGCTACAAGTGGCACAGCCTGCTACGCCCCTGGGTACGTCACCTCGGCCTGCAGCTCTGCGGCGCGCCGGTGCGCAGCCTGCTGGTCAGCCAGACCGGCACCCTGGAGCTGCCGCCGCTGGCCGCGCAGACCGCCCGCGAGCACCTCGACGGCCTGATCGGCGCCTGGCTCGAAGGCCTGCGCCGGCCGCTGCCGGTGGCCGCCAAGGCGGCCTTCGCCTGGCTCGGCGCCGGCACCGATGAGGAGCGCGCCGCGCGTGAAGCGGCCAAGCGCTACGACGGCGGCTTCAACCTGGGCGGCGAGGCGCAGGCCTCGCCGGCGCTGGCGCGGGTCTACCCGGACTTCGCCAGCCTGAACGCCGGCGGCGAATTCGGCGCCTGGGCCGAGACCCTCTACGGTCCGCTGTACCAACTGCTGCAACGCCGCGACGACGAGGAGCAAGGCCAATGAGCCGGGAACTGCGCGCCCTGGAATTCCCCCTGCACGGCAGCCGCCTGATCGAGGCCAGCGCCGGCACCGGCAAGACCTTCACCATCGCCCTGCTGTACCTGCGCCTGGTGCTCGACCACGGCGGCGAACTGGCCTTCGGCCGGCCGCTGAGCCCGCCGGAAATCCTCGTGGTGACCTTCACCGACGCCGCCACCCAGGAGCTGCGCGAGCGCATCCGCGCGCGCCTGGGCGAGGCCGCCACCTGCTTCGCCGAGCCGGCGCTGGCGCACGACCCGTTGCTGGTCGAGCTGCGCGCCAGCTACCCGGAGGAACGCTGGCCGGGTTGCGCGCGCCTGCTGCGCCTCGCCGCCGAATGGATGGACGAGGCCGCCGTGTCGACCATCCACAGCTGGTGCTACCGCATGCTCCGCGAGCACGCTTTCGACAGCGGCAGCCTGTTCACCCAGGACCTGATCACCGACCAGAGCGAGCTGCTCGCCGAAGTGGTGCGCGACTACTGGCGCCGCACCTTCTACCCGCTGCCGCCGCAGGCCGCCCTGGAAGTGCTGCGCTGCTACGCCTCGCCGGAAGACCTGGCGCGTGCGCTGCAACCGCTGCTGGCGCAACAGGAGGCCGGCTTCCGCTACGCCGACCAGCCGCTGAGCGCGCCCGATTCGCTGCGCGAGCTGCTGGAACGCACCGGCGACTACTACGCGCGCCTGGACGACCTGCAACAGCGCGCCCGCGACGCCTGGGCAGCTGACTCCGCGGGCCTGCGCCAGCTGCTGCGCGACCTGCGCCCGCAGCTCAACGGCAACAGCTACCGCAACAAGGACGATGACGCCGTCTTCGACGGCTGGCTGCAGGCCCTGGATGCCTGGAGCCTGGGCGGCGAGACGCCGGACAACCTCGGCAAGTTCGGCCAGACGCGGATCAAGGTGAAGGCCAAGACCCTGGTGCCCGAGCACCCGGCGCTGGGCGCCATCGACGCCTGGGTCGAGGCTGGCGACGCGCAGCCGGACATCGCCCCGCAACTGCTGCTGCACGCCCTGAGCGAAGTCAGCCGCGCGCTGGAGGCGGAGAAACAGCGCCGCGCCGAACTGGGCTTCGACGACCTGCTGGCGCGCCTCGACCGCGCCCTGGCCGGCCCCGGCGGCGAGCACCTGGCCGAGCGCATCCGCCAGCAGTTCCCGGTGGCGCTGATCGACGAATTCCAGGACACCGACCCGCTGCAGTACCGCATCTTCGAGCGCATCTACCGGATCGCCGACAACCCCCGCGACTGCGGACTCTTCATGATCGGCGACCCCAAGCAGGCGATCTACGCCTTCCGCGGCGCCGACATCCATACCTACCTGCGCGCCCGCGCCGCCACCGAGGGCCGCCACTACACCCTGGGCACCAACTACCGCTCGACCGACGCCGTGGTGGCGGCGGTGAACCACTGCTTCGCTTTCGCCGAAGGCCACGCGCGCGGCGCCTTCCGCTTCGCCGGTGAGGATGGCAACCCGGTGCCGTTCCAGGCGGTGGCCGCCAAGGGCCGCGCCGAACGCCTGCTGATCGATGGCGCCGAAGCCCCGGCGCTGACCTTCTGGAGCCTGGCCAACGACGGCCAGGTGGTCGGCAGCCGGCTCTACCGCGAGCAACTGGCCGAGCGCGCCGCCAGCGCCATCCGCACCTGGCTGAGCCTGGCCCAGCAGGGCCGCGCCGGCCTCTACCGCGCCGACGGCACGGGCCGCGCGCTGCGCCCGGCGGACATCGCCATCCTGGTGCGCGGGCGTGGCGAGGCCGAGGCCATCCGCAGCCAGCTGGCCGAGCGGCGCCTGGCCAGCGTCTACCTGTCCGACCGCGACTCGGTGTTCGACAGCCCCGAGGCCGGCGACCTGCTGCACTGGCTGCGCGCCTGCGCCGAGCCGGGCAACGACGCGCTGCTGCGGGTCGCCCTGGCCACCCGCACCCTCGGCCTGGGCTGGCAGACCCTGGAGCGCCTGAACAACGACGAGCGCTACTGGGAACAGCTGCTCATGCGCTTCCGCGACTACCGCAGCCAGTGGCAGCAGCAGGGCGTGCTGCCGATGCTGCGGCGCCTGCTGGCCGACTTCGAGCTGCCGGCGCGCTTGCTGCGCCGCGCCGACGGCGAGCGCGGCCTGACCAACCTGCTGCACCTGGCCGAATGGCTGCAGCGCGAGGCCGCCGAACTGGATGGCGAGCATGCCCTGCTGCGGGTGCTGGCCGAGCAGCTGGCGAGCCCGTCGAGCGAGGAAATCCTCCGCCTGGAAAGCGACGCCGACCTGATCAAGGTGGTGACCATCCACAAGTCCAAGGGCCTGGAATACCCGCTGGTGCTGCTGCCGTTCATCTGCAGCTGGCGCGAGCTGGACGGCAAGGGCAGCACCCCGCCGAGCTTCCAGGGCGAGGCGGGCCGGGTGGTCGAACTGGCGCGCGGCAAGGAACTGGCCGAGGAGGCCTACAAGCGCGCCAACGACGAACGCCTGAGCGAGGACATGCGCCTGCTCTACGTGGCCCTGACCCGCGCCCGCCACGCCCTGTGGCTGGGCGTGGCGCCGCTGGTGATGAGCAACAGCAAGAGCCCGGAGCTGCACAAGGGCGCCTTCGGCTACCTGCTCGGCGGCGGCGCGGCCGTCACCCTGGACGGCTTCGAGGGCAACCTGCAGGCGCTGGCCGCCGGCTGCCCCGGCATCCATGTCGAGGCGGCGCCGGAGGCGGACGCCAGCGTCTATGACGAAACCCGCGCCGGCCTGCTCGGCCAGGCCCGCGAGCCGCAGCGGCGGGTGGCGGAGAAGTGGTGGATCGCCAGCTACTCGGCGCTGGCCACCCTCGACCCCGAGGCCGACGCCCCCGAGCCGATCAGCGCCGAACAGGCGACCCTGCGCGAGGGCGACGTCGACGCGCCGCTGGCCGAGCTGGCGCAGAGCGCGCCGGCCGCCGGCAGCCTGCATGCCTTCCCGCGCGGGCCGAATCCCGGCAGCTTCCTCCACGGCCTGCTGGAATGGGCCGCCGACGAAGGCTTCGGCGCCGTGGCCGAGGCACCGGAAACCCTGCGCGACCTGCTCGCCCGGCGCTGCCAGCTGCGCGGCTGGGAGGGCTGGATCGATCCGCTGGCGCAATGGCTGCCGGCCTGGCTGAACCTCGACTTCGCCCTGGCCGACGCGAGCCCGGTGCGCCTGGCGGGCCTGGCCAGCTACCAGAAGGAAATGGAGTTCTGGTTCGCCGTGAAACCCACCGACAGCGCGCGCCTGGACGCCAGCGTGCGCCGCCACACCCTGGGCGGCGAGGCGCGCCCGGCGCTGCAGCCGACCCAGCTGGGGGGCATGCTCAAGGGCTTCATCGACCTGGTCTTCGAACACGAGGGGCGCTACTACGTGGCCGACTACAAGTCCAACTGGCTCGGCTCCGACGCCGCCGCCTACACCCCGGCGGCCGTGCGCGCGGCGGTGCTGGAGCATCGCTACGACCTGCAATACGCGCTCTACCTGTTCGCCCTGCATCGCCTGCTCAAGGCGCGCCTGGCCGATTACGACTACGACCGCCACATCGGCGGCGCGCTCTACCTGTTCCTGCGCGGCGGCGAGCACGGGGTGTTCCACGAACGCCCGCCGAAGGCGCTGATGGAGGAGCTGGACGCACTGTTCAGCCGCAACGCCGAGGAGGTGCCGGCATGACCCGCGAAGCACTGCTCGAACTCCTTGGCCAGTGGGCCGGCCGTGGCTGGCTGCGCGAGCTGGACCGCGCCTTCGCCGCCTTCCTGCTGGAGCAGGCGCCCGACGCCGAGCCGCTGCTGGTGCTGGCGGCGGCCCTGGCCAGCCACCAGTTGGGGCGCGGCCACGTGTGCCTGGACCTGGCGGCGACCCTGGCCGACAGCCGCTTCGCCCTGTCGCTGCCGCCGGACGGCGAGCTGGAAGGCGAGCCGCTGACCCTGCCCGGCGAACTGCTCGACGGCCTCGACCTGGCCGGCTGGCGCGCCGCGCTGGACGATCCGCGCCTGGTCGGCGCCGGCCCCGGCGCCACGCCGCTGGTGCTGGCCGGCTCGCGCCTGTACCTGCGCCGCTACTGGCAGTACGAACGCGAAGTGCGCGCCGGCATCGACCAGCGCCTGGCGCGCGGCGAGGCCCTGCGCGCGGCGCTGCCGACCGAGGCCCTGCGCCAGGCCCTGGACGCGCTCTTCCCGAAACAGGCCAACGCCCCGGCGGACTGGCAGAAGCTCGCCTGCGCCCTGGCCGCCGGCAACGCCTTCGGCATCGTCACCGGCGGCCCCGGCACCGGCAAGACCACCACCGTGGTGCGCCTCCTGGCGCTGCTGCAGAGCCTCGCCCTGGGAAGCGCCGAGGCGCGCCCGCTGCGCATCCGCCTGGCCGCGCCCACCGGCAAGGCGGCGGCGCGGCTCAACGAATCCATCGCCAACGCCGTGGACCGCCTGGACCTCGACGCCTTCGCCAACGGCGAGGAAGTGCGCAAGCAGGTGCCCAAGGAAGTCACCACCCTGCATCGCCTGCTCGGCAGCCGTCCGGACAGCCGGCAGTTCCGCCACCACCCCGGCAACCCCCTGGCGCTGGACCTGCTGGTGGTCGACGAAGCCTCGATGGTCGACCTGGAAATGATGGCCGCGCTGCTCGGCGCGCTGCCGGCCAAGGCGCGGCTGATCCTGCTCGGCGACAAGGACCAGCTGGCCTCGGTGGAAGCCGGCGCGGTGCTCGGCGAGCTGTGCAGCCGCGCCCGCGAAGGCCACTACAGCCCGGCCACCCGCGACTGGCTGGAAGCCGTCAGCGGCGAGCGCGTCGACCCGGCGCTGCTCGACCCGCAAGGGCTGGCGCTGGACCAGGCGGTGGCCATGTTGCGCCACAGCCACCGCTTCAGCGCGGCCAGCGGCATCGGCCAGCTGGCCGAGGCGATCAACGCCGGCGACGTCGCCGCCACCCGCGAAGTCTGGGAGCGCGGCTACCCCGACCTGGCCCGCCTGGCCCTGGACGCCCGCGACACGCGCAGCCTGCGCGAGCTGGTGGTGGAGGGCGGTGGCCGCTACTTCCTCAACGCCGGCGGCCGCGCCGGCGTGGCGCCGCCGCTGGGCTATCGCCACTACCTGGAGCTGCTGCGCGCGCGACGGCCAGGGCTGGACGCCACGCAAGAGACCTTCGACGCCTGGGCCAAGGCGGTGCTCGATGCCCACGGCCAGTTCCAGGTGCTCTGCGCGCTGCGTCGCGGCCCCTGGGGCGTGGAAGGGCTGAACCTGCGCATCGCCGAACTGCTGCAGGGCGAAGGCCTGCTGCAAGTGCACGGCGCCTGGTACCTCGGCCGGCCGCTGCTGGTGACGCGCAACGACTACGGCCTGGGCCTGATGAATGGCGATATCGGCATCACCCTGGCGCTGCCCCGCGACGAGGGCGGCGAGCGCAGCTGGGCGCTGCGGGTGGCCTTCGCCGACGGTCGCGGCGGCATCAAGTGGGTGCTGCCCAGCCGCCTGCAGGCGGTGGAGACGGTGTTCGCCATGACCGTGCACAAGTCCCAGGGCTCGGAGTTCACCCACGCCGCCCTGGTGCTGCCCGACGCGCTCAACCCGATCCTCACCCGCGAGCTGGTCTACACCGGCATCACCCGCGCGCGAAGCTGGTTCAGCCTGGCCAGCGCCGGGCGCGGCCAGTGGGTGCTGGAGGCGGCCATCGAGCGCCGCGTGCAGCGCGCCAGCGGCCTGCTGGAGGCATGAGGGCACTATGAGAATCGTCTGATAGTGGCGTAGGGGGGCGGGCTTCAGTCTTGAGCCATGAGGCTTGAGAATTTCCTGCACGTGCCCGACACCCCCAGTGCCGCCCTGCGGTTGCTGCGCCTGCTCGGCGCGGCGCTGCTGCTGTGCCTGTTGTGCAGCCTGGCGTTCGCCCTGAGCCTGGCCTTCAACCACCAGGTTTCGCTGAGCCGTCGCGCGATGAATGCGGCCATGTACGAGGCGCAGGCCTACCTGGGCCAGCGCGAATCGCTGCTCGAACACCTCGGCCGCGGGCTCCTGCCGCTGGCGGCGCGGCCGGCGCTGGAGCAGACGCTGATTCTCGCCCGCGCGACGCCGGGCCCCGCGCTGCTGCCGCTGGGCGATGGCCGCCAGGGCCTGCTGCTGTCGCCGCGGGATTTCGCCGAACTGCGCGAGCGACGCCTGGGACTGCTGCTCATCGGCCCCGGTGGGCCGGGCGATGTGCAGCGTCTGAACGCCTCCGGCGGCCCCGAGGCGCCGCTGCCGGCCGGGGTCCTGCGGGCCCTGCGCCAGGCCGGGACGGACGGGGGCGTGCGCTGGCTGGCCGACCCCGCCGACCCTCAGCGGCGGCTGTTCCTGCTGCAGCGCGTCGGCGACGCCGACAACTGGCTGGGCCTGGAGATTTGCGGCGCCGACCTGGACGCGGCACTGCGCCGGCCCGAGGCCGGCGACTACCTGTTGCTCGACCGCCAGGGGATCCCGGTGCTCGGCGACTGGCATGGCGCAACGGCGCTGGCCTCCCTGCGTGGCCAGGGGGAGGGCGACGGCTTCGACTTCGCCAGCGACGGCCTGCTGCCGCAGTGCGTGTTGCTGCGCAAGCACCTGGGAGCGGCGCGCTGGGAACTGGTCTACTGCCTGGGGCTCGGCCGCCTGCTCGCCGAGCTCTGGCCGCTGCCGCTGGCGGCGCTGGCCATCCTGCTGGTGGTGGGGCTGCTCCTGCGGCGCCTGGAACGGCGCTTCGAACGCCGGCTGATCCGCCCGGCCCGACGGCGCCTGGCCGCGCTGC
The DNA here is from genome assembly GCF_029335315.1 of Pseudomonas citronellolis. Lineage (GTDB taxonomy): Bacteria > Pseudomonadota > Gammaproteobacteria > Pseudomonadales > Pseudomonadaceae > Pseudomonas > Pseudomonas citronellolis_A. The sequence goes on from NZ_JARJLT010000100.1 coordinate 40,108, forward strand.
GGGAAAGCGAGGCGTTCTCCCGCGCGGTGATCCAGGCCTCGCCGGTGGCGCTCTGCGTGCTGCGCCGGCTCGACGCTTCGGTGGTCCTGCAGAACCCCCAGGCGCGGCGCTGGCTGGGTGGCGGCCGGATGATCGCGCGCCACGGCGAGCGCTGGATCGCCCGGGCCTTCGGCGGAGACGGCGGCGCGGCCTGCGAGGAGCTGGCCAGCGACCAGGGGCGTTACCTGCAACTGAGCTACACGCCGACCCGCTACAAGGGCGAGGACGTGCTGTTCTGCGCCTTCAGCGACATCAGTGCGCGGACGCGCGCGGAAGCCGAGCTGGCCCGCGCCAAGCGCCTGGCCGACGCCGCCAACCAGGCCAAGACGGTGTTCCTGGCGACCATGAGCCACGAGATCCGCACACCGCTGTACGGCGTGCTGGGCACCCTCGAACTGCTCGAGCGGACGCGCCTGGACGCGCAGCAGAGCGCCTACCTGGAAACCATCCAGCGCTCCTCGGGCATCCTCCTGCGGCTGATCAGCGACGTGCTCGATGTGTCCAGGATCGAGGCCGGGCAGCTGCTGCTGGAGCTGGTCGAGTTCTCGCCGCTGGAGCTGACCGAGGAAGTGCTGCAGACCTTCGCCGCCGCCGCGCGGGCCAAGGGCCTGCAACTCTTCGCCTGCATCGACTCGCGCCTGCCGGCGCTGGCGCGCGGCGACGCGGTACGTATCCGCCAGGTGCTCGGCAACCTGCTGAGCAACGCGATCAAGTTCACCGACAACGGCCGCATCCTCCTGCGCCTGCGCGTGCAAACCCGGGAGGGCGCGCGCCTGTGGCTGCTCTGGCAGGTGCTCGACAGCGGCATCGGCATCGGCAGCGAAGACCAGCGGCGCTTGTTCGAGCCCTTCTACCAGGTTGGCGGCAGCGCGCGGCGGGTCGGCGGCACCGGCCTCGGTCTGTCGATCTGCCAGCGCCTGACGCGCTTGATGCATGGGCGCCTGAGCCTGGTCAGCGAGCTCGGCCTGGGCAGCAGCTTCACCCTCA
>NZ_JARJLT010000101.1 GCF_029335315.1 Pseudomonas citronellolis
CCATGAAACGCTCGCCGCTGGGCAGGCGCAGGTAGGCGCCTTCGCCGCGCAGCGCCTCGGTGATCAGGAAGCTCTTGGCCTGCGGGTGGTACAGGCAGGTCGGGTGGAACTGGTTGAACTCCAGGTTGCCGACCCGACAGCCGGCGCGCCAGGCCATGGCGATGCCGTCGCCGGAGTTGCCGTCCGGGTTGCTGGTGTACAGGTAGACCTTGCTGGCGCCGCCGCTGGCGAGCACGGTGAAGCGCGCGGCGAAGGTGTCCACCTCGCCGCTGTCGCGGTTCAGCACGTAGGCGCCGAGGCAGCGCTGGCCGGGCAGGCCGAGCTTGCGTTCGGTGATCAGGTCCACCGCCACGCGCTGCGCCAGCAGCTCGATGTTCGGGCGCTGCCGGGCTTTTTCCAGCAGGGTGTTGAAGATGGCCGCGCCGGTGGCGTCGGCGGCGTGGATGATGCGCCTGTGGCTGTGCCCGCCCTCGCGCGTGAGGTGGAACTCGAAGCCGCCGTCTTCGCGGCCCGGCTCGCTGTCGCGGGTGAAGGGCACGCCCTGGTCGATCAGCCACTGGATGGCTTCGCGGCTGTGCTCCACGGTGAAGCGTACGGCGTCTTCGCGGCACAGGCCGGCGCCGGCGTCGAGGGTGTCCTGCACGTGGGAGTCGACGGTATCGGTGTCATCGAGCACGGCGGCGACCCCGCCCTGGGCCCAGAAGGTCGACCCCTGGGACAGCTCGCCCTTGCTGAGCACGGCGATGCGCAGGTGCTCCGGAAGCGTCAGGGCAAGGCTGAGGCCGGCGGCCCCGCTGCCGATCACTAGTACATCGTGCTGAAAGTGCTCGCTCATGCCCTGATTCCCGAATGTGGCGGCCTAGTATATAGAAGGGGGGAACGGCACAATAGCGGCCTTGTGCCCCCACGCATAGGCGCCCGCGCCGCCGCCTATGCTCAGGGGGAAACCGGGCGGAACTAATTCAGTCGTTCCGGTTCTAACGTGGAATGTCTGAAGCCTGTTTGGCGGGGATCGCAAAGCCTCGCCGACGGGCGTCGATCGTTCGCCGGTTACAGTGGGTTTTCAACGGGTTGGACACGGGTTTCGACCCCGTCGCGACGAAGCGACAAAAAAACTGTGCGGCGTACGCCTGGAGGGGAGAACTTTTGCAAAACATCCGAGTCTATCTTGGCAGAGCGATTCTGCAGGGTGCTCGCCGCTCCTCCGGGCTTGTAGAGGAGCATGCATGCTAACCCAGGAACAGGATCAGCAACTGGTTGAACGGGTACAGCGCGGAGACAAGCGGGCTTTCGATCTGCTGGTGATGAAGTACCAGCACAAGATTCTCGGGCTGATCGTGCGGTTCGTGCACGACGCCCAGGAAGCCCAGGACGTTGCGCAGGAGGCTTTCATCAAGGCGTATCGCGCCTTGGGCAACTTCCGCGGAGACAGTGCCTTTTATACCTGGTTGTACCGGATCGCCATCAACACCGCGAAGAACCACCTGGTGGCGCGCGGTCGGCGGCCACCGGACAGCGATGTGACAGCCGAGGATGCGGAGTTCTACGAGGGCGACCACGCCCTGAAGGACATCGAATCACCGGAACGGGCGATGTTGCGGGACGAGATCGAGGAAACGGTCCATCGCACCATCCAGCAACTGCCCGAGGACCTGCGTACGGCATTGACCCTGCGCGAATTCGAAGGATTGAGCTACGAGGATATCGCCACCGTGATGCAATGCCCGGTGGGTACCGTCCGCTCGCGGATCTTCCGTGCGCGGGAAGCGATAGACAAAGCCCTGCAGCCCTTGCTGCATGATGAACAGTCCTGAATACGGCGGAACAGCCAAGAGAGGTACGCCATGAGTCGTGAAGCCCTGCAGGAGTCGCTGTCCGCGTTGATGGATAACGAAGCGGACGAGCTCGAACTGCGCCGGGTGCTCGCTGCCTGCGGTGAGGACGCGGAAATGCGTGCCACCTGGTCGCGTTATCAGTTGGCCCGCTCGGTCATGCACCGTGAACCGGTCATGCCCAAGCTGGACATCGCCGCCGCGGTTTCCGCCGCGCTGGCCGAGGAGGCAGCGCCGGCCCAGCCGCGCCGCAACCCGTGGCGCAACGTCGGGCGCCTGGCCGTCGCCGCTTCGGTAACGCTGGCCGTCCTGGCGGGTGTTCGTCTATACCATCAGGATGATAGCGTCGCGCCCAGCCTGGCCCAGCAAGGCGCCACGCCGCAGCTGACCCTGCCGCAAGTGCAAGGTCCGGCGGTGCTGGCCGGTTACAACCAGGACGAGGATGCGCCGCAGGTCATCACCGGTGGTTCGGGCAGCCCCACCAAGTGGCATGAACAGCGTCTCCCCGGGTATCTCCGCCAGCATGCCCAGCAGTCGGCGGTGAACGGTGCCGACAGCGCCCTGCCTTATGCGCGTGCCGCGAGCCTGGAAAGTCGCTGATCCACCCAGTCAAGGAGCGTCATGCGCGCCACTTTCCTGTTGTTCTTCCTGGGCGGTCTGCTGGCGATGCCGGTACAGGCCGCCTCCGACGCCCAGGCCTGGCTCAAGCGGATGAGCGACGGCCAGCAGCGACAGAGCTTCGAGGGCACCTTCGTCTACGAACGCAATGGAATCTTCTCCACCCACGAGATCTGGCGTCTCGTCGGTGCTGACGGTTCGGTGCGCGAGCGCTGGCTGCAGATGGACGGGCCGCGCCAGGAGGTGTCGCGCGTCGATGGCGTGACCCAGTGCATCGCCGGCGGCATGGCCGGCCAGCGCGGTTCCGCGCAATTGTGGCCGGCGCGCAAGCTGGACGGCGGCGATCTTTCCACCTGGTACGACGTCCGCGAGGTCGGTGAGTCGCGAATCGCCGGGCGCGCCGCGACGGTGATCGGCTTGATCCCCAAGGACAAGTATCGCTACGGTTTCGAGCTGCACGTCGACCAGGAAACCGGCCTGCCGCTCAAGTCGCTGCTACTCAACGACAAGGGCCAGGTGCTGGAGCGCCTGCAGTTCACTCAGTTGAGCACCGCCGCCCCGGACGCCGCCGAGCTGCAACCCTCGCAGAGCTGCCAGGCGTTGCCGGAGGCCAAGGCCGACACGCCGGCCGTCAGCGACTGGCATTCGGAATGGGTGCCGCCGGGCTTCACCCTCAATGATTCCTACAAGCGCCGCAGCAGCGTCTCCGACGACCAGGTCGTGAGCATGGACTACGGCGACGGCCTGGCGCGCTTCTCGATCTTCATCGAGCCGCTGCACGGGGCCAAGGTCGATGATGCGCGGACCCAGCTGGGCCCGACCTCGGTGGTCTCCAAGCGCTTGAACACCGACGATGGCGGCATGATGGTCACCGTGGTCGGCGAGATACCCAGCGGCACCGCGGAGCGCATAGCCATGTCGGTGCGCCCACAGGCGCCCGCCCAGGGAGATTCGGCGCAGTGATCGAAGAGCAGGGGCGGGTGATCGGTGTCGAACCCGGAGCGGTCTGGGTCGAGACACTGCGCCAAAGCACCTGCTCCGCCTGCAACGCCCGCGCCGGCTGCGGCCAGGGCCTGCTCCAGCAACTGG
>NZ_JARJLT010000102.1 GCF_029335315.1 Pseudomonas citronellolis
CCATGTCCCGCCTCAGCCGCATCACCCCGTGCCTGTGGTTCGACGACCAGGCCGAAGCCGCCGTCGCCTGCTACACCTCGATCTTCCCCAACTCGCGGATCACCGCCAGCAGCCACTACGGAGAGGCCGGCCGGGACATCCACGGGCGCCCGCCGGGCTCGGTGATGACCCTGGCCTTCGAGCTCGACGGGGTACCGTTCACCGCGCTCAACGGCGGGCCGGTGTTCCAGTTCAACGAGGCGGTTTCGCTGCAGGTCAACTGCGACACCCAGGACGAGATCGACCACTACTGGAACGCGCTTTCGGCGGGAGGCCCTGTGCAGGCGCAGCAGTGCGGCTGGCTGAAGGATCGCTTCGGGTTGTCCTGGCAGATCGTCCCGGCATTCCTCGCGGAGCTGGTGAGCGACGCCGACCCGGCGCGGGCCGACCGCACCATGCGCGCGCTGTTGGGCATGAAGAAGCTGGATATCGGTGAACTACGCCGCGCCGCCGGCTGAGAACCTGTCTACGATCTGCTGCGCGTCGGCATAACTGCGTTGAAAACAGGCGAGTGATGCTCATTTAGCGGACTAAACTGCGCTCCCTCGCCTGTTTTCGCCTTGTTCTGCTCTAGCTCGCGAGATCGTAAACAGGTTCTGGCGGCTGGGGGCTGGCGGCGTCTGGTTTCAGCTCTGGCGCCGGGGCGCCTCCAGGCCCTTGAGGGTCTGCCGGCAGTGCAGCAGGGCGTCGCGCACCATGAAGTTGACCAGGGTCGGCGAGACGCCGAGCTCCTCGGCGATCTCCTTCTGCGTGCGCCCGTGCAGGCGGTACATCTCGAAGGCGTAGCGGGTGCGCTCGGGCAGCTCGGCCAGCGCCCCGGACAATGCCTCCAGGGCCTGGCGGCCCTCGTGGGCGGCCTCCGGCGAGGCGGCGGGGCTGGGAACGTGCATGCCTTCCTCCTCGCTACCGGCGTAGCGCTTTTCCAGGCTCTGCCGGCGATACAGGTCGATGGCCAGGTTGCGTACCACGCGCATGAGGTAGCCGCTCTGCGACTGGATGTTCGGCGCAAGGCCGGCGTCGCTGAGCTTGAGGTAGGCGTCGTGCACCACATCCTCGGCGTGGCTGCGGCAGCCGAGGATGCGCACGGCGGCGTTGATGAAATTCTGCCGGTGCTGCGCGAACACTTCGTGCAGTGCCGGTTGGCCTCCGGAGGGGGCGGTCTTGAACATGCAAGGCTTCCTATGCGGCGGCGGATGCGGGGACGTCCACATGGATGAGGCGCTCCAATCTAGTGCAAATGATAATTCTTATCAATTGATTGGTGCGGGCTCTGACATCCCTTTTCGCGCGCTTGTTCCCTTTGCTTGAAGAAAATTCATGCGTCTTCAGAAACGTCGCCAGGGTAGGGCGGACGCCTACCAGTATTTCATGAGAATAAATCTCATACGAGAACTCTAACTATTTTCTTTTCTCCTTCGTCTTTCTCGGAAAGCGCATTCCTTCGCGCAACTTTTCGGACACCAAGGAGCTACGCAATGGCATTCGACCGCGACGACGCCCAGTACAAGGTGCTGGTCAACCACGAGGAGCAGTATTCCCTGTGGCCCGCCTACAAGGCGCTGCCGGCGGGCTGGCGCGAGACCGGCCAGCAGGGCCTGAAGGCCGAGTGCCTGGCCTGGGTCGAGCGCACCTGGACCGACATGCGCCCGCTGAGCCTCAGGCAGAAGATGGACGGCCCGGCGGCGGGGCGCTGAGCCATGGCCGTCGCCCTGCGCCTGTTCTGCCTGCCGTACTCCGGGGCCAGCGCCATGGTCTACGCGCGCTGGCGCCGGCAGTTGCCGGCGTGGCTGGACGTCTGCCCGCTGGAACTGCCCGGCCGTGGCCGGCGCTTCGGCGAAGCGCTGCAGACCGACATGCACGCGCTGGCCGAGCAACTGGCCGAAGAGCTCGAGGAACGCCTGGACGCGCCCTACGCGCTGTTCGGGCATAGCCTCGGCGGCCTGCTCGCCTTCGAGCTGGCCCATGCCCTGCGCCGCCGCGGCCTGCCGGCGCCGGCCGCGCTGTTCGCGTCGGCGGCGCCCGCGCCGTCGCGCCGCGAGCACCATCAGGAGCTGGCCCTGGAGCAGGACGACGCGCAGCTGGTGGCGCGCCTGCGCCAGCTCGGCGGCACCCCCGAGGCGGTGTTCGGCGACGCCGAGATGTTGCGCCTGACCCTGCCGGTGCTGCGCGCCGACTTCCTCCTCTGCGGGCGTTACCGCTACTACCGCCGCGCGCTGCTGGCGTGCCCGATCCATGTGTTCGGCGGCAAGGCCGACCGGCTCTCGGTGGAAGCGCTGTCGGCCTGGCAGGACGAGACCGCGCAGAGCTTCTCGCTGGAAATGCTCGATGGCGGGCATTTCTTCATCAACAGCCGCGAAACCGAGCTGCTGCGGCTGATCCTGGGCCAGCTGCGCCCGGCCGGCGACGCCGGTTACCGGGCCCAGGCCTGAGCGGAGAACCGAGATGGCAGACCTTTTCAGCATCGAACCCCTGGGCGAGGCCCGTGGCGGCCTGCCGCTGCTGGTCCAGGCGCGCGGCGCGGTGGACCTGGTCGACGCCCTGGGCGAGCTGCGGCCGCTCATCGAAGCGCGCCTGCCGAGCTGCGCCGGGGTGCTCCTGCGCGGCTTCCAGGTGGGTGACGCGGAGCGTTTCCGCGCCTTCGCCGGCGGCTTCGGCCATGCGCTGCTCAACTACGAATTCGGCTCCACGCCGCGCAGCAACGTCACCCGCGGCGTCTACACCTCCACCGAGTACCCGCCGCACCAGCACATCCCGCTGCACAACGAGCAGGCCTACACCCGCGAGTGGCCGCTGAAGATCTGGTTCTACTGCGTGCAGGCCGCGGCCAGCGGCGGCGAAACGCCGATCGCCGACAGCCGGGCGATCTACCGCGACGTCGGCGCGGCCATCCGCACGCGCTTCGAGGAACGCGGGCTGATGTACGTGCGCAACTTCGGCAACGGCCTGGACGTGGCCTGGGAGCAGGTGTTCAACAGCGACGATCGCGAGGTGGTGGAAGCCTACTGCCGCGCCCACCGCATCGACTGCCAGTGGAAGGACGACGGCGAACTGCGCACCCGCCAGGTGTGCCAGGCCACGGCGCGCCACCCGTTCACCGGCGACCTGGTGTGGTTCAACCAGGCGCACCTGTTTCACGTCTCCAACCTACCGGCGGAAGTGCGCGAGAGCCTGCTGGAGATCGTCGACGAGGAGGACCTGCCGCGCAACGTCTACTACGGCGACGGCAGCCCCATCGAGACCTCGTTGCTGGACGACGTGCGCGGCGTGCTGGAGGAAGCCAAGGTGAGCTTCCCCTGGTACAGCGGCGACGTGCTGATGCTCGACAACATGCTCGCCGCCCACGCCCGCGCGCCCTTCAGCGGCCCGCGCAAGGTAGTGGTGGCGATGGCCCAGGGCCACGGCTCCTGACATGACCCGCCGCGCGTCGGCCATACGTCGTTGGAGGTCAGCGAAAAATGCTCATTCACTTCAGTGAACTGCGCTTTTTCGCCGCCCTCCGCCTCGCCTGGCTCTAGCGCGCCAGGCCCTCGATTTCCGCTTCAAGCCGAATCCCATTTGCCCCGGCGGGCAGCCTGTTGCCCGCCGTCCGTACAGGTGATGCCATGAACGACCGTTACGACGCCGCCGCCAACCTGGTCGAAGCCCTGCTGCAACGGGCTGCCGAGACGCCCCGCGAGACCGCCCTGCGCTTCGTCGCCGAGGACCTGGAACTGGCCCTGAGCTACCGCGAGCTGGACCAGCGCGCCCGCGCCATGGCCGCCTGGATGCGGCAGAGCGCGGCGCCCGGCGACCGCGCCGTGCTGTTGCTGCCCAGTGGCGCCGACTACGTCACCGCGTTCTTCGCCTGCCTCTACGCCGGGGTCATCGCCGTGCCGGCCTACCCGCCGGAATCGGTGCGCCCGCAACACCTGGCGCGCCTGCGGGCGATCCTCGACGACGCCGAGCCGAGCCTGGTGCTCACCGACTCCAGCCTGATCGATGCGCTGCGCCCGGCCTGCCAGCGCGCCAGCGGCATCCAGCCGCTGCTGCTGGCGGTGGACCGCGCGCCGGCCGAGCTGGCCCTGGACTGGCGCATGCCGGACCTGCGCGACGACAGCATCGCCTTCCTGCAATACACCTCCGGCTCCACCGCCACACCCAAGGGCGTGCAGGTCAGCCACGGCAACCTGCTGGCCAACGAAAAGCTGATCCGCCACGGCTTCGGCATCCAGCCCGACGACGTGATCGTCAGCTGGCTGCCGCTGTTCCACGACATGGGCCTGATCGGCGGCCTGCTGCAGCCGATCTACAGCGGCATCGAATGCGTGCTGATGTCGCCGCGCTACTTCCTCGAACGCCCGCGGCGCTGGCTGGAAGCGCTCAGCCGCTACGGCGGCAGCGTCAGCGGCGGCCCCGACTTCGCCTACCGGCTGTGCTGCGAGCGGGTCGGCGAGGCGGCCCTGGAAGGCCTCGACCTGAGCCGCTGGCGCCTGGCCTTCTCCGGCTCCGAGCCGATCCGCCCGGACACCCTGGAACGCTTCGCCGCCTGGTTCGCCCCGGCCGGCTTCCAGCGCAACGCCTACTTCGCCTGCTACGGCCTGGCCGAGGCGACCCTGTTCGTCAGCGGCGGCCAGCGCGGCCAGGGCATCGGCCAACTGGAAGTGGACACCCGCGCCCTGGCCGACAACATCGCCCGCCCGGGGCGCGGCAGCCCGCTGATCAACTGCGGCCGCGCGCAGCCCGAGCACCCGCTGCGGCTGGTCGACCCGGTCAGCGGCGAGGCGCTGGGCGAAGACCGCGTCGGCGAAGTCTGGAGCGCCGGCCCCAGCGTCGCCCTGGGCTACTGGCGCAACCCCGAGGCCAGCGCGCGGACCTTCGTCGAGCGCGACGGGCGCACCTGGCTGCGCACCGGTGACCTGGGCTTCCTGCACAACGGCGAGCTGTTCGTCACCGGGCGCCTGAAGGACATGATCATCGTCCGTGGGCAGAACCTCTACCCGCAGGACATCGAGCGCTGCGTGGAGGAAGAGGTGGACCTGGTGCGCAAGGGCCGGGTCAGCGCCTTCGCCATCGAACACCAGGGCCGCGAAGGCATCGCCGTGGCCGCCGAGATCGGCCGCAGCGTGCGCAAGCTGGTGCCCGCCGAGACCCTGGCCAAGGCCATCGCCAGCGCCGTCGCCGAAGCCTTCCAGGAAGCGCCGCTGGTGGTGGCGCTGCTGGAGCCCGGCGCGTTGCCGAAGACCTCCAGCGGCAAGCTGCAACGCTCGGCGTGCCGCCAGCAATTGCTCGACGGCAGCCTGCAGGCCTACGCCGTGCAGCGCGCCGGCGAGCAGCTCGGGCTGGCGCGCAACGAGCCGGTGGCGGCGCTGAGCCTGGACGAGCAGGCCATGGCCGCGCTCTGGAGCGAAGTGCTGGAAACCCCGGCGATCCGCCGCGACGACAACTTCTTCGCCCTCGGCGGCAACTCCATCAAGGCCGCGCAACTGGTGGCGCGCCTGCGCGAGCGCAACGGCCGCGCGGTGGAACTGCGCCAGCTGTTCGAGGCGCCGGAACTGGGTGCCTTCGTCGCCGCCCTCGGCAGCCAGGCGGTGCAGCAACCCGCGCCGATCGAGCGCCTGCCGCGCGGCGGCCTGCTGCCGCTGTCGCCGGCGCAGAAGCGCCTGTGGTTCCTCTGGAAACTCGACCCGCAGGGCGCGCTGTACAACATCGCCGGGCGCCTGAAACTGCGTGGCGAACTGCGCCGCAGTGCGGTGGAACGCGCCTTCGCCCAGTTGCTGGAGCGCCACGAGAGCCTGCGCAGCCGCTTCGTCGAGCAGGCCGACGGCGAGGTATCGCTGCGCATCGAGGCCAGCGCCGAGCTGCCGTTCAGCGAAGCCGATTTCACCTCCCTCGGCGACGCCCGGCGCAAGCTAGCCGTGCGCGCCGACAGCGAAGCCTTCGCCGCGCAACCCTTCGACCTGGCCGGCGGCCCGCTGCTGCGCCTGCACCTGCAACGGGTCGGTGGCGGCCACCAGGCGCTGCTGCTGTGCGTGCACCACATCGTCGCCGACGGCTGGTCGCTGGGCCTGCTGCTGGACGAGTTCGCCGAGTGCTATCGCGCCGCCCTGGAAGAACGCGAGCCGGTGCTGCCGGCCCTCGACCTGCACTATGTCGACCTCGCCGAAGCCCAGCGCCAACGCCTGCTGGCCGGGGAGGGCGAGCGCCTGCTCGACTGGTGGAAAGCCCGCCTGGGCCACGAGCACGCGCCGCTGCTGCTGCCCTTCGCGCTGCCCCACGCGGCGGGCCAGGGCGCCCGCGCGCAACTGATCGACAGCCAGCTCGACGCCGAGCTGACCCGCGCCCTGCGCAACCTCGCCCAGGGCCACGGGGTGACCCTGGCGATGCTCCTGCTGGGCGCCTTCAACCTGCTGCTGCAACGCTACACCGGCCAGCACGACCTGCGCGTCGGCCTGACCCAGGCCGGCCGCGACAGCCTTGACGCCGAACGCCTGGTCGGTTTCTTCGTCAACCTGCTGGTGCTGCGCAACGAGCTGCCCGCCGGGCTCAGCCTGGCCGGGCTGCTGCGCCAGGTGCGCGAGGGCCTGTTGCAGGCCCAGGCGCACCAGGGCCTGCCGTTCGAGCAACTGGTGGAAGCGCTGCAACCGGAGCGCGGCCACGGCCGCCATCCGCTGTGCCAGGTGGCCTTCGACCACCAGTGGCTGCCGCGCGCCGGCGGCGGCCTGGCCGGCGTGGAAGTCGCCAGCCTGGAACAGATCGACCTGCAGACCCCGTTCGACCTGGTGCTGCGCGTGCGCGAAGGCGACGACAGCCTGCGCCTGAGCTTCTGCTACGCCGCCGAACGCTACGCGGCCGACGGCATGCAGCGCCTGGCCGGCAACTTCGTGCGGCTGCTGCAGGCCTTGCTGCGCCTGGCCCCGGAAGCCCCGTTGCAGGCCGCCGCCTGGCTGCCCGACGAGGACTGGCGGGTGGCCGAAGTGCCGGCGCGGCCGGGCTTCGAAGCGCTCGCCGAACGCATCGCCAAGCAGGCCAAGGCGCGTCCCGAGGCGGCGGCGCTGATCGACGCCCACGGCCAGCTGAGCTTCGCCGAGCTGGACACCCGCAGCAGCCAGCTGGCCAACCTGCTCATCAGCCACGGCGTGGGCGCGGAGCGCCGGGTCGGCGTGGCCCTGCCGCGCGGGGTGGAGATTCCCCTGGCGCTGCTGGCGGTGCTCAAGGCCGGCGGCGCCTACCTGCCGCTGGACGCCGACTACCCGCGCGAGCGCCTGCAATGGCTGATGGAAGACGCCGGCATCGACGTGCTGCTCAGCCACTCCAGCCTGGCCGAACGCGTGCCGGCCCCGGCCGGCGTGCTGCGCGTGGACCTCGACGGCGTGGCGCTGGACGACTGGTCCGCCGCGCGCCCGAACGCGCGGGTGGAGGCGCAGAACCTCGCCTACCTGATCTACACCTCCGGCTCCACCGGCCAGCCCAAGGGCGTGGCGGTGGCCCAGGGCGAGATCGCCATGCACTGCCGCGCCATCGGCGAGCGCTACGCCATGGGCCCGGCCGACCGCGAACTGATCTTCATGTCCTTCGCCTTCGATGGCGCCCACGAGCGCTGGCTCACCGCGCTGTCCCACGGCGCCAGCCTGCTGATCCGCAACGACGAGCTGTGGACCGCCGAGCAGACCCTCGACCAGCTGCGCCGCCACCAGGTGACCGTCGCCGCCTTCCCGCCGGCGTACCTCCAGCAGCTGGCCGAGCAGGCGCAGTACGGCGGCCACGCGCCGAGCATGCGCATCTACTGCTTCGGCGGCGACGCCGTGCCCGAGGCCGCCTTCGAACTGGCCAAGGCGGCGCTGCGGCCGCAACACCTGATCAACGGCTACGGCCCGACCGAAACCGTGGTCACCCCCATGCTGTGGAAAGCCGACGCCGCCACCGAATGCGGCGCCGCCTACGCGCCGATCGGCGAAGTAGTCGGCTCGCGCAGCCTGTACGTGCTCGACGACCAGCTGCAACCGCTGCCGCGCGGCGTCGCCGGCGAGCTGTACATCGGCGGCCAGGGCCTGGCGCGCGGCTACCACCAGCGCCCGGCGCTGACCGCCGAACGCTTCGTCGCCGACCCCTTCGCCCGCGCCGGCGGCCGCCTGTACCGCACCGGCGACCTTGTGCGCTGGCGCGAGGACGGCGCCCTCGACTACCTCGGCCGCGCCGACCAGCAGGTGAAAATCCGTGGCTTCCGCATCGAGCCGGGCGAGATCGAGGCGCGCCTGCGCGCGCTGCCCGGCGTGCGCGAGGCGGCGGTGATCGCCCGCGACGACGGCCGTGGCCGGCGTCTGCTCGGCTACGTCAGCGCGCAGCCGGGCGTCGAACTGGACGGCGAGGCGCTGAAAGCGGCGCTGCGCGAACAACTGCCGGACTACATGGTGCCGGCGCGGCTGATCGCCCTGGCGGCCATGCCGCTCAACGCCAACGGCAAGATCGACCGCCGCGCGTTGCCGGAACCAGCGGCCGAGGAGGGCGCCGGCGCGGCGCCGCGCGAGGGGCTGGAAAGCCAGCTGGCGGCGATCTGGAGCAGCGTGCTCGGCGTGGCCGCTATCGGCCGCGAGGACGACTTCTTCGAACTCGGCGGCCACTCGCTGCTGGCCACCCAGGTGGTCTCGCGCATCCGCCGCGAACTGCGCCGCGAAGTGGAGCTGCGCGCGCTGTTCGAGGCCAGCGCGCTGGCCGCCTTCGCCCTGCGCGTGGAAGCCGCGCCGCGCAGTGAACGGAGCGAGCTGCGCGCGCTGCCGCGTGACGCCGAGCTGCCGCTGTCGGCGGCCCAGGCGCGACTGTGGTTCTTCTGGCAGATGGAGCCGCACAGCGCGGCCTACAACGTGCCCGGCGCCCTGCGCCTGCGCGGCCCGCTGGACGAGGCGGCGCTGCTGCGCGCGTTCGACGCCCTGGTGGCGCGCCACGAAACCCTGCGCACCACCTTCGACGAGATCGACGGCACGCCGCTGCAACGCATCCAGCCGGCGCTGCCGCTGCAACTGGCGCGGGTCGACCTGAGCGGCCACGCCAACCCGCACGCCGACCCGCAAGCCGAGGCCCGGCGCCTGGCCGAGGCCGAGGCGCTGCTGCCGTTCGACCTGCGCCAGGGCCCGCTGCTGCGCCTGAGCCTGCTGATGCTCGGCGAAGACGACCAGGTGCTGCTGCTGACCCTGCACCACATGGTCTCCGATGGCTGGTCGATCCGTGTGCTGGTGGACGAGTTCAGCCAGCTCTACAGCGCTTTCGCGGAAGGCCGCGAGCTGCAATTGCCGGCGCTGCCGCTGCAATACGCCGACTACGCCCAGTGGCAGCGCGAGCTGCTCGCAGGCCGCGAGGGCGAACGCCAGCTGGCCTGGTGGAAGGCCCTGCTGGGCAATGAGCACCCGGTGCTGGAACTGGCCGCCGACCGCCCGCGACCGGCCGTGCAGAGCTACCGTGGCGGCAGCCTCGGCTTCAGCCTCGACGCCGCGCTGGGGCGCCGCCTCAAGGCGCTGGCCCAGGCCGAGGACGTCACCCCGTTCATGCTTCTGCTCGGCGCCTACGCGCTGCTGCTGAAGCTGCACAGCGGCCAGCGCGAGCTGCGCATCGCCGTGCCCATCGCCAACCGCCAGCAGCTGGAGACCGAGGGCCTGATCGGCTTCTTCGTCAACACCCAGGCGCTGCCGCTGAGCATCGACGAAAACGCCTCCTTCAGCGAACTGCTGGCCGCCATCAAGCCGCTGGCCCTCGGCGCCCAGGCCAACCAGGACCTGCCCTTCGAACAGCTGGTGGAAGCCCTGCAACCGCAGCGCAGCCTGGCGCACAACCCGCTGGTGCAGGTGAAGTTCAACTACGGCTTCGACGTCAGCCGCCTGCCGGACGCTGGCGCGCTGCGCCTGGAGCTGTTCAGCGAGGAACAGTACGGCGCGCGCTTCGACCTGGCGCTGGACATGGCCGAAGGCGCCGACGGCGAGCTGCGCGGCAGCTTCGTCTACGCCCGCGACCTGTACGACGACGCCAGCGTGGCGGCCATCGCCGGCCAGTTCGGCGAGCTGCTGCAGCGCCTGTGCGAACAGCCGCAACGGCCGCTCGGCGAACTGCCGCTGGCGGCGCCGGAAGCCGCTGCCGTGCTGCGCGGGGAACGCCGCGAGTGGCCGGCGGACAACGTCCTGGCGCTGCTCGACGGCGCCGCCGCACGCGACCCGCAGGCCATCGCCGTGCAGGCCTGGGACGGCGAGTACAGTTACGCCGAGCTGCAGCTTCGCGCCAACCGCATGGCCCACGCGCTGATCGCCGCCGGCGTGCAGCCCGGCGAGCGCGTGGCGCTGTGCCAGGCGCGCGGCGCGCAATGGCTGCTGATGCTGCTCGGTGTGCTCAAGGCCGGCGCCGCCTACGTGCCGCTGGACCCGGAACAGCCGGACGCGCGCCTGCGCCAGGTGCTGGCCGAGAGCGGCGCGCGTTTCGTGCTGCTGGGTGATGCCGAGCGCGCCGCGAGCTTCGCCGAACAGGCCTGGCTGGTGGAGCGGGGCGGCCCGCAACAGGGTCCGGAGCAGACCCCTGCGGTGGCCATCGACGCCGCTTCGCCGGCCTACGTGATCTTCACCTCCGGCTCCAGCGGCCAGCCCAAGGGCGTATTGGTCAGCCACGGCGCGCTGGCCAACTACGTGCAGGGCGTGCTCGAACGCCTGGCGCTCGAGCCGGGCCTGGGCATGGCCATGGTCTCCTCGGTGGCGGCCGACCTTGGCCACACCACGCTGTTCGGCGCGCTGTGCAGCGGCGGCCGGCTGTGCCTGGCGGACGCCCAGGCGGTGGCCGACGCCGAGCGCTTCGCCGCCTTCATGGAGCAGGGCGCGGTAGACGTGCTGAAGATCGTCCCCGGCCACCTGCGCGGCCTGCTGGCCGCCGCGCCGAACCCGCTCGCCGTGCTGCCGCGGCAGTTGCTGGTGCTCGGTGGCGAGGCCTGCGATCGCGGCCTGCTGCAACGGGTGCGCGAACTGGCGCCGCAACTGCGCATCGTCAACCACTACGGCCCCAGCGAAAGCACCGTCGGCGTGCTGACCCACGAGCTGGGCTGCGAACTGCCGGCCGCTACCCTGGCCGTGGGCCGCCCGCTGGCGAACACCTTCGTCCGCGTACTCGACGAGCAGGGCCGCGACCTGCCGGCCGGCGTGCCCGGCGAGCTGTACATCGGCGGCGCCGGCCTGGCCGATGGCTACCTCGGCCAGGCGCAGCTGACCGCCGAGCGCTTCATCGAACGCGATGGCGAGCGCCTGTACCGCAGCGGCGACCGCGTGCGCCTGAACCACCAGGGCCTGATCGAATTCCTCGGGCGCCTGGACGAACAGGTGAAAATCCGTGGCTACCGGGTGGAGCCGGCGGAAGTCGCGCTGGCGCTCAAGGGCCTGGAAGGCGTCGCCGACGCCCAGGTGCTGGCCGAGCGCGATGGCGACGGCCCGCTGCGCCTGCTGGCCTGGTGCGTGGCGCCGGGGCAGTCCGCCGACGCGCTGCGCGAGCGCCTCGCCGCGCAGGTGCCGGAGTACATGCTGCCGGCCCAGGTGCTGCTGCTCGAACGCCTGCCGCTGACCGCCAACGGCAAGCTCGACCGCGCCGCGCTGCCGCGCCCGCAGGCCAGGGTGGCCAGCGCCGCCGCGCCGCTGAGCGAGCTGGAAACGCAGATCGCCGGCATCTGGCAGGCGGTGCTCAAGGTGGCCAGCGTCGGCGCCGAGGACAACTTCTTCGAGCTGGGCGGCGACTCCATCCTCAGCCTGCAGATCATCGCGCGCATCCGCAAGCTGGGTTACAAGCTCAGCCCCAAACAGCTGTTCGAGCGGCAGAGCGTGCGCGCCCTGGCGCAGTGGCTGGAAAGCGCGGCGCCGAAAGCTGCGCCAGTAGTAGCCAGCGCGCCGAGCGTGGCCGCCGAGCTACCGCTGGCGCCGGTGCAGGCGCGCTTCTTCGAGCGTGTGCCGCTCGCCCAGCGCAGCCACTGGAACCAGGCCGTGCTGCTGCAACCGCGCGAGGCCATCGACCTCGACGCCCTCGACCGCGCGCTGCACTGGCTGCTGCAGCAGCACCCGGCGCTGCGCCTGCGCTTCGCCGACGGCCAGCAGCGCGTCGCCGAGCCGGCCGCGCTGGACCTGACCCTGCTGTGGCGCCGCCGCGCCGCCGACGGCGCGACCCTGGAGCGCCTGTGCGACGAAGCCCAGGCCAGCCTGGACATCGGCAAGGGCCCGCTGCTGCGTGGCCTGCATGTGAGCCTGGCCGACGGCGGCGAACGCCTGCTGCTGGTCATCCACCACCTGGCGGTGGACGGGGTGTCCTGGCGGGTGCTGCTGGAAGACCTGCAAGGCGCCTACCGCAGCCTGCGCGCCGGCCAGCCGCCGCACGCCGCGCCGGCCAGCGACAGCTACGCCGCCTGGGCCCTGCGCCAGCGCGCCAACGCCGACAGCCCGGCCGTGGCGGCCGAACTGACCTACTGGCAGGCGCAGCTGCGCGACGCCCCGGCGCTGCCAGCCAAGACCGACGCCGAACTGACCTGGCGCCAGGCCGAGCAACTGAACTTCGCCCTCGACCCCGAGGCCACCCGCCAGCTGCTGGGCCCGGCGCTGCACGCCCAGCGCGCGCAGGTCAACGACCTGCTGCTGACCGCCCTGGCCCGCGCCCTGTGCGCCTGGAGCGGTAGCGCGGAAGCCCTGGTCGAGCTGGAAGGCCATGGCCGCGACGCCTTCGACGACGGCGAGGCGCTGGACCTGAGCCGCACCCTCGGCTGGTTCACCAGCCTCTACCCGCTGCGCCTGCGCCCGGCGGCCGACCTCGGCGCCTCGCTGAAAGCGGTCAAGGCCAGCCTGCGCGCGGTGCCGCGCGCAGGCATAGGCTTCGGCCAGCTGCGCTACCTGTCGGCGGCCGGCGCCGCGCTGCGCGAGCTGCTGCCGCCTCGGGTCACCTTCAACTACCTCGGCCAGTTCGACCAGCAGTTCGCCGACGCCATCTTCGCCCCCGCCGGCGAAAGCGTCGGCCGCTGCCAGCCGCTGGACGCGGCGCTGGGTAACTGGCTGGTGCTCAACGGCCGGGTGTTCGGCGGCCGCCTGCAACTGGAGCTGACCTACAGCCGCGCGATGTTCGACGGCGCCGCCATGGCCGACCTGGCCGCGCGCCTGGAAAGCGAGCTGCGCGCGCTCATCGCGCACAGCCTGACGGCGCCGGCCGCGCTGATCCCGGCCGATCTGCCGCTGGCCGGGCTCGACCAGGCGCAGCTCGACGGCCTGGCCCTGGGCGCCGAGGTGGAAGACCTCTACCCGCTGGCGCCGATGCAGCAGGGCATGCTGTTCCACGCCCTGGACAGCGCCGGGCTCTACGTCAACCAGCTTCGCGTCGACCTCGACGGCCTGGACGCCGAGCGCTTCCTCGGCGCCTGGCGCCAGGTGCTGGCGCGCCACGCCAGCCTGCGCAGCGGCTTCCTCGCGCCCGACGCGGCGCGGCCCACGCCGCTGCAATTCGTGCTGCGCAATGTCGAGCTGCCGGTGGAACGCTTCGACTGGCGTGAAACCGCCGGCGACCTCGACCAACTGGCCGCCGAGCAGCGCCAGCGCGGCTTCGACCTGGCCCGGCCGCCGCTGCAACGCCTGGCCCTGGTGCGCCTGGGCGAAGGCCGCTACCACCTGGTGTGGACCTGCCACCACCTGATCGTCGACGGCTGGAGCAGCGCGCGGCAGATCACCGAAGTGCTGGCCGTCTACCACGGCCAGCCGTTGCCCGCCGCCCACGGCCAGTACCGCGACTACATCGCCTGGCTGCAAGGCCAGGACGCGGCGCGTGACGAGGCGTTCTGGCGCCAGCGCCTGGCCGGCTTCGAAGAGCCCACGCTGCTCGCCGACGCCTGCGCCGCGACCTTCCGCGAGGAAACTCCGCGCGCGCTGAACACCCGCCTGGACGCGACCGCCACCGCACGCCTGCAAGCCTTCGCCCAGCGGCAGCGGGTCACCCTGAACACCCTGCTGCAGGGCGCCTGGCTGCTGCTTCTGCAACGCTACTGCGGGCAGCGCCAGGTGTGCTTCGGCGCCACCGTGGCCGGGCGCCCGGCGGAGCTGGCCGGCGCCGAGGAAACCCTCGGCCTGTTCATCAACACCCTGCCGATCCTCCAGGCTCCGGACGACGCCCAGCCCCTGGGCGACTGGCTGCGCGCCCTGCAGGCGCACAACCTGGACGTCCGCGAGTTCGAGCACAGCCCGCTGTACGACATCCAGCGCTGGGCCGGGCGCCCCGGCCAGGCGCTGTTCGACAGCCTGCTGGTGTTCGAGAACTTCCCCATGGACGCCGCGCTGAGCGCCGGCCAGGGCGAACTGCGGATTCTCGGCCATCAGGCGCTGGACGGCACCAACTACGCCCTGGCCCTGGTGGCCAGCGCCGGCCAGACCCTGGACGTGCGCTACAGCTATCGCCCGGAGCGCTTCTGCGCCAGCCAGGTGGAACAGCTGCGCCGGCACTTCGAAGGCCTGCTGCTGGCCCTGGCCGATGACGCCGAGAGCGCCCTGGGCGACCTGCGCCTGCTCGACGCCGGCGAGCGCGACCGGCAACTGCTGGCGCCCAACGCCAGCGCCGCCGCGTTCCCGGCCGAGGTGCAGCTGCAGACGCTGATCGAGTGCCAGGTCGCCGCCACGCCCGAAGCCCTGGCCGTGCAGTTCGGCGCCGAGCGCCTGAGCTACCGCGAGCTGAACGCCCGCGCCAACCGCCTGGCGCGCTGGCTGCGCGCCCAGGGCGTGGGGCCGGACGTGCTGGTCGGGGTGGCCGCCGAACGCTCGGTGGAACTGGTGCTGGCCCTGCTGGCCATCGTCAAGGCCGGCGGCGCCTACGTGCCGATGGACCCGGACTACCCGCAGGAGCGCCTGCAACACATGCTCGACGACAGCGGCGTGCAACTGCTGCTGACCCAGGAGCACCTGCTGCAACGCCTGCCGGCCAGCCGCGCGCGGACCTTCTGTCTGGACAGCCAGCGTGACCAATACGCAGGGCTGGACGGCAGCGACCTGCCGACCCAGGGCAGCCCGGACAACCTGGCCTACCTGATCTACACCTCCGGCTCCACCGGCAAGCCCAAGGGCGCCGGCAACAGCCACGCGGCGCTGGTCAACCGGCTGCACTGGATGCAGCGGGAGTACCGACTGACGGCCGCCGACCGGGTGCTGCAGAAGACCCCGTTCAGCTTCGACGTCTCGGTGTGGGAGTTCTTCTGGCCGCTGCTCGCCGGCGCGACCCTGGTGGTCGCCGCGCCCGGCGCGCACCGCGACCCGGCGGCGCTGCGCGAAGTGATCGTGGCCGCCGAGGTCAGCGTGCTGCACTTCGTGCCCTCGATGCTGCAGCTGTTCCTGGCCTCCGGCGAGTTGCAGCGCTGCCCGAGCCTGCAGCAGGTGATGTGCAGCGGCGAGGCGCTGCCCTACGAGCTGCAACAGCAGTTCCGCCAGCGCCACGGCGCGCGCCTGCACAACCTCTACGGCCCGACCGAGGCGGCGATCGACGTCAGCTACTGGGCCTGCGAGGGCGACGACGAGCGCCAGCAGGTGCCCATCGGCCGGCCGATCGACAACCTGCGCCTGTACGTCCTCGACGCGCGCCTGGAACCCGTGCCGCAAGGCGTGGCCGGCGAGCTGTACATCGGCGGCGTCGGCCTGGCGCGCGGCTACCACGCGCGCGCCGGGCTGACCGCCGAGCGCTTCGTCGCCGATCCTTTCGATGCAAGCGGCAGTCGGATGTACCGCACCGGCGACCTCGCGCGGCGTCGCGCCGACGGAGTGATCGAATACGTCGGGCGCATCGACCACCAGGTGAAGATCCGCGGCCTGCGTATCGAACTGGGCGAGATCGAGGCGCGCCTGCAGGCGCTGCCGCAGGTGGAAGAAGCGGTGGTGGTGGCCCGCGACACGGCCCAGGGCAAGCAACTGCTGGCCTACGCGGTGGCCGGCGTCGATGGCGACAGCCTGCGCCGCGCGCTGCAGGAGCACCTGCCGGACTACATGGTCCCGGCCCAGGTGCTGGTGCTGGAACGCATGCCGCTGTCGCCCAACGGCAAGCTCGACCGCAAGGCGCTGCCGGCACCGGAGTTCGCCGGCGAGGCGCGCGGCCACGTGGCGCCGCGCAGCGAACTGGAACGCGAGCTGGCGGAGGTCTGGCAACAGGTGCTGCAGGTGGAGCGCGTGGGCATCCACGACGACTTCTTCGAACTGGGCGGGCACTCGCTGTTGCTGACCCAGGCCGGCCTGACCCTGCGCCAGCGCCTGGGCCTGGAGATGCCGCTGCAACGCCTGTTCGAGCTGAGCACCGTGGCCGCCCTGGCGGCCTGGGTCGAGGAACAACGCGCCGGCGCCGCCGACGCGCAGGACGAGCTGGACCTGATGGACGAATTGCTGGGCGAGCTGGAGAGTCTGTAATGAGCAACGACGAACAACTGAAACAGATCGCCGAGCGTCTGGCGGCGCTGCCCGAAGAACGCCAGGTCAGCTTCCTGCGCCAGCTGCGCGACAAGGGCGTGAGCCTGGAACGCCTGCCGATCCTCCGCCAGCCGGTCGAGTGCGCGCCGCTGTCGGCGGCCCAGGCGCGCCTGTGGTTCCTCGCCCAGATGGAGCCGGACAGCGCCGCCTACCACATCCCGGCCGCCGTGCGCCTGCGCGGCCCGCTGGACGAGGCGGCGCTGCGCGCCAGCTTCGCCGACCTGGTGGCGCGCCACGAAAGCCTGCGCACGCAGTTCCGCGAGCAGGGCGGCGAGCCCAGCCAGTGGCTGCAGGCCGAGGCGGCGCCGCAGTGGCTGCACGCCGACTTCAGCGACGAAGGCGCCGCGCGCGACTGGCTGCAGCAGGCCGCCGCGCAGCCCTTCGACCTGGCCGAGGGGCCGCTGCTGCGGGTGGCCCTGGCGCGCCTGGGCGAGGAAGAGCACCTGCTGTTGCTGGTGCTGCACCACATCATCGCCGACGGTTGGTCGATGGGCGTGCTGATCGACGAGTTCGCCAGCCTCTACGCCGGCCATGTCAGCGGCGCGCCGGCGCAACTGGCGGCGTTGCCGATCCAGTACGCCGACCACGCGCGCTGGCAGCGCCTGTGGCTGGCGGCCGGGGAGGGCGAGCGCCAGCTGGAGTACTGGAAGGCCCAGCTGGGCGGCGAGGACATCCTCCTCAGCCTGCCCGGCGACCGCCCGCGTCCGCTGGTGCAGAGCTATCGCGGCGCGGCGCTGGACTTCGAGGTGCCGGCGGCGTTGGCCGCGCGCCTGCGCGAACTGGCGCGCGGGCAGGGCGCCACGCTGTTCATGCTCCTGCTGGCGGCGTTCAAGGTGCTGCTGCTGCGCTACAGCGGCCAGCGCGAGCTGCGCGTCGGCGTGCCGGTGGCCAACCGGAGCCGCGCCGAGTGCGAGGGGCTGGTCGGCTTCTTCGTGAATACCCAGGTGCTGGCCAGCCAGGCCGAGCCGCAGCAGGCCTTCGACGCCTTCCTGGCGCAGGTGCGCCAGGCCGTGCTCGGCGCCCAGGGCAACCAGGCGCTGCCCTTCGAGCAACTGGTGGAAGCGCTGCAACCGGAGCGCAGCCTGAGCCACAACCCGCTGTTCCAGGTGGCCTGCAACCACCAGCCGAGCCGCCGCGACAGCCTGCGCCGGCTGCCGGCCGCCAATGGCCGCGAACTGAGCCTGGAAAGCCTGGAGCTGGAGGCCGGCATCGCCAAGTTCGACCTCACCCTGAACACCGAGGAAAGCCGCGACGGCCAGCTGCGCGGGCAGTTCATGTACGCCACCGACCTGTTCGACGCGAGCACCATCGAACGCCTGCAACGCCACTTCCTGCGCCTGCTGCAGGGCATTTGCGAGCGCCCCGGCGAAGCCCTGGAGCGCCTGCCGCTGCTGGACGACGGCGAGCGCGAGAGCCTGCTGCTGCAGTGGAACGCCACGGCCGTCGACTATCCGCGCGACGCCTGTCTGCACCAACTGGTGGAAGCGCAGACCGCGCGCAGCCCGAATGCCGTCGCCGTGACCGATGGCCTGCGCAGCCTGGACTACGCCGAACTCAACGCCCGCGCCAACCGCCTGGCGCGCTGGCTGCGTGAGCAGGGTGCAGGTCCCGACAGCCGCATCGGCGTGGCCCTGGAGCGCTCCTGGGAGCTGCCGGTGGCGCTGCTCGCGGTGCTCAAGGCCGGCGCCGCCTATGTGCCGCTGGACCCGGAATTCCCCGCCGAACGCCTGGCGCACATGCTCGACGACGGCAATGTGCGTCTGCTGCTGACCCAGCAGCACCTGCTCGGCGAACTGCCGGTCGGCGAAGCGCGGACCTTCTGCCTGGACGCCGACTGGGCCCAGGTCGAGGCGCTGGACAATAGCGACCTCGACAACCTGGCCAGCCCGGACGACCTGGCCTACGTCATCTACACCTCCGGCTCCACCGGCAAGCCCAAGGGCGTGGCGGTACGGCATGGCGGGGTAGTCAACTTCATGCTGAGCATGGCCCGCGAGCCGGGCCTCTCAGCGCACGACCGGGTTCTCGCGCTGACCTCGCTGTCCTTCGACATTTCCGCGCTGGAGCTGTACCTGCCGCTGCTGGTTGGCGCCCGCGTGGTGCTGGTGGACCGCGACGTCGCTCGCGATCCGTCGCAGTTGCTCGACGTGGCGCTGGAGCAGGGCGTCAGCGTCATCCAGGCGACTCCGAGCACCTGGACCCTGCTCAGCGCCCACGAGGACTTTCCGCGCCTGCAAGGCTGCCGCTTCTTCTGCGGCGGTGAGGCGCTGTCCGCCGAACTGGCCGATGTGCTCACCGCGCAGACCGACGCGCTATGGAACCTCTACGGCCCGACCGAAACCACCATCTGGTCGGCGGCCTGGAAGATCGAGCGCGGTGCGCGTGCGCTGCTGGGCAAGCCCATCGCCAATACCCAGCTGTATGTGCTGGACGGCTCGCTGCAACCCGCGCCGATCGGCGTGGCCGGTGAGCTGTACATCGCTGGCGACGGCCTGGCGCGCGGCTACCATCAGCGCCCGGAACTGACCGCCGAGCGCTTCGTCGCCGACCCCTTCGGTGCGACCGGCAGCCGCATGTACCGCACCGGCGACCTGGCCCGCTGGCGCGCCGACGGCGTGCTGGAATACCTCGGGCGCATCGACCACCAGGTGAAGATTCGCGGCTTCCGCATCGAACTCGGTGAGATCGAGTCGCGCCTGCTGGCCCAGCCCG
Source organism: Pseudomonas citronellolis (assembly GCF_029335315.1). GTDB lineage: Bacteria > Pseudomonadota > Gammaproteobacteria > Pseudomonadales > Pseudomonadaceae > Pseudomonas > Pseudomonas citronellolis_A. The sequence goes on from NZ_JARJLT010000102.1 coordinate 19,203, forward strand.
GCGTGCGCGAGGCGGTGGTGATCGCCCGTGACGGTGCGTTCGGCAAGCAGCTGCTCGGCTACGTGGTCGGCGACGCCAGCGCCGAGACCCTGCGCGGCGCCTTGCAGGGCGAGCTGCCCGACTACATGGTGCCGGCGCAGGTCAGCGTGCTCGCGCGCTTCCCGCTCACCCCCAACGGCAAGCTCGACCGCAAGGCCCTGCCGGACCCGGACTTCAGCCAGTTGCAGCGCCACTACCGCGCCCCCGAGTCGGCCGCCGAGCAGCAGCTCGCGGCGATCTGGCAGGCGGTACTGGGCGTCGAGCGGGTCGGCCTGGACGACAACTTCTTCGAGCTGGGCGGCGACTCCATCGTCTCCATCCAGGTGGTCAGCCGTGCGCGCCAGGCCGGCCTGCGCCTGAGCCCCAAGGACCTGTTCCAGCACCAGACCCTGCAGGCCCTGGCCAAGGTCGCCGGCCAGGCCGAGGTGGTCCAACCCGCCACGCCGGCATTGCCGCGCCCGGACGCCGCGCGCCTGGCCGAACTGGGCCTGGACGCCAACCTCGTGAGCGACCTCTACCCGCTGTCGCCGATGCAGCAGGGCATGCTGTTCCACGGCCTCTATGACGGCGAGGACGGCGTCTACGTCAACCAGCTGCGCGTCGACGTCGATGGCCTCGACCCGGAACGCTTCCGCGCCGCCTGGCAGGCCGCCCTGGATGCCCACGACAACCTGCGCGCCGGCTTCCTCTGGGAGGGCCTGGAGCAGCCGCTGCAAGCCATCCACCGCGAACTGGCGCTGCCGCTGGAGGTGCTCGACTGGCGCGCCCACGACGACCGCGACGCGGCCCTCGACGCCCTGGCGCAGACGCAACGCGAGCGCGGCTTCGACCTGCGCCAGCCGCCGCTGCTGCGCCTGGCCCTGGTGCGCACTGGCGAGTCGCGCCACCAGCTGATCTATACCCACCACCACATCCTGCTGGACGGCTGGAGCAACTCGCAGCTGTTCGCCGAGGCGCTGCGCCGCTACCTGGGCGAGGCAGTGCCGGCGAGCCCGGAGTACCGCGAATACATCCAGTGGCTGCAGGGTCGCGACGACGGCGAAGCCTTCTGGCGCGAACAACTGGCCGCGCTGGACGCCCCCACGCTGCTGGCCGACAGCCTGCCGCGCGGCGTCGGCGGCGAGGGCTTCGGCCAGGTCCAGCGGCTGCTGACGGCGGAGCGCGTCGCGCAGCTGGCGGCCTTCGCCCGCGCCCACCAGGTCACCCTCAACACCCTGCTGCAGGGCGCCTGGGGCCTGCTGCTGCAACGCTACAGCGGGCAGCCGGCGGTGGCCTTCGGCGCCACCGCGTCCGGGCGCCCGGCCGACCTGGCCGGAGTGGAAAGCCAGCTCGGGCTGTTCATCAATACCCTGCCGGTAATCCTCGCGCCGCGCCCCGAGCACAGCGTGGCCGGCTACCTGCAGGCGCTGCAGGCGCAGAACCTGCAACTGCGCGAGCACGAACACACGCCGCTGGGCAGCGTCCAGCGCTGGTTCGCCCAGGCGGGCGAAGCGCTGTTCGACAGCCTGCTGGTGTTCGAGAACTACCCGGTGGCCGAGGCCCTGCGCCAGGCGCCGGGCGGCCTGGGCTTCGCCAACCTGCGCGCCGAGGAACACACCAACTACCCGCTGACGCTGATGGTGGCCCAGGGCGAAAGCCTGCGGCTGAACTTCGACTTCCGCCGCAGCCATTTCAGCGATGCGGCCGTCGAGGCCCTGGCCGGGCACCTGCTGCAACTGCTGGAGCGGATGGCCGAGGACGGCCAGCGCGCCCTGGGCGAGCTGGCCCTGCCGCTGGCCGCCGAGCGCCAGGCGCTGCTGGGCGAGTGGAACGCCAGCTTCATGGACTACCCGCTGGACGCCTGCCTGCACCAGTTGGTCGAGGCCCAGGTTGCGCGCAGCCCGAATGCCATCGCCGTGACCGATGGCCTGCGCAGCCTGGACTACGCCGAACTCAACGCCCGCGCCAACCGCCTGGCGCGCTGGTTGCGCGAGCAGGGTGCAGGTCCCGACAGCCGCATCGGCGTCGCCCTGGAGCGCTCCTGGGAGCTGCCGGTGGCGCTGCTCGCGGTGCTCAAGGCCGGCGCCGCCTATGTGCCGCTGGACCCGGAATTCCCCGCCGAACGCCTGGCGCACATGCTCGAAGACGGCAACGTGCGGCTGTTGCTGACCCAGCAGCACCTGCTCGCCGAGCTGCCGGTCGGCGAGGCGCGGACCTTCTGCCTGGACGCCGACTGGGCCGAGGTCGAGGCGCTGGACGCAAGCGACCTCGACAACCTGGCCAGCCCGGACGACCTGGCCTATGTGATCTACACCTCCGGCTCCACCGGCAAGCCCAAGGGCGTGGCGGTACGGCATGGCGGGGTAGTCAACTTCATGCTGAGCATGGCCCGTGAGCCGGGTCTTTCGGTGCAGGATAGTGTCCTCGCGCTGACCTCGCTGTCCTTCGACATCTCCGCGCTGGAGCTGTACCTGCCGCTGCTGGTCGGCGCCCGCGTGGTGCTGGTGGACCGCGACGTGGCCCGCGATCCGTCGCAGCTGCTGGGCGTGGCGCTGGAGCAGGGCGTCAGTGTGATCCAGGCGACCCCGAGCACCTGGACGATGCTCAGCGCCCACGAGGATTTCCCGCGCCTGAAGGGTTGCCGCTTCTTCTGCGGCGGCGAGGCGCTGTCCGCCGAGCTGGCCGATGTACTCACGGCGCAGACCGACGCGCTGTGGAACCTCTACGGCCCGACCGAAACCACCATCTGGTCGGCGGCCTGGAAGATCGAGCGGGGCGCTCGCGCGCTGCTGGGCAAGCCCATCGCCAACACCCAGCTCTACGTGCTGGACGGCGCGCTGCAACCCGCGCCGATCGGCGTGGCCGGTGAGCTGTACATCGCTGGCGACGGCCTGGCGCGCGGCTACCACCAGCGTCCGGAACTCACCGCCGAGCGCTTCGTCGCCGACCCCTTCGGTGCAGCCGGCAGCCGCATGTACCGCACCGGCGACCTGGCCCGCTGGCGCGCCGATGGCGTGCTGGAATACCTCGGCCGCATCGACCACCAGGTGAAGATTCGCGGCTTCCGCATCGAGCTGGGCGAGATCGAGTCGCGCCTGCTGGCCCAGCCCGGCGTGCGCGAGGCGGTGGTGATCGCCCGTGACGGTGCGTTCGGCAAGCAGCTGCTCGGCTACGTGGTCGGCGACGCCAGCGCCGAGACCCTGCGCGGCGCCTTGCAGGGCGAGCTGCCGGACTACATGGTGCCGGCGTCGCTCCAGGCGCTGCCGCGCTTCCCGCTGACGCCCAACGGCAAGCTCGACCGCAAGGCCCTGCCGGATCCGGACTTCAGCCTGGCGCAGCGCGAGCGCGTGGCCCCGCGCAACGACCTGGAGCGGCGCCTGGCCGCGCTCTGGGAGCGGGTCCTGGGCCTGCCGCAGGTGGGCGTGGAGGACAACTTCTTCGAGCTGGGCGGCGATTCCATCGTCTCCATCCAGCTGGTCGGCCGCGCCCGCCGCGAAGGCCTGCTGCTGACCCCGCGACAGCTGTTCGAAGGCCCGACCATCGCCCAGCTGGCCCTTGTAGTCAGCGAGGCCGGCGACAGCTGCGGCGCGGCGCTGCAGCGCCCGGCGGGCGAGGGGCGCTTCCCGCTCGCCGGCCTGGACGAGGCCCAGCTGCAACGCCTGGGCCTGGACCTCGGCTCGGTGGAAGACCTCTACCCGCTGTCGCCGATGCAGCAGGGCATGCTCTTCCACGCCCTCGACAACCCCGGCTCCGGGCTCTACCTCAACCAGCTCAGCGTGCCGGTCGAAGGCCTCGACGCCGCGCGCTTCCAGGCCGCCTGGGCGCGCGTGGTGCAGCGCCACGATGCGCTGCGCAGTGGCTTCCTCTGGCAGGCCGGGCTGCGCGAGCCGCTGCAGGTGGTCTATCGCGACGTGCCGGCCGAGCTGCTGCTGCGCGACGACGTCGACGACGTGGCGGCCTATGCCGAAGCCGACCGCGCCCGCGGCTTCGACCTGGCCCGGCCGCCGCTGCAGCGCCTGACCCTGCTCGACCTCGGCGCCGGCCGCCAGCACCTGCTGTGGACCACCCACCACCTGCTGATGGATGGCTGGAGCGGCGCGCAGCTGATCCGCGAGCTGTTCGCCTGCTACGCCGGCGCCGAACTACCGGCGGTGGAAGGCCGCTACGCCGACTACATCGCCTGGCTGCGCCGCCAGGACCCGGTCGCCGCCGAAGCCTTCTGGCGCGCGCGCCTGGATGGCCTGGACGAGCCGACCCTGCTGGCCGACGCGCTGCCGCGCCCGGCGGCGGGCGAGGGCCACGGCGCCACCTACAGCCACTACGACGCGGCCGCCACCGCCGCGCTGAAGGACTACGCGCGCAGCCAGCGCATCACCCTCAACACCCTGCTGCAGGGCGCCTGGCTGCTGCTGTTGCAGCGCTACACCGGCAAGCGCCGGGTCGCCTTCGGCGCCACCGTGGCCGGGCGCCCGGCGGACCTGGCCGGCGCCGAGAGCCTGCTCGGGCTGTTCATCAACACCCTCCCGGTCAGCCAGGCGCCGGACGCCGGGCAGGCCGTGGGCGACTGGCTGCGCCAGCTGCAGGCGGACAACGCCGCGCTGCGCGAGTACGAGCACACGCCGTTGTACGACATCCAGCGCTGGGCCGGCTTCAGCGGCCAGGCGCTGTTCGACAGCATCATCGTGTTCGAGAACTACCCGGTGGACGAGGCCCTGCGCAGCGGCGCCGGGCCGCGCTTCGGCGAGATCGCCCTGAAGGATGTGACCAATGTGCCGATGGACCTCGCGGTGCGCGTGGGCGAGCGCATGGAGATCGAGTTCCAGTACCTGCGCAGCCACTTCGCCGCCGAGGCGGTGGAGCGCCTGCGGGCGAACTACGAGGCGATCCTCGCCAGCCTGCTGGCCGGCGCCGCGCGCGTTGCCGACGTCGAATGCCTGAGCGCCGTCGAGCGCCAGGCCCTGGCCACCTGCCAAGGCCCGCACCAGGCGCCGTTGGCGGCCGAGCCGGTGCACCTGGCGATCGCCCGCCAGGCGCGCCTGCGGCCCGACGCGGTGGCGCTGATCAGTGAAGGCGAGCAGCTCGACTTCGCCACCCTGGAGCGCGAGTCCAACCGCCTGGCGCATCGCCTGATGGCCCTCGGCGTCGGCCCCGAGACCCGCGTCGGCGTGGCCTTGCCGCGCGGCGCGCGCCTGCCGCTGGCGCTGCTGGCGGTGCTCAAGGCCGGCGGCGCCTACGTGCCGCTGGACGCCGACTACCCGCGCGAACGCCTGGCATTCCAGATGGAGGACGCCGGCATCGCCCTGTTGCTCACCGACAGCCGCCTGCGCGGGCGCCTGCCGCTGCCGGCCGGGGTGGCCTGCCTGGAACTGGACGGCCTGCGGCTGGACGACGAAGACAGCGACCTGCCGGTGGTGGCCCTGGAGGGCGAGCACCTGGCCTACATCATCTACACCTCCGGCTCTACCGGCCGGCCCAAGGGCGTGAGCGTGGCCCACGCGCCGCTGGCCATGCACTGCGCGGCCATCGGCGAGCTGTACGGCATGGATCAGGACAGCCGCGAGCTGCACTTCATGTCGTTCGCCTTCGACGGCGCCCACGAGCGCTGGCTGACCACCCTGGTCCACGGCGGCAGCCTGGTGATCCGTGGCGACGAGCTGTGGACCCCGGAACAGACCTACGCCGCGCTGCACGAGCACGCCGTCAACGTCGCCGCCTTCCCGCCGGCCTACCTGCTGCAACTGGCCGAACACGCGCGCCGCGAAGGCAACCCGCCACCGATGCGCATCTACTGCTTCGGCGGCGACGCCGTGCCCAACGCCAGCTACGAGCTGGCGCGCCAGGCGCTCGGCGCGCAGTACCTGATCAACGGCTACGGGCCCACCGAAACCGTGGTCACGCCGCTGCTGTGGAAGGCCGCGCGCGACAGCCAGTGCGGCGCCGCCTACGCACCCATCGGCAAGGCGGTCGGCCAGCGCCGCCTGTACATCCTCGACGAAGAGCTCCGCCCGGTGCCGCTGGGCGTGGCCGGCGAGCTGTACATCGGCGGCGAAGGCCTGGCGCGCGGCTACCACCAGCGCCCGGAACTGACCGCTGAGCGTTTCGTCGCCGATCCCTTCGCCGGCGACGGCCAGCGCATGTACCGCAGCGGCGACCTGGTGCGCGGCCGCGCCGACGGGGTGATCGACTACGTCGGACGCATCGACCACCAGGTGAAGATCCGTGGCTTCCGCATCGAGCTGGGCGAGATCGAGGCGCGCCTGCAGGAGCACCCGCAGGTGGCCGAGGCGCTGGTGGTGGCGCGCGACGGGCTGTCCGGCAAGCAGCTGGTCGGCTATGTGGTCAGCTACCTGGACAGCGCCGCGAGCAACGACGAGCTGCGTACCTGGCTGCGTGCGCGCCTGCCGGACTACATGGTGCCGGCGCAGATCATCGCGCTGCAGCGCATGCCGCTGACCCCGGCCGGCAAGCTCGACCGCAAGGCGCTGCCCGAACCGCAGTGGCAGGCCGACGCCTGCGTCGCCCCGCGCGACGCCGCCGAGCGCGCGCTGGCGGCGATCTGGGCCGAGGTGCTGCAGGTGGAGCGGGTCGGCATCCACGACAACTTCTTCGACCTGGGCGGCGACTCCATCCTCAGCCTGCAAGTGGTGTCGCGGGCACGCCAGGCCGGGGACATCGGCCGGGAAATCCGCCTGCGCGACCTGCTGCAGTACCAGACCATCGCCGCCGTGCTGGAGCAGCGCGCCGCCGACACCGACGAGCAGCCGCTGGCGCAGGTCGCGGACGACGGCGAAGCCTTCGGCCTGATCCCGATCCAGCAATGGATGTTCGACCAGCAACTGGCCGCGCCGGACCACTTCAACCAGGCGGTGCTGCTGGGCTGCCGCCAGGCCCTGGACGGCGAACGCCTGGAGGCGGCGCTGCGCGCGCTGCTGGCCGAGCACGCCAGCCTGCGCCTGGCCTTCGCCCGCGGCGCCGATGGCCAGTGGCGGCAACGCTACCGCGAGGTGGCCGAGCTGGGCCTGGACGCCGAGCCGCTGCTGTGGACCCGCCAGGCGGCGGACGCCGAGGCCGCCCTGGCCATTGCCAACCAGGCCCAGCGCAGCCTGCGCATCGGCGACGGGCGCCTGCTGCGCGCGGCCTACATCGAGCTGGCCGACGGCAGCCACCGGCTGCTGCTGGCCATCCACCACCTGGGGGTGGACGGGGTGTCCTGGCGCATCCTCCTGCAGGACCTGCAACAGGCCTACCAGCAGCTCGGCGAGGGCCGCGCGCCGGTCTTCGCCGAACGCACCAGCGCCTATCGCGCCTGGGCCGAAGGCCTGCGCCGGCACGCCGAGACGCCGCGCCTGGCCGCCGAGCTGGACTACTGGCTGGCGCAGACCGACGCCGAAGGCCTGGCCGAGCCGGCCCTGGACAACCCGCGCGGGCGCCAGCGCATGGCCGAGATGGAGCAGGTGCGCCTGCGCCTGGACCGCGCGCGCACCGCGCGCCTGCTCAAGGTGGCGCCGGAGGCCTACCGCACGCAGATCAACGACCTGCTGCTGACCGCCCTGGGCCGCGCCCTGTGCCGCCACAGCGGTGGCGAGTCGGTGCTGGTGGGGCTGGAGGGCCACGGCCGCGAGGACCTCCTCGACGGCGTCGACCACAGCCGCACCCTCGGCTGGTTCACCAGCCTGTTCCCGCTGCGCCTGACACCGGGGCGGGGCGGCTACGCCGAGTCGATCCCAGCGGTGCGCCAGCAGCTGCGCGCGGTGCCGGACAAGGGCATCGGCTACGGCGTGCTGCGCTACCTGGGCGCGCCCGACGTGCGTCGCCAGCTGGCCGCCCGCGCGCAGCCACGGGTGACCTTCAACTACCTCGGGCAGTTCGACCAGAGCTTCGACGAGCAGGCGCTGTTCGTCCCGCTGGAGGAACGCCCGGGCGACGCCTACGCCGCCAGCACGCCGCTGAACAACTGGCTGGAGATCATCGGCCAGGTCTACGACGGCGAACTGGCCCTGCGCTGCCTGTACAGCAAGCGCGGCTACCGACGCTCCAGCGTCGAGCGGCTGATGGCGCTGCTGGAAGAGGAGCTGCACGGGGTGATCGAACACTGCTGCGCCAAGGCTGGCGCAGCGCTGCCGGCGTGACCCGGCCCGACCCGAATGCCCCGGCGCCGCGCCGGGGCGAACCCTTCGCCACAGAGGTGAGCATGCTGCACCCGGAAATCTCCGCCTTCCTCGACATGGTCGACGAAGGCCGCCTGGCCGGTCGCCCGGTTCTGCACGACCTGACCCCGGCACAGGCGCGGGCGGAATTCGAGGCGTCCTCGGCGGCGCTGAAGAACGCCGCGCCCACGCTGCCGGTGCGCCAACTGCGCCTGCCGACGCGCCAGGGCGAGCTGGACGCGCGCCTGTACCTGCCGGAAAACGCCGCGCCCGCCGCCGGCTGGCCGGTGCTGCTGTACCTGCACGGCGGCGGCTATACCGTCGGCAGCCTCGATTCCCACGACGGCGTGTGCCGCCAGCTGGCCCGCGACTGCGCCTGCGCGGTGCTGGCCCCGGCCTACCGCCTGGCCCCGGAAACGCCGTTCCCCGGCGCCGTGGAAGACACCCGCGACAGCTGGAACTGGCTGCAAGGCCACGCCGCCGCGTTCGCCCTGGACCCGGCGCGCGTCGCCCTGGCCGGCGACAGCGCCGGTGCCACCCTGGCCAGCGTGCTGGCCGCCGAACTGGCTGCCGAGGGCGCCGTGCAACCGCGCGCGCAGTTGCTGTTCTACCCGGCGGTGGACGCCACCCGGTACAGCGAATCGATGGAGCTGTTCGCCGAGGGCTACCTGCTGGAAAGCGCCTCGCTGGACTGGTTCTACGCCCAGTACGCGCCCACGCCGGAGCACAAGGCCGACTGGCGCTGCTCGCCGCTGTACGCCGGCGAGCGCCTGCGCGGCAGCGCGCCGGCGCTGCTGCAGATCGCCGAGTACGACCCGTTGCAGGACGAGGGCCTGGCCTACGCGAAGGCCCTGGAAGAGCAGGGCGTGGACGTCAGCGCCAGCCTGTGCCGCGGCCTGACCCACGACTTCCTGCGCATGGGCGGCCTGGTGCCGGAAGTCGCCGAACGCTACCGCGCCGCCGCCACCTTCCTCGCCTCCCGCTGGTAACCCCCACGCAGGATGGCCCTGCTCTTGTAGGAGCGAGCTTGCTCGCGAACCGGC
>NZ_JARJLT010000103.1 GCF_029335315.1 Pseudomonas citronellolis
CCATGTCGGTGGGGATCAACAACTTCAAGGAGCTGCTGTCCGGCGCCTACAGCATGGACCAGCACTTCCAGACCGCGCCCTTCGCCCGCAACATCCCGGTGCTGCTGGGCCTGCTCGGCGTCTGGTACGGCGACTTCTGGGGCGCGCGCAGCCACGCCATCCTGCCCTACGACTACTACCTGCGGAACATCACCGACCACCTGCAGCAGCTGGACATGGAGTCCAACGGCAAGAGCGTGCGCCAGGACGGCACCCCGGTCTCGGCCGGCACCGGCCCGGTGATCTGGGGCGGCGTCGGCTGCAACGGCCAGCACGCCTACCACCAGTTGCTGCACCAGGGCACCCAGCTGATCCCGGCGGACTTCATCGTCCCGGTGTCCAGCTACAACCCGGTAGCCGACCACCACCAGTGGCTGTACGCCAACTGCCTGTCGCAGAGCCAGGCGCTGATGCTCGGCAAGACCCGCGCCGAGGCCGAGGCCGAACTGCGCGCCAAGGGCCTGGATGAAGCCGAAGTGCAGCGCCTGGCGCCGCACAAAGCGATCCCCGGCAACCGCCCGAGCAACACCCTGGTGCTGGAGCGCATCAGCGCCCGCCGCCTGGGTGCACTGATCGCCATGTACGAGCACAAGGTCTACGTGCAGAGCATCCTCTGGGGCATCAACGCCTTCGACCAGTGGGGCGTGGAGCTGGGCAAGGAGCTTGGCAAGGCGGTCTACGGTCGCCTGGTCGGCAGCGAGGAAACCCCGGCCGAGGACGCCTCGACCCAGGGCCTGATCGACTTCTTCCGCGGCCGTCACCGCGGCTGATTCGCCGCCGTGGCAGAAAACGCCGCTTCCTCCACAGGGGAAGCGGCGTTTTCATTTCCGCTACGGCATGCGCCACCTGCCATTCCCCTGCAGGAGCGCGCCCTGCGCGCGCACCGACGGCGCATGACACTGGCGCGCTCTTCGCCCTACGCAAGGCATTCGCTGCACGCGGACGTAGCGGGCCCCGACCGAACCGCCGGCCATCCCTCCAAGACTTGAACCGGGCCGCGCATTGGCCCAGTCTTGAGCCAGACGCCTTCGAAAAACATCACAACAACAAGGATATCGTCATGTTCGAAATCACCGTTCACCCGGTGCCGGACGCCGTTCGCAAGCGTGCCTACCTCGACGAGGAGGGCTACCAGCGCCTCTACCGCCAATCCATCGAACAACCGGACGTGTTCTGGGGCGAGCAGGCCAAGGCGCTGCTCGACTGGTTCAAGCCCTGGCACTCGGTGCACCACGGCGACCTGGCACGCGGCCAGGCCACCTGGTTCAAGGGCGGCCAGCTCAACGTCGCCTACAACTGCATCGACCGCCACCTGGAACAGCGCGCCGAGCAGGTGGCGATCATCTGGGAAGGCGACAACCCCAGCGAATCCGCCCACATCACCTACCGCAAGCTGCACAGCCACGTCTGCCGCCTGGCCAACGTGCTGAAGAGCCGCGGCGTCGAGAAAGGCGACCGGGTGTGCATCTACATGCCGATGATCCCCGAGGCGGCCTACGCCATGCTGGCCTGCGCGCGCATCGGCGCGATCCACTCGGTGGTGTTCGGCGGCTTCTCGCCGGACTCCCTGCGCGACCGCATCCTCGACTCCGACTGCCGCACCGTGATCACCGCCGATGAAGGCGTACGCGGCGGCAAGTACGTGCCGCTCAAGCAGAACGTGGAAAAGGCCCTGAAGGACTGCCCGAAGGTCTCCAGCGTGGTGGTGGTGCAGCGCACCCAGGGCGAGGTGCCCTGGGTCGAGGGTCGCGACCTCTGGTACCACGAGGCGGTGCGCGGGGCCAGCGAGGACTGCCCGCCCGAGCCGATGGACGCCGAGGACCCGCTGTTCATCCTCTACACCTCCGGCTCCACCGGCAAACCCAAGGGCGTGCTGCACACCACCGGCGGCTATCTGCTGGGCGCGGCCATGACCCACAAGTACGTGTTCGACTACCACGACGGTGACATCTACTGGTGCACCGCCGACGTCGGCTGGGTCACCGGCCACAGCTACATCGTCTACGGCCCGCTGGCCAACGCCGCCACCACGCTGATGTTCGAGGGCGTGCCGAACTACCCGGACGCCTCGCGCTTCTGGCAGGTGATCGACAAGCACCAGGTGAACATCTTCTACACCGCCCCGACCGCCATCCGCGCACTGATGCGCGAGGGCGAGGCGCCGGTCAGGCAGACTTCGCGCGCCAGCCTGCGCCTGCTCGGTTCGGTGGGCGAGCCGATCAACCCGGAAGCCTGGGAGTGGTACTACCACGTGGTCGGCGATGCGCGCTGCCCGATCGTGGATACCTGGTGGCAGACCGAGACCGGCAGCATCCTCATCACCCCGCTGCCCGGCGCCACCGCGCTCAAGCCCGGCTCGGCGACCCGGCCGTTCTTCGGCGTGCAGCCGGTGCTGCTGGACGAACAGGGCAAGGAGATCGACGGCCCCGGCGCCGGCGTGCTGGCCATCAAGGCCAGCTGGCCGAGCCAGATCCGCAGCGTCTATGGCGATCACCAGCGGATGATCGACACCTACTTCAAGCCCTACCCCGGCTACTACTTCACGGGCGACGGCGCGCGCCGCGACGAGGACGGCTACTACTGGATCACCGGGCGGGTCGACGACGTCATCAACGTCTCCGGGCACCGCATCGGCACCGCCGAGGTGGAGAGCGCCCTGGTGCTGCACGACGCCGTGGCCGAGGCCGCCGTGGTCGGCTACCCGCACGACCTCAAGGGCCAGGGCATCTACGCCTTCGTCACGCCGATGAATGGCGTCGAGCCGAGCGACGCGCTGAAGCAGGAGCTGCTGGCGCTGGTCGGCAAGGAGATCGGCAGCTTCGCCAAGCCGGAACTGCTGCAGTGGGCGCCGGGCCTGCCGAAGACCCGCTCGGGCAAGATCATGCGGCGCATCCTGCGCAAGATCGCCTGTAACGAACTGGACAACCTCGGCGACACCTCGACCCTCGCCGACCCCGGCGTGGTCCAGGGGCTCATCGACAATCGCATCAACAGATGAGGGGTGGCTGCAAGCTGCAAGACAGAGCGCCTGCGGTTAAGCTAACGCCATGCACCACTTGTAGCTTGACGCTTGAGGCTTGCAGCTCCCCGCCATGGAAACCGTTCGCCGCCACATCGAAAGCCAGGTCCTGAGCCTGACCGGACTCGCCCTCGGGGGCGTCGACTTCGAATCCCCCAAGGGCGACCCCGGCCTGTTCGGCCCGGAGTCGGCCAGCTGGCAGGTGCACGGCGACTTCAGCTCGATGCTGATCGGCGGCATCAGCGCGCTGCTTCTGCAGATGCTCCACCCGGCCGCCCTGGGCGGCGTCTGGGACCACTCCAACTTCCGCGCCGACATGCTCGGCCGCCTGCGCCGCACCGGCCAGTTCATCTCCGCCACCACCTACGGCTCGCAGGCCGACGCCGAGAAGCTGATCGCGCGGGTGCGGCGCATCCACGAAGGCGTCAGCGGCACCCTGCCCGACGGCACGCCCTACGCCGCCAGCGACCCCGACCTGTTGACCTGGGTGCACGTCGCCGAAGTCAGCTGCTTCCTCAAGTCGCACCTGCGCTACCTCAACCCCGACCTGCCGGGCAGCGAGCAGGACCGCTACTACGACGAGATCGCCCTGATCGCCGAACGCCTGGGCGCCCGCGGCGTGCCGCGCTCGCGCCAGGAAGTCGAGGACTACCTGCAACGCATGCGCCCGCAACTGCGCTACGACGAGCGCACCCGCGAAGTGGTCGGCGTGCTGCTCGACGCCCCCGCGCCCAGCTCCCTGGCCAAGCCCTTCGGCGCCCTGATGATGCGCGCCGGCATCGACCTGCTGCCCGACTGGGCGGCGCAGATGCTCGGCTTTTCCCTGCGCCCGCTGCAGCGCCAGCTGATCCGCGCCAGCGTGCGGCGCAGCGTGCCATTGCTGCGCTGGGCGGTGCGCAACGGCTCGCTGCACCGCGCGCGCCGGCGCATGGGCCTGCCACCGCTGCGCTGACCGCGCGGGCTCGCGCCCGACCACTCGGTTCGGGTAGTGGTCCTGCCCGAGCGGGCTGTGCAACCATGGCGGATCGTTCGCCGCGGCCCGCGCCGCCACCGCTGAGGAAAGCGTCATGCAAGATGTCGTCATCGTCGCCGCCACCCGCACCGCCATCGGCAGCTTCCAGGGAGCCCTGGCCGCCCTGCCGGCCCACGAACTGGGTTCCGTGGTGATCCGCCAGTTGCTGCGCCAGACCGGCCTCGCCGCCAGCGAAGTCGACGAAGTCATCCTCGGCCAGACCCTCACCGCCGGCGCCGGACAGAACCCCGCGCGCCAGGCCGCCATCGCCGCCGGCCTGCCCCGCGAAGTGCCGGCCATGACCGTCAACAAGGTCTGCGGCTCGGGCCTCAAGGCCCTGCACCTGGCGGCCCAGGCGATCCGCTGCGGCGACGCCGAGGTGGTCATCGCCGGCGGCCAGGAAAGCATGAGCCTGGCCCCCTACGTGCTGCCCAAGGCGCGCACCGGCCTGCGCATGGGCCACGCGCAACTGCTCGACAGCATGATCGTCGACGGCCTGTGGGACGCCTTCAACGACTACCACATGGGCATCACCGCCGAGAACCTGGTGGACAAGTACGCCATCAGTCGCGAGGAGCAGGACGCCTTCGCCGCCGAATCCCAGCGCCGCGCCGTCGAAGCCATCGCCGCCGGCCGCTTCGCCGCCGAGATCGCGCCGGTGGAGATTCCCCAGCGCAAGGGCGAGCCGCTGCGCTTCGACACCGACGAACAACCGCGCGCCGGCACCACCGCCGAATCCCTGGCCAAGCTCAAGCCGGCGTTCAAGAAGGACGGCAGCGTCACCGCCGGCAACGCCTCGACCCTCAACGACGGCGCCGCCGCCGTGCTGCTGATGAGCGCCGCCAAGGCCGAGGCCCTGGGCCTGCCGGTGCTGGCCCGCATCGCCGCCTACGCCAGCGCCGGGGTCGACCCGGCGATCATGGGCATCGGCCCGGTCTCGGCCACCCGCCGCTGCCTGGAAAAGGCCGGTTGGCAGCTGGCCGACCTCGACCTGATCGAGGCCAACGAGGCCTTCGCCGCCCAGGCCCTGGCGGTGGGCAAGGAGCTGGGTTGGGACGCCACCAAGGTCAACGTCAACGGCGGCGCCATCGCCCTCGGCCATCCGATCGGCGCGTCCGGTTGTCGCGTTCTGGTGACCCTGCTGCACGAAATGCTTCGTCGCGACGCCCGCAAAGGCCTGGCCACGCTGTGCATCGGCGGCGGCCAGGGCGTGGCGCTCGCCATCGAGCGCTGATCCGCCACGCCGGCGCGGCCTCCCGGTCGCGCCATCTGGGCTATCTTCAAAGGGCATGCCGAGGACTCAAAAGGACTGCCCATGAACAAACGCGTCGTGCTGGTGGAGGATCACCCCGCCATGCGCCTGGCGATCCGCTCGCTACTGGCCCAGGACCCGCAATTCGAAATCGTCGGCGAGGCGCCCGATGGCCTCGCCGGTCTCAACCTGGTGCGCCAGGAACGCCCCGACCTGGTAATCCTCGACCTGAACCTGCCCGGGCTGGACGGCATGGACCTGCTGGCGCGGGTGCACATCTTCGACGAAAACATCCGCCTGCTGGTGCTCAGTTCCCAGGACGAGCGCCTCTACGCCAACCGCGTGGAAGCCGCCGGCGGCCATGGCTTCGTGAGCAAGAACAAGGACACCGCGGCCATCCTCAACGCCGCGCGCATGCTGGTCTCCGGCTACCGCTGCTTCCCCGAGCGGCCGCTGGGCAGCGCCGGGCAGGCCGGCGACGACCCGGTGGCGGCGCTCACCCCGCGCGAGCTGGTGGTGCTGCGCAGCCTGGTGCGCGGGCTGAGCAACAAGCAGATCGCCGAGGAGCTGTTCCTCAGCCAGAAGACCGTCAGTACCTACAAGACCCGCATCCTCGAGAAACTGCAACTGGACAGCCTGGTGGACCTGGTGGAATTCGCCCGCCAGCACAACCTGCAGGCCTGAGGGCTTGCCCCGGCTCAGCGTTTGGAACTTTGCTCGCGTGCCATACTCCGAGGTACGCCACGACGGAAGACGAAGCCCGCCATGCCCAAAGGATTGATTCGCGCGATCGGCACCCTGGTGCTGCTGTTCCTCCTCTACTGCCTGCTGGGCTTCCTGATCCTCCCCGGCGTCGCCCTGCGCGTGGCCAACCAGCAACTGGCGCACTACGCCACGCTGCCGGCGCACATCGATCGCATCGAACTCAACCCCTTCAGCCTGGAACTGAGCGTCTGGGGCCTGCGCATCGGCCAGCCCGGCCAGGAACAGGTGGCCTTCGAACGCCTGTACGCCGACTTGCAGTGGGACAGCCTGTGGACCCGCCAACTGCACCTGGTCGACGTGCAGCTCGACAAGCCCCACGGCGAGGTGCTGTTCGCCGAGGACGGCACCCTCAACCTCACCCGCCTGTTCAACCTGCCGCCCAGCGAGCCGCAACCCGCGCAGCCGGACAGCAAGCCGTTCCCCGTGCGCATCGAGCGCATTGCCCTGAGCCAGGGCAGCGTGCACTTCCAGGACAACCGCCCGAGCGAGCAGGTGGACTTCGTCTTCGACCCGCTGGGCTTCGAACTGCACAACCTCAGCACCCTGCCCGACAGCGGCGCGCAGATGACCCTGAGCGGCACCGGCCCGCACGGCGGCAAGGTCGACTGGAAGGGTGATTTCAGCCTCATCCCGCTGGCCTCCAGCGGCAGCCTGTCGGTCCAGGGCATACCGCTCAAGGCCTGGTGGCCCTATGTGCGCGACGCGGTGCCGCTGGAGTTGCAGAAAGGCATCCTCAGCGTCGCCACCGACTACAAGCTGGACCTGAGCAAGGACACCGAACTGCTGCTGGAGAAGACCAGCGCCAACCTGCGCGAGCTCGACCTCAAGAGCCCGGCCGGCAAGCCGCTGGTCACCCTGGCCAGCCTCGACGTCGGCGACACCAGCCTGGACCTGGCCAAGCGCGAGGTGGTGGTCGGCCAGATCCGCAGCCAGGGCCTGGAAACCTGGGCCGCGCGGGAGAAGGACGGCCAGCTCGACTGGCAGAAACTCTTCGCCAACTTCCAGAAGCCCGAGCGCAAGCCGGCGCCGGCCGCCGCAGCACCTGCCGCGGGCGAACCGGCCCAGGCGCCCGCCGAGGCCGCGCCGCAGCCCGCCGAAGCCGCCAAGACCGATGCCACCCCGATAGCCAAGCCGGAAGCCGAGGCCGCCAAGACGCCGGCCAAGCCCGAGAGCAAGCCCGAGGCGGACAAGGCCAGTACCCAGGCCACGGCGCAAACCGCAAGCACACCCGCCGCCGAAACCGAGGCCAAGGCGCAAGCCAAAGCCCAGGCGCAGGCCGACCAGGCCGCCGTCGCGGCCGCCGCCGACAAGCCGGCCAGCCCCGCGCCGCAGCCAGCCAAGCCGGTGGAACCGCAGAAGCCCTGGCACGTGGTGCTGCGCGACACCCAGCTGCGCGGCTACAAAGTGCACCTGGCCGACCGCGTGCCGGCCAAGGCGGTGGCACTGGACGTCGGCCCGCTCGACCTCGACCTGCAGGACCTCGACAGCTCGCTGACCAGCCCGCTGCAGCTCAAGCTCAAGACCGGCATCGGCAAGGGCGGGCAGATCGAGGCCAGCGGCAGCGTCACCCCGAACCCGGTCAGCGCCAAGCTCAAGGTCGCCACCCGCGACATCGACCTGCGCCTGGCCCAGGCCTACCTGGAACCGTTCATCCGCCTGGAACTGCGCAGCGGCTTCCTCGCCAGCAAGCTCGACGTCGACCTCAAGGGCACCGAGCCGCTGGCCTTCAGCGTCGGCGGCAGCGCCGAGGTCACCCAGCTGCATACGCTGGACACCCTGAAGAGCCGCGACTTCGTGAAATGGCAGAAGCTCACCCTCGACGGCCTCGCCTACCGCCACGGCGACAGCCTGGTGATCCAGAGCGTGTCCTTCGAACAGCCCTACGCGCGCTTCATCATCAACGAGGATCGCAGCACCAACGTCAGCGAGCTGATCATCGCCCAACCCGCGCAGCCGGCCGCCAAGGGCGCCAGCGCCAAGGCCGACAGCGGCAAGCCGCTGGGCATCCGCATCGGCGGTATCCGCATCAACGACGGCTCGGCCAACTTCGCCGACCTGACCCTGCGCCCGGACTTCGCCACCGCCATCCAGCAACTGGGCGGCGAGATCGGCGCCATCGACAACCGCAATCCGCAGCCGGCCAGCGTCGACATCAAGGGCAAGGTCGACAAGTACGCCCCGGTGACCATCAAGGGCAGCCTCAACCCGTTCTCGCCGATGGAGAAGCTGGATATCGCCACCAGCTTCAAGCGTGTCGAGCTGACCACGCTGACGCCGTATTCCGGCAAGTTCGCCGGCTACCGCATCCGCAAGGGCCGGCTGAACCTGGACCTGCACTACCAGATCACCAAGGGCCAGCTGAAAGCCGACAACAAGGTGCTGGTCGAGCACCTGCAGCTGGGCGAGAAGGTCGACAGCCCGGACGCCGTCGACCTGCCGGTGAAACTGGCGGTGGCGCTGCTCAAGGACACCAACGGCAACATCGACATCCAGCTGCCGCTGGAAGGCGACCTGAACAACCCGCAGTTCAGCGTCATGCCGATCGTCTGGCAGACCCTGCGCAACCTGGTGCTGCGCGCCGTGCAGGCGCCCTTCAAGTTCATCGCCGGGCTGGCGTCCGGCGGTGGCGACGAGGACCTCGGCAACGTCGCCTTCGCCGCCGGTTCCAGCGACCTGGCGCCGGCCGCCCAGGGCAACCTCGACAAGCTCGCCGGCGCGCTCAAGCAACGCCCGGCGCTGAAGCTGGAGGTCGAGGGGGTCAGCGCCGCCGCGGCCGACGGCCCGCTGCTGGCCGAGCAGCGCCTGCAACAGGAATTCCGCGACAGCTACTACAAGATGCTGCAACGCCGCGGCGACAAGGTGCCCAGCGACGCCAGCAAGCTGGAGGTGCCCGAGGACCTGCAACCGGCCCTGCTCGAAGGCATCTACCGCACGCGCCTGAAGAAACAGCCGCCGGCGGAATGGCAGCAGCTGAGCAAGGACGAGCGCAGCGCCAAGCTGCGCCAGGCGGTGATCGACTCCTGGAGCGGCAGCCAGTTGCTGCTGCGCAAGCTGGCCCAGGAGCGCGGCGCGCGGATCAAGGACTATCTGGTGTCCAAGGGTGGACTGGGGGATGATCGTATCTACCTGATCGATGTCAGCCTGGGCGAGGCGGAGAAAGGCGGCGAGGTCACCACCCAGCTCCACCTCGACAGCGAATGAGGCAAGCCCGATGAAGTCCCTCCCCCTGCTGGCCGGCGCCCTGCTGCTGGCCAGCGTCACCGCCCAGGCCGACAGCATGCGCTGCGGCAGCGCGCTGGTCAGCGTCGGCGACCGCGCCTGGGAAGTGGAGCAGAAGTGCGGCGCGCCGGACCACCGCGACGACGTCGGCTACACCCTCGGCGGCTACGACCGCCGCGAGTTCAAGATCGAGGAATGGGTCTACGGCCCGCGCAACGGCGCCAGCTACATCCTCACCTTCGAAGCCAACCGGCTGAAGAGCATCGAATTCAAGCGCGACTGATTCGCGGAGCCCCCATGCGCCCCATCGCCCTCCTCCTGCCGCTGTTGCTGCTCGCCGCCGGCGCCGCCCAGGCCGACAGCCTGCGTTGCGGCAGCCGCCTGATCAGCAGCGGCGACAGCACCAGCGACGTGATCGACCGCTGCGGCCAGCCAGTGGACCGTTCCTACCTGGGCAACCGCATCGTGGTCGGCGACTGGGGCGAGCGCCAGGAGGTGCGGGTGGAGGAATGGATCTACGGGCCGTGGAACGGCATGCTCTATTTCGTGCGTTTCCGCGGCAACCGCATCGACTCCATCCAGAGCAAGCGCAGCAACTGACAGACAGCCCTCCACGCCGGTGATAGTCTCGCGCCATCACCGCCCGCCAAGGACAGGCTGCCCATGCTCGTCGTGCCCGCCGAACACCCGCTGGACTGGAAGAAGCCGCCACTGGTCACCCTGGCGCTGATCCTGCTGAACTGCCTGATCTTCTTCCTCTACCAGGGCGGCGACCACGAGCGCCAGGAGCACGCCATCGGCGTCTACCTGCAACAGGACCTGCTCAGCCGCGAACGCCCGCTGTTCCTCGACTCCTTCGCGCGCCGCGAGAAGCTCGACGACGACGCTCGCCGCAGCGTCGAGGCGCTACGCCGCCAGGACCTGGCCTGGCTGGTCCTGCGCGACCTGGAGTTCGGCCATGAACTGCGCGACATGCCCGCCTTCAAGCAGGACCCGGCCTGGCAAGCGGCGCGGGCCAGCGCCGAAGCCGCGCGCGACCGCCTGAGCTCGCTGCGCTTCGGCTTCATCCCGGCGCAGTTCAGCCTCAAGGGCCTGTTCGGCTCGATGTTCCTGCACGGCGACTTCTGGCACCTGACCGGCAACATGGTGTTCCTGTTCCTCTTCGGCTTCGCCCTGGAGGTGGCCCTGGGACGCCTGAAGTACCTGGCGCTGTACCTGCTCAGCGGGCTCTGCTCGGGGTTGCTGTGGTGGGCGCTGGACCCGGTGTGGGTCAGCGGCATCGGCGCCTCCGGGGCCATTTCCGGGCTGATGGGCATGTACATCGGCGTCTACGGCCTGCGCCGCATCCGCTTCTTCTACTGGCTCGGCCCGCTGCTCGGCTACTTCAGCGCGCCGGCCCTATGGATATTGCCGCTGTGGATGGGCAAGGAGCTCTACGGGCTGCTGCGCGCCGCCGACCACGTCAACTACTACGCGCACCTCGGCGGCCTGGCCTCGGGCTTCCTGCTGGTGTGGCTGCCGCGCCGCTTCGGGCGCATGCAGGTCGACGAGGCTTACCTGAGCAAGGACGACCCGGATGCCGCCTTCAAGCGCGAACTGGCGACCCTCGACGCGCTGATCGGCCGCTTCGCCCTGGACCAGGCCGCGCCGCGAGGCCTCGAGTTGCTGGAGCGCTATCCAGGCCGGCTGTTGCTGATCGAACGCCTGTACGGCGTGGCCCGCTCGCGCCAGGACCCGGCACTGCTCAGCGCCGTGCTCAAGCAGCTGTTCGCCTTGCCCGCCGGCGAGGCCACCGGTCTGCTGCGGCGCCTGGCCGACGACAGCCCGGCGGAGGGGCAGCGCCTGCTGGCGCACCCCATGGTGCAGTTGCACCTGCTGCAGAAGCTCCTGCAACTCGATGACACGCCCCGTGCGCTGGGAACCTGGCGACGCCTGGCCCAAGGCGGGCAGGCAGCGGCGCAGCTGCCGCAACTGACCCTGCAGCTGGCCAAGCGCCTCGGCGCCCAGCGCGACACCCAGGGGTTGCGGGAGCTGGGGCAATTCCTGCGCCGCCACTACCCCGACGCCGAACAGACCCAACAGCTGACGCTCTACCAGCAGCAACTGGCGC
>NZ_JARJLT010000104.1 GCF_029335315.1 Pseudomonas citronellolis
CCCAGCCGAATCGCGCTGATGAATGTGGCCCTTCAACTTGGCCTGAATTATCCCTTATTGGCCTGTTCTATCGTTCTGCCACCACGAACAGGAGGGCCATTATCAAGCCGCAGCTAGGTGAAGCGGTCGTCAGAACCCCAAAACCTCAAACAATAACAACTGCTTAACTGCATGGTATTGAAGCATGACCAGCGCGATTGCCATTGAGCGGATCGGGATGGAATTCGGTACCCCCGGCCAAGGCCTCAAGGCCCTGGACGACGTATCCCTGGACATCCGCGCCAACGAGTTCTTCACCCTCCTCGGCCCCTCGGGCTGCGGCAAGACCACCCTCCTGCGGCTCATCGCCGGCTTCGAACAACCCACCTCCGGCAGCATCCGCCTCTACGGCGAACCCATGCAGGGCCTCCCGCCCTTCCGCCGCCCGGTCAACACCGTCTTCCAGAGCTACGCCCTGTTCCCGCACATGACCGTGGCGCAGAACATCGCCTTCGGCCTGGAAATGCAGGGCAAGCCCAAGGCCGAGACCGACGCCACGGTGAAGGCCATGCTGGAACTGGTGCGTTTGCCCGACGTCGGTTCGCGCCGCGCCGACCAGCTCTCCGGCGGCCAGCAGCAACGCATCGCCCTGGCCCGCGCGCTGGCCAGCCGGCCCAAGGTGCTGCTGCTCGACGAATCGCTCTCGGCGCTGGACCTGAAGCTGCGCAAGGAGATGCAGATCGAGCTCAAGCGCCTGCAGCACGAGACCGGCATCACCTTCATCTTCGTTACCCACGACCAGGAAGAAGCGCTGACCATGTCCGACCGCATCGCGGTCATGAGCAAGGGCCAGATCCTGCAGATCGGCACCCCCACCGAAATCTACGACGCCCCGGCGAACCGCTGGGTGGCCGACTTCATCGGCGAGACCAACTTCCTCGAAGCCCAGGCCAGCGGCGACGGCGTGGTCCTCGCCGACGGCCAGCGCCTGGCCGCCAGCACCACCCTGCCGGGCAAGGTGACCCTGGCGATCCGCCCGGAACGCACCGAGCTGGCCCACGACGGCGAGCTGGAAGGCGTGGTGGAGAACGTGGTCTACGTCGGCACCGACACCGTCTACCACCTGAAGGTCGCGGGCCAGCCCGGCTTCCGCGTGCGCCAGCAGAACCGCCAGGGCGCGGTGGGCGCGCACGAACCCGGCGCGCGGGTGCGCGTGCGGGTGCCCGGCGACGCCATCCGGGTGCTGGCCGAATGAGTACCCTGCGCCTGCAGGCCGAGCGCAAGAGCCTGCGCGCGCGGCTGGCGCTGACCACCCCGGCGATGCTGGTCCTGCTGGTGTTCCTGGTGCTGCCGCTGGGCATCATGCTCGCCGTGTCGCTGCAGGCGCCGGGCGACTATGGCGGCGTGAAGTGGGGCCAGCACACGCTGGAGGCCTACATCAACTTCCTCTGGGAACGCGACCTGGACGACACCCTGGTGTTCAACACCGACTACCTGGGCATCTTCCAGCGCTCCTTCTGGCTGTCCATCCTGACCACCGCCGGCTGCCTGCTGATCGGCTTCCCCACCGCGCTGTACCTGGCGCTGCAGGACGAACGCCGGCGCAACATGCTGCTGTTCCTGGTCACGGTGCCGTTCTGGACCAACCTGCTGGTGCGCGTGTACGCCTGGATCCTGCTGCTGCGCAACGGCGGCCTGGTCGACGAGGGCCTGCACAAGCTGGGCTTCAGCGACGCCGCCATCGGCCTGCTGTACACCGACAACGCGGTGATCATCGGCCTGCTCTACACCTACCTGCCATTCATGGTGCTGCCCATCTACACCAGCCTGGAGAAGATGGACTGGCGCCTGGTGGAAGCCGCCTTCGACCTCGGCGCCAACCGCTGGAAGGCGCTGAAGCGGATCATCATCCCGCTGGCCATGCCCGGCATCGTCGCCGGCTGCATCCTGGTGTTCATCCCCTCGCTGGGCAACTACATCATTCCCGAGCTGCTCGGTGGCGGTAAGTCGCTGATGATCGGCAACCTGATCCAGCTGCAGTTCGGCACGGCGCACAACTGGCCATTCGGCGCGGCGCTGTCCTTCGCCCTGCTCGCCTTCGTCCTCGCCGCCATGCTGGTGTACAGCACGCGCTTCAAACAGGGCGCCGCCGGAGGCCACCCATGAGCCCGCTCAACCCGCTCTGGCGCTTCGCCGGCGTACGCCCGGCCGCCTGGCTGTTCTTCGCCTTCCTGTACATCCCGATCCTGGTGCTGGTGGTGCTCAGCTTCAACAGCGGCCAGTCGGCGACCCTGTGGGAAAGCTTCAGCTTCAAGTGGTACGCGGTGGTGGCCAACGACCCGGAGATCGTCCGCGCGGCGAAGAACTCGCTGATCGTCGCCAGCCTCGCCACGGTGTTCGCCACCCTGCTCGCCACCCTGGCGGCGCTGGGCATGCGTGGCCGCGCGTTCCGCGGACAGGGCCTGATGAACGGGGTGCTCGGCCTGCCGCTGCTGGTGCCGGAGATCGTCACCGCGGTGGCCACGCTGATGTTCTTCGCCTTCATCGGCCTGAAGCTGTCGCTGTTCACCATCCTGCTCGCCCACGTGGTGTTCTGCATCCCCTTCGCCTACCTGCCGATCCGCGCCCGCCTGGAAGGCATGGACCCGCGCCTGGCGGAAGCCGCGGCCGACCTCTACGCCTCGCCGTGGAAGGCCTTCTGGAAGGTGACCTGCCCACTGCTGATGCCCGGCATCCTTTCCGGGGCGATGCTGGCGTTCATCATCTCGATGGACGACTTCGTCATCACCTACTTCGTCGCCGGCGCCGGGGCCACCACCCTGCCGGTGTACATCTTCAGCTCAATAAGAATGGGGATATCGCCGAAGATCAACGCGATCTCGTCGATCATCCTCCTGATTTCCATCGCGTTCGTTGCGTTGTCGTACTACGTCGGCCAGCGCCGGCGTTGACTGCCTCCCGATAAAAACCATTCGCACAGGAGCTTCACCGATGACCATCCGCCGCCTACCCCTGGCCCTCAAGGCCGCCGCCCTGGCGGGCCTGACCCTGGCCAGCCAGGCCCACGCCGACGGCACGCTGCACTTCGCCAACTGGTCGGACTACTTCCCACCGGAACTGCTGAAGAAGTTCGAGAAGGACACCGGCATCCACGCCACCCTCGACTCCTACGACAGCAACGAGACCCTGCTGGCCAAGCTCAAGGCCGGCGGCGGCGCCTACGACGTGGTGGTGCCGTCGGACAGTTTCATCGAGATCTTCGTCAAGGAAGGCCTGCTGCAGAAACTCGACAAGGCGCAGTTGCCGAACCTGGCCAACCTCAAGGACAAGTTCAAGACCCTCAGCTACGACCCCGGCCACGACTACACCGTGCCCTACCTGTGGGGCAGCACCGGCTACACCTACGACAGCGCCAAGGCGCCGGGCGGCAAGTTCGACGAGAGCTGGAAGCCGTTCTTCGAGCCGCCGGAGGCGTTCAAGGGCAAGGTGGTGGCGCTCAACTCCATCGAGGAGCTGTGGGCCCCGGCCACCTACTACCTCGGCGTCAAGGAGTGCACCGAAGACCCGAAAGAGGCCGAGAAGGTCCTCGACCTGCTGCTGAAGCAGAAGCCGCTGCTGGCGATGTACAACAGCGACGGCACCATCGAGCGCATGGCCGCCGGCGAGGTGTACATGCACCAGCAGTGGAACGGCGCCTACCACCGCGCCCACGCCCAGCGCGCCAGCCTGGTCTACGTCTATCCGAAGGAAGGCGTGCGCCTGTTCATCGATAACCTGGCCATTCCCAAGGACGCCACCAACATCAAGGAAGCCCACGCCTTCCTCAACTGGATGATGCTGCCGGAGAACATCGCCGCCGCCTCCAACTTCGCCAAGTACAACAACGCCATCGCCGGTTCCGAGAAGTTCATGGACAAGGAACTGTTCGACGACCCGGCGATCAACACTCCGGAAGACAAGCTGGACCGCCTGAAGCCGTTCCAGCTGTGCTCGCCGAAGTCCCTGGCGCTGCGCGCCAAGGTCTGGACCAAGCTGAA
>NZ_JARJLT010000105.1 GCF_029335315.1 Pseudomonas citronellolis
CCCATTCGCTAATCCCCGTCCCACCTCTATGCGGGAACGGGGCAGGGTTCGGCCCAGTTACCCCGCTCATTGATGAAGTTCACCAGCTCACGCAACCGCCCATGGTCACGACCATTGAAGGCGAAGGCCAGGCGGGTCAGCTTGGTGAACTCCGGCTCGTCCTTCTCCAGTTCGGCGCAGGGTTGCTGATGGAAACCGTCGTGCAGGCAAAGCGAGCCGAACTCATGGTGCAAGCGGCTCATGGCGTCGTCGCTCAAGCGGTGGTTGAGGCGGATCACGAAGCTGTCGCGTAGCCAGCGGCTGGAGTGGAAGTTGCTATAGAACCGGGCGATTTCCTGTACCGCATCCTCCACCGAATCGACCAGTTTCACCAGGTGCATGTCGCTGCCCAGGATGTAGTGGTTGTCCAGCAACTGATCCTGCATGAATTGCAGCGCTTGCTCCCAGTAGCGCCCGCCGGGCTGGTCGAGCAGCACCACAGGAACCAGCGGGCTCTTGCCGGTCTGGATAAGGGTCAGGACTTCCAGCGCCTCGTCGAGGGTGCCGAAACCGCCGGGGCAGAGCACCAGAGCGTCGGCCTCCTTGACGAAGAACAGCTTGCGCAGAAAGAAGAAGTGGAACGACAGCAGGTTGCTGGTGCCGGCCACGGTGCGGTTGGCTTGTTGCTCGAACGGCAGGGTGATGTTGAAGCCCAGGCTGTTCTCGCGGCCCGCGCCTTCGTGGGCGGCGGCCATGATGCCGCCGCCAGCGCCGGTGACCACCATCAGGTCGTAGTGCGCCAGGGTCCTGCCCAGTTCGCGGGCTTGGGCGTAGAGCGGGTGGTCCGGCGGCGTGCGCGCCGAGCCGAACACCGTGACCTTGCGCCGGCGCTTGAACTGCTCGAGGCTGGCGAAGGCGCTTTCCATCTCGCGCAGGGTCTGCAGCATGATCTTGGCGTCCCAGCGGTTGCGGTCGGCCTGCGCCATGCGCGCCACGGTCACGAGCATTTCACGGTACAGCGGCAGGTTCGGGCTGTCGCCCGGCGCGGCGAGGGCGGCCAGTTCCTCTGCTTTTTGCGTCAGATCCGTGCCGCTGGTTTGGAAGTGTCTGGAGAGATAGTCGTCGGGCTCATAGGGCATGGGGATACTCCTTGTTCTGCAACCCCGCGTCGGCGGCAGGCACCAGTCTGCCATGCCGCCGATGACTGTCGGCGATGACCCTGTTTCAGATTGCGATGCGTTCTCCCTGCTCCGGTATGTTGGCTTTCCAGTTGAGGCGTTCGAGCAGTGCGCCCTGCAGGGCGTCCATCTTTTCCCGCTCGCCATGTATCAGGTATAGCTCGGGTTTGTTCTCGAAGTGGCCAACCCACTGAATCAATTGCGATTGTCCGGCGTGTGCGGAAAACCCGCCAAGGGTGTGGATCTTCGCCCGTACCGCGATGCGCTGGCGCAGGACGCGCACGCTCTCGGCGCCGTCGACGATGTTGCGGCCCAGGGTGCCCTTGGCCTGGAAACCGGGGAAGACGATGTGGCACTCCTCGCGCCAGAGGTTGTGCTTGAAATGATGGACGATGCGCCCGCCGGTACACATGCCGCTGCCAGCGATGATGATCGCGCCGCTCTTGATGCGGTTGATCGCCATGGACTCGTCCGGGCTTTGGGTGATACGCAGCGGCGGCAGCCATTCCGACAGTTTCACGGTGCCGGTACCACGGATGTATTCACGGTCGCTGTCGGAGAAT
Source organism: Pseudomonas citronellolis (assembly GCF_029335315.1). Taxonomy (GTDB): domain Bacteria; phylum Pseudomonadota; class Gammaproteobacteria; order Pseudomonadales; family Pseudomonadaceae; genus Pseudomonas; species Pseudomonas citronellolis_A. The sequence goes on from NZ_JARJLT010000105.1 coordinate 1,721, forward strand.
TCGCTGGTGTGTCGCAGATAGATTTCGTTGGCCCGCGCCGCCATGGGGCTGTCGAGGAAGATCATCTGCTGCGGCAGGCGGCCCTCCTGGTAGAAGCGCCCGAGATAGAACAGCAGATCCTGGGTGCGGCCGACGGCGAAGGACGGGATCAGCACATTGCCGCCGTCCTTCTGCGCCTGTTCGAGGATGTCCGCCAGTTCCTGCAGGGTCTCGTTGTTGTCGCGGTGGTCGCGGTCGCCGTAGGTGGATTCGAGCAACACCACGTCGGCGCGGCTCAGCGGTGTCGGGCTGCGCATCAGCGGCGAGCAGGTATTGCCGAGGTCGCCGGAGAACACCAGGCGGCGGGTAAGGCCCTGTTCGTGGATTTCGATCTCGACGATGGCCGAGCCGAGGATATGCCCGGCGTTGTGGAAGGTCACGCGGATGCCGCGAGCCACCTCGACCGTGCTGCCGTAGCTGACGCCGCGACGCAGCGACAGGGCTTGCTCGGCGTCAGCCTGGGTGTAGAGTGCGCTGATCGGTGGGCGATTCATTCGCGCCCGCCACTTGTTTTCCCACTCGGCGTCCTTTTCCTGGATATTCGCCGAGTCCATGAGCATCAGTTCCAGCAGTTCGCAGCAGGACTCGGTAGCGAACACCGCGCCCTTGTAGCCTTCCTTCGCCAGGCGTGGCAGCAGGCCGCTGTGGTCGATGTGGGCGTGGGAAATCACCACCGCATCCAGGCTTTTCGGGTCGAAGGGGAAGGCGGCGCGATTGCTGGCTTCATTGTCGCGGCTGCCTTGGCGGTCGTTGCGCCCCTGGCGCATGCCGCATTCGAGTAGCACGCGAATGCCGTCGTGGGTTTCCAGCAGGTAGCAGGAACCGGTGACCTCCTGGGCCGCGCCGATGAAGGTGAGTAATGCCATGGAGCCTCCTGAGCGGGAAATGTCCTTCAGACTCGCGTAGGCGGACGGGAGCGGCGTTGATACAGGTCAGCGACGCTCCGATCTGGAGACCTAGACTGCCTGTATATCCCGAGGGAGATGTCGACATGTCCCAGATACTGCCCAGCCCGGACGAGCTGGCCGCGCACGCGGCGCAGCAGCCGGCTTTCGCCGAATGGCTGCGTGGGCGCGGTCCGCTTGAGCATAGCCCGGAGACGCAGGCCGCGGTTTTCCGCATCGCTCATCAATTGGTCCAAGGCGGCCTGCAGCCGGACCTGGAGAGCGTCTACCGAATGTTCCAGCAGCTCGACCGGCTGACCTGCGCCGGGCTCTGGCTGGTGGTACACATGACCTACGCCCGCCGCGTGCGCCTGGACGGCGTGCCGCTGCAGGCCGAGGATTTCAAGACCCACCCCGAGGGCCACACCGGCGGTGCCCTGAACATGGTGCCGGCCTATGCCGGTTACCTCGCGCTCAACGCGCTGACCGGCAAGACCCGCGGCTGGCTGATGGGGCAGGGGCACTGCGTGGCGGCGATCGAGGCGCTCAACGTGCTCACCGGCAACCTGCACCCCGAGCAGGCGCGGCGCTACAGTTGCGACAGCGCCGGCCTCGAGCGCCTGGTGGCGGACTTCTACAGCTACGCCCAGGCGCCCGACGGCAGCGTCGCCGCGCCCCTGGGCAGCCATGTCAACCCGCACACCGCCGGCGGCATCGCCGAAGGTGGCTACCTGGGTTTCGCCGAGTTGCAGTACGCGCACCTGCCGCTGCCGGGCGAGACCCTGGTGACCTTCCTCTCCGACGGTGCCGCCGAGGAACAGAAGGGCGGCGACTGGATGCCGCGCTGGTGGCGCTCGGAGGATTGCGGCGTGGCACTGCCGGTGATGATCGCCAACGGCCGGCGCATCGAGCAGCGTACCCAGCTCGGCACCCACGAAGGCCTGGAGGGCTTCAAGCAGCACTTGCGCGGCTGCGGTTTCGACCCCATGACCTTCGATGGCCGCGACCCGGCGGCGTTCGCCTGCGCACTCTGGGAGATGGAGGAACGCCTGGCCAACCGGGTCAGCGAAAAGGACAGCGGCATTCTCCATTACCCGTTGCCGATTCCCTACGGCATCGCCGAAACGGTCAAGGGCTTCGGTTTCTACGGTGCCGGCAGCAACGCCGCGCACAACCTGCCGCTGCCCGGCAATCCGCACGAGGACGAATACGCCCGCGAGCTGTTCAATCAGCACGCTGCGCACCTGTGGGTGCCCGAGGCCGAGCTGGACGCCGCCTGCGCCAGTTTCGCCGACAGCCGCCAGGGGCGCCTGCCGGAGCGCGACAATCCACTGGCAGTGCGCCGCCCCATCGAGCCGAGCCTGCCCGCGCTGCACTACCGGGCCGACCAGTGTTCGCCGATGGCTGCGCTGGATCGCTTCTTCGTCGACCTGTGCGCCGCCAACCCGGACCTGCGCGCCCGCGTCGGCAACCCGGACGAGCTGGCCAGCAACCGCCTGGGCGGTGTGCTCAAGGCGCTGAAACATCGGGCCTGCCAGCCGGAAAGCGAGCTGGAGGCGGTGGATGGGCGAATCATCACCGCGCTCAACGAGGAGGCGGTGGTTTCCGCCTGCCTGGGCAACCAGGGCGGGCTCAACCTGGTGGCCAGCTATGAGGCGTTCTGCGTGAAGATGCTCGGCGCGGTGCGCCAGGCGATCATCTTCGCCCGCCTGCAGAAGGAGGCCGGGCGCCCGGCCGGATGGTTCGGCTGGCCGCTGGTGGCCACCTCGCACACCTGGGAGAACGGCAAGAACCAGCAGTCGCACCAGGACACCACCTTCTGCGAAAGCCTGCTGGGCGAGATGAGCGACATGGTGCGCGTGCTGTTCCCGGCCGACCACAACAGCCTGCTGGCGCTGCTGCCGCAGATCTACCTCAGCCGCGGGCAACTGGCTTGCGTGGTGGCGCCCAAGCGCGAGCGGCCGAACCTGTTCGACCAGGCCCAGGCCGAGCAACTGGCCCGCGATGGCGCCATCGTCGTCGAGGAGCATCCCGGCAGCGATCCGTTGCTGCTCATCGCCAACGGCAGCTATCAGCTTGGCGAGATGCGCCGCGCCGCCGAGCGCCTGGCGGAGGCGGGCTATCCCTATCGGCTGGTCTACCTGCAGGAACCGGGGCGCTTCCGTGCGCCGCGGGACAACTGGGAGCTGGCGGCGGTGGCGGACGATGCGCTGATCGAGAAGCTCTTCCCCGACCACTGCGAGCGCCGCGTGCTGCTCACCCACATGCGCCCGGAGGTGGCGCGCGGGCACCTGTGGCCGATCCTGCCGGACGCGCTCAAGTCATCGGTACTGGGCTACCGCAACCGCGGTGGCACCCTGGACGAGGCCGGGATGCTGTTCGCCAACCGCGCCTCCTGGGGAGATGTGCTGGCCGCCTGCGCGCGCTTGCTGGAGGTGCCGCGCAATGCCTTGCTGACCGCCGAGGAAGCCGCCGCGCTGGCCGGCAAGGGCGACCCGCGCGTGCTGCGCTGAAACGCGGCTCAGCGTTTCAGCGGCTTGACCAGGGCGTCCAGGCCCTCGACCTTGAGCTCCAGGGCGATCTGCATCAGCCGGCCCAGTTCGCCCTTGGGGAAGCTGTCATTGCGCTGGAACCACAGCAGGTACTCTTCCGGCAGGTCGATCAGCAGGCGGCCCTGGTACTTGCCGAAGGGCATCGGCATGCGCGCGACCTTCAGCAGGTTGAGTTTCTGCTGTTCCAGCAGGGCGTCGGCGTCGTTCACTTCTGCAGCTTGATGCGGCAGCTGCCGGCGTCGAAGCGCTCGACGGCGACCGGGGTATTGGTGTGGTACTCGGTGAATTCGTAGGTAAGGATGGCGCCCTTGGCCAGCAGCTGGCGGTAGCCGGTATTGCTGCAGACGCTGTCGCCCAGCTGGCTACGCACGCTCTCGGGGTTGGAACGCATGCGTTCGGCGTGGCTGGCGCGCACGCTCAGGTGATTGATGAGCTGGTTGCCCTGCACGGTGTAGCCCTGGTCGAGGATGTCCTCGTTGATCGCCCGTGGGGTGCCTTCGCTGCTCTCCTTGGCGACCTGCTCCAGGGTCTTGGACAGTTCGAAGTTCTTCAGCGAGGCCGCGTGGGCCGCGGGAAGAACGAGACAGAGGGCGAGGGCGGTGAGGCGCAGCATGGGCATCTCCTGAAAATGGTGCCAATTCGACCGCGCGAGCCGCGCAGGGTTCGCCGGTCAGTCCGGCCGCCATTGTCCCTGAAATCCGCTGCTGTGCCGAGGAGCTGTTGCCGCAGGCGCGGCTGAATCTCGGCTGCCGGACGGTCCCGACGGCTCTGTTACAATCGTCGACCGCCGCAATTCCCTGCCAGAGTTCCCGATGTCGTCTTCGTCTCCCGTCGCCCTCAACCATGCCGTCGCCCGCCTGCGCGACGAGCGCCTCGCCCGTTGCGTGAAGCCCTTCGTGGCGCGCGGCTCGCGTTCGCCGCGCTGCCCCGGCTGCCGCCTGCGGCCGAACTACTGCATGTGCGCCTGGCGCCCGCGGGTGGGTGCGGAGGCCGGGATGTGCCTGGTGATGTTCGACACCGAGCCGCTGAAGCCGAGCAACACCGGCTGGCTGATCGCCGAGACGGTGCCGGACACCTGGGCCTTCGGCTGGTCGCGGATCGAGGTCGATCCGGCGCTGCTGGCGTTGCTCGACGACCCGCAGTGGCAGCCCTATGTGGTGTTTCCCGGCGAGTTCGTCGCCGCCGAGCGGGTGGTCGAGCGGGTCGAGCCGGTGGCCGGCAAGCGCCCGCTGTTCATCCTGCTGGACGCGACCTGGAACGAGGCGCGCAAGATGTTCCGCAAGAGCCCCTACCTGGACCGTTTCCCGGTGTTGAGCATCACCCCGGACGCGTTGTCGCGCTATCGCCTGCGCCGCTCCAAGTTCGACGAGCACCTGTGCACGGCCGAAGTGGCGGCGCTGTGCCTGGGGCTGGCTGGCGACCAGCGGGCGGGGGATGCCCTGGACGCTTACCTGGATGTGTTCAGCGAGCGCTACCTGGGTTCCAAGCGCCAGCAGCCGCTGGACGAGCAGAGCCCGGCGCACCAGGCCCTGCGACCCTTCACCGGGCTCTGAAGGTCAGGCCGCGACGGCCTGCTTCTTCGGCCACAGTTGCGCCACCAGCATGCCGGCGAGCATCAGCGCGCAGCCCAGGTAGCCGCGCATGTGCAGGGTTTCGTCGAGCAGCAGGGCGCCGGCGATGGCGGCGAACACCGCTTCCAGCGAGAGGATGATGGCGGCGTGGGAGGCGATGGCGTGCTTCTGCGCGATCACCTGCAGGGTGAAGCCGGTACCGACGCCGAACAGGCCGCCGTAGAGCAGCGCGGGGCCGGCCTGGACGATGGCGTCCCAGTGGATTTCCTCGAAGGCCACGGCCAGCCCCATGCTCACCACCGAGCAGGTGGCGAACTGCAGGAAGGCCAGGCGGATCGGGTCGTAGCGGCTGGCGAACAGGCCCACCAGCAGCACATGGCAACCCCACACCAGGGCGCCGGTCAGCTGCAGCCAGTCGCCGGAGGCCACCTTGAAGTCCGGGCCGATGCTCAGCATGGCCATGCCGATCACCGCCAGCGCGGCGCCGAGCCAGGTGCCGGTGCCGGTGCGCTGGCCCAGCAGCAGGCCGAGCAGCGGCACGATGATCACGTACAGGCCGGTGATGAAGCCGGAGTTGGTCACGCTGGTAAACATCAGGCCGACCTGCTGCAGGTTGATGCCCAGGGTCAGCGCGGTACCGATCGCCAGGCCGGCCAGCAGCAGGCCGCGGTTGAACGGTTGGGCGCCGCGCTTGGCCGACCAGGCCAGCAGCGGCAGCAGCATCAGCGCGCCGAGGGCGAAGCGCAGCCCGGTGTAGAGGAACGGCCCGATGGCGTCCATCCCCAGGCGCTGCGCGACGAACGACACCCCCCAGATCATCGCGGTGATCAGCATCAGGATGTCGGCGCGCAGGGCATGGCTTTTCATGGTGTTCTCGGCAGGCAAAAAAAGAGCGCAACTCTGCCGCAAGCCAGGCGCTTTGAAAAGCTGTCCATCCCGTCAACCGTCGCCCCGGGAGTGCCCCCGCAACGTATTCTCGACGGGCATCGGCCGACGCATTTGCGTACAATGCGGCAATCAGGTTACGACCTTTCCCACGCTGGCCCTGCCGTTACCCTCGGTCGGGATCGAGCCTGGCCATCAAGGAACATACATGGCTTCCTACGAAATCCTGATCGCTGACGATCACCCGCTGTTCCGTAGTGCCCTGCACCAGGCCCTGACGCTTGGGTTGGGGCCCGAGGCGAAACTGGTGGAGGCGGCGAGCATCGCCGAGCTGGAGGCCAGGCTCAACGACAAGGCCGACTGGGACCTGGTCCTGCTCGACCTGAACATGCCGGGCGCCTATGGCTTCTCCGGCCTGGTGCTGCTGCGTGGGCAATACCCGCAGATTCCGGTGGTGATGATCTCGGCCCAGGAGGACGCCGCCGTGGTGCAGCGTTCCCGCGAGTTCGGCGCCAGCGGCTTCATCCCCAAGTCCAGCGAGATGAGCACCCTGCAGCAGGCGGTGCGCGCCGTGCTCGACGGCGACGTCTGGTGGCCGCCGCAGGCCGACGCAGTCACCGAGCTTAGCGAGGAGACCCGCGCCGCCAGCGCCGGGCTGGCAAGCCTGACGCCGCAGCAGTTCCGCGTGCTGACCATGGTTTGCGAGGGCCTGCTGAACAAGCAGATCGCCTTCGAGCTGAGCGTGTCCGAGGCCACGGTGAAGGCCCACGTCACGGCGATCTTCCGCAAGCTCAACGTGCGCACCCGGACCCAGGCGGCGCTGTTGCTGCAACAGATGGAAACGGTTCCGGCGTCCTGAGCGGCCGGCCATCACCTCCGCTTCACACTTTGCCCCGGCACCTGGTTTAGAGTGCCGCGTCTTTTTCCGCAGGGAGCCCGCTGTGACCTCTTCCCCCTTCAAGGGCCAGACCGGCCTGAAGCGCATCCTCAACGCCGCCGGCTACTCCATGGCCGGCTTCAGCGCCGCCTTCCGTGGCGAGGCGGCGTTCCGCCAACTGGTGCTGATCAACGTCATCCTCATCCCGCTGTCGTTCTTCTGCGACGTCAGCCGCGGCGAGCGCGCGCTGATGATCGCCGTGTGCCTGCTGGCGCTGATCGTCGAACTGCTCAACTCGGCGGTGGAGGCGGTGGTCGACCGCGTCTCCCTGGAGCGCCACCCGCTGTCGAAGAACGCCAAGGACATGGGTAGCGCCGCGCAGTTCGTCGCGCTGACCATCATCACCGTGACCTGGGCGGTGATCCTGCTCGGCTGAGCCCATGGGAGCAGGCGCGTAGGGCGTATAGCCGTTCGCCGTCATACGCCGCTACACCGACCTCGTGCCTGGCTCCTTGGTCGAGCCCTGAGCGCCCTGAAACAGGCACTCCGTGGCCAGACCCGGTACGCGCCTGAAACCAAGGCCAAACGGCGGATAACGTCGAACGTTATTCGCCCTACGC
>NZ_JARJLT010000106.1 GCF_029335315.1 Pseudomonas citronellolis
CCCCGGACCCACCATGCCCAACACCCCCGCCCTGATCATCATCGACATGCAAAGGCAGAGTCCACGCCATGGCCCTGGGCAACCTCCAGGGCGAGTACGCCCAGGTGCTGGACGCCTCGCAGGCGCTCGCTCTGGCACGGGGCGGCTGAGCGTTCGGGGACCGTAGGTCGCCATCGATTTCAGCGGGATTGCTGTGCGACGATTTTTCGGGTATTTCCCCTGAAATTCCGACGCATGGAATGGCTTTGCCATCTTGTGTCGTGAAAAAACAGTGTGTAGTTTTCACGGGGCGTGCAGTTTGTTAAGAAAACGCGCGTTCGTGTCCGCTTAACATCAGGAACCCACCACTACATGTCGCTGCAAATCTGCATTCTGGAAACCGATATCCTGCGTCCCGAGCTGATCGGCCAGTACACTGGCTACGGCTGGATGTTCCAGCAGCTGTTCGCCAAGCAACCGGTGCCCGCCGAGTTCAAGGTGTACAACGTGGTGGAAGGGCACTATCCGCCCGACAGCGAGCATTACGACGCCTATCTGGTGACCGGCAGCAAGTACGACTCCTTCGGCAGCGAACCCTGGATCGAGAAGCTCAAGAGCTACCTGCTCAGCCGCTACGAGCGCGGCGACAAGCTGCTGGGCGTGTGCTTCGGCCACCAACTGCTGGCCCTGCTGCTCGGCGGCAAGACCGAGCGCGCCGGCCAGGGCTGGGGCGTGGGTATCCACGATTACCGCATCGAAGAACAGCCGCACTGGATGCTGCCGGCGCTGAACGACCTGACCCTGCTGGTCAGCCACCAGGACCAGGTCACCGAGCTGCCCGAAGGCGCCCGGCGCATCGCCAGCAGCGACTTCTGCCCGAACGCCGCCTACGCCATCGGCGACCAGGTGCTGTGCTTCCAGGGCCACCCGGAGTTCGTCGCCGACTACTCCCACGCCATCCTCGACCTGCGCCGCGAGATCTTCAGCGAGCCGGTCTACCAGAAGGGCGTGGACAGCCTCGGCCGCCCGCACCAGGGCGCGGCCGTCGCCGAATGGATGATGCGTTTCGTCCGGGACGGGCGGAAGAAGGACGAGCAGAGCGCTGCCTGAAGCCGCCTCCGCACCGAAAAAACGCCGCTCCCAGGAGCGGCGTTTTTCATTGGTGGGCGCGCGCGGCCTGCAAAGGCGCTGGGCTCCGCGTTCGCGGGAGTGACGGAATGAGCTGCCGCGTTCCTCCTGGCGTCATCCCCGCGAACGCGGGGACCCAGGGCATTCGCGACTCTGCTCCTACAGCCAGTCCGCCTGCTTGAAGCTGACGTACAGCCCCACGCAACCGATCACCAGCAGGCCCATCACCAGGAAGTAGCCGTAGTGCCAGTGCAGCTCGGGGATGTACTCGAAGTTCATCCCGTAGATGCCGGCCACCGCGGTGGGCAAGCCGAGGATCGCCGCCCAGGCGGCGAACTTGCGTTGCACCACGCTCTGTCGCGACGACTCCAGCAGCAGGCCGACCTCGATGGTCTGGCTGGCGATGTCGCGCAGCGAGTTGAGGTCTTCCAGCAGGCGGTTGACGTGGATCGCCACGTCGCGGAAGTACGGGCGCATCTGCTTGTCGATGAAGGGGAAGTCCAGGCGTTGCAGCTCCTGGCAGATTTCCACCATCGGCGCCGCGTAGTGGCGCAGCTTCAGCACCTCGCGGCGCAGGCCGTAGATGCGCTCGATCTCTTCCTGGGTCAGCGAGGTGCGCAGGGCGCGTTGTTCCAGGCCCTCGATCTCGCCACGGATTTCCTCGACCACCGGCTCGTAGTTGCCGACCACGAAGTCGAGCAGGGCGTAGAGCACGAAGTCGGTGCCGTGGGCCAGCAGCAGCGGGCGCGCCTCGCAGCGCTGGCGCACCTGCGAGTAGGACTGCGAGAAGCCGTGGCGGGCGCTGATGATGTAGCCGATGCCGGCGAACAGGTGGGTTTCCACGAACATCAACCGGCTGTCCGCGCGCACCGGCGAGTAGATCACCATGAACAGCGCGTCGCCGAAGGTTTCCAGCTTCGGCCGGCTGTGCTTCTCCAGGGCGTCGGAGATGGCCAGTTCGTGCAGGTTGAACTGCCGTTGCAGGTTCGCCAGTTCCTCCGGGGTCGGCTCCTGCAGGCCGGTCCAGACGAAATGGTCGGGCTGGCAGGCCCAGCGATAGCCCTCTTCGAGAGGAATGTCGGAAACCTTCTTGCCCTTGCAGTACACGGCGGATGCGACGACTCGGCCCATGGTGCGCTCCCCAGGCAGGCACCGGCAGGCGCCGGCGCGGATCTGATTGAGTATGGGCAAGCCGGCGCCAGTCGCCAGCGGGGTGCGTCAGGAGTGCGGGCGCAGGCTCTGCTGGAGCACCGCCAGGGCGTTGGGCACCGCCTCGTTGAAGCGCTGGAACAGGGCGCTCTTGTCCACGCCGTCGGGCTGCACGTTGCGGGCGCCCTGGAAGCCGCCGGTCAGCGCCAGCAGCACCAGGATGACGATGCCGTACAGGCCGATGCTGGCGAGGGCGCCGTTGCGCAGGTGGCGGGCGGTCGAGTGGTGCATGGCGGTGGCTGCCGGAAGTGGGAGTGGGCCCAGTTTCCCAGCAGTCTCATCGATGGAATAACGATGTTCGTTGCTTTCAACTATCAGCGCGCTTGATGTTTTCGCGTTGCCTGGCTGGGCGAGGCCAACCTGAAGAGGCTTGGGAACTGTTCGTGGGAAAAGGCGCATCGCGTCGAAGTCGGAATGGTTCGCGGCCTTGCGCTGTCGAGCCTGGCCTGCCCGATTCGGCGTTGCGCGGTCTACCGCCAGGGTGTCGCCGCCGACGGGAAGCTCGGCTGAGGCAGCGCTGGCGGGATGGCGCGCCTCGGCGGGAAGCCGTGGCGCGCGGAGCCGGGCGCGGTTCATGCTGGCGTCCCCCGTGGCTCAGCCCTGGTGGCCGGCCTTGGCGGCGTCCTGCTGGTGCTGGGCGGTCTGGTCGGCCTGGTGCTGCATGGCGGCCTGGCTCAGGTTGACCATGCGGTTCTGCATCAGCGAGGACTCCTCGGCGAAGCTGGCCTGGGCGGCGAACAGGGTGGCGGTGGCGAGAATGGCGCTGGCGATCAGTTGCAGTTTCATGATGAACACCTCGTTGCGTTTGCTGGCTTGACTGTGGGTTCATCAATAGGTTAACGCGCAATAATTTTCGAAAAAGATCGATATGGCTGAATCACCTTTGCCTTTTGAGTAACTATTGGAAAAACGTCTATCCACAAAAAAGCCCGGCGCTTGGCCGGGCTTTTTCGTGACGGACGCAGGCTCAGGCGAGGTGCTTCTTGTCCTGCTCGATGGCCTGGTCGAGGGTCTCCAGCAGCTGGCGACGGACCTTCAGCTTGGTGTTGCGGTGCGCGGTCATGTTCAGCTTCTTCAACTGCTGAGCGGCGGCGCGGGCGGTGTCGAGCAGCTCCTCGGCGGCTACCACCTTGTCGAGGAAGCCGGCGGCCATGGCCTCCTGCGGGGCGAACATCTCGGCGTTGATCACCGAACGGTTGAACGCCGACTTGCGCAGGCGATCACGGGCCAGCTCGATGCCGACGTGGTGCATGGTCATGCCGATGGCCACTTCGTTCAGGCCGATCTGGAAGGGGCCCTCGACGCCGATCCGGTAGTCCGCCGACAGCAGCAGGAAGGCGCCCTTGGCCACGGCGTGGCCGGGGCAGGCGACGATCACCGGGAACGGGTGGGCGAGCATGCGCCGCGCCAGGGTGGAGCCGGCGGCGACCAGGGCCACGGCGTTCTCCGGGCCGGAGGTCATCACCTTGAGGTCGTAGCCGCCGGAGAGGATGCCCGGCTGGCCGGTGAGGATGACCACCGCGCGGTCCTGCTCGGCGCGGTCCAGCGCCTGGTTGAGGGCCTCGATCACGGCCGGGGAGATGGCGTTCACCTTGCCGTTGGCGAGGGTCAGGGTGGCGACGCCGTCGTCGAGTTGGTAGCCGATCAGTTCACTCATGGCAGGACATCCGGAAAAGAAGTGAGGCGCAGAACATACTGGCGCCCATGGCGACCGTAAAGCGTTCTGTCCGACCGGCCGGTCACCATTGAAATGCGACCTGCATCACTCTCTGGCGGGGCATCCGGCGGATTTCGCGGGGTGCGCGTGGAGGCGGATGGGCCCTGCTGTTAAGCTGCCATCATCGTGCAATGTATCAACCCGCCTACAAGGAAGTCCGTCCGGATGTCGAAGCTGCTCAAGTGGGGCCTGCTCGGAATCGTCGCCGTCGCCCTGATCATCAAGGTTTCCCTGTGGTTGTCGGTGCGCAGCATCGTCGACGACGCGGTGGCGCGGCTCTCGCCCATGGTCGAGATCACCTACGGCGGCATTTCCTCGTCCTTCGACGGCCGCGTCGGCCTGAAGAATGTCGAAATCCGCGTGCCGGCCGCCCGCGACAGCCTCAAGGTGGCCCACGCCCAGCTGAAGTTCGACGGCCTGCGCGAGCTGCTGAGCTTCAAGGAGCGCCTGGCCGAGGGCAAGTTGCCCAAGCAGATGGCCATGCAGCTCAGCGGTGTCGAGCTGCAGATGCACGGGCCGTTCATGCAGGCGCTGTCGCAGCAGCCGGCGGAGAGCAGCGTGTTCACCGCGATGAGCGAAGTGGCCTGCGGCAACGTGCAGAACATCGGCGCGGACGAGCTGCTGCAGATGGGCTATCGCACCCTGGAGTCGGATGTCGAGTTCTCCTATCGCTTCGAACCCGGCGCGCAGAAACTCACCTTCAACCTGCGCTCCGACGCCCGCGGCATGCTCGACAGCCGCGTCAGCATGTCCCTGAGCAACGTTTCCGAGCGCCCCGGCGACATGCGCGTGAACCCGCCGCGGGTCTCGCAGGTCACCGTCGAGCTGGACGACAACCAGTACCAGCGCAAGGTCCAGGAGTTCTGCGCGGCGCGCCTGGGCGTGAAGCGCGACGAGTACCTCAAGCTGGCCCTGGCGCAGTTCGACAAGGCCATGCGCAGCCAGCGCGTGGCGCTGGACAAGCCGCTGCTGGACGCCTACGCCCGCTACCTGGCCGACCCGCAGTCGCTGCGCCTGGAGCTGAACCCCAGCGAAGGCATGGCCTGGAATGGCCTGGAGTTCTTCGAGGCCAAGGACGTGGTCGGCATGCTGCGCCCGGTGGTGCTGGTCAACCAGCAGGCGGTCGACCCGATCGGCTTCGCCTGGGTCGACCCGATGAAGCACAAGATCACCGTGGATTCGGCCACGCAGAAGATTTCCGCCGAAGAAACGGTTGAGTCGGAGAAGAGAACGCAGCAATATGGCTTCGTTAACATCGACAGCCTTGCCCAGTACACCGGCAAGCGCCTGCAGTTCGTCACCTTCGATGGTGCCTATTATCAGGGTGTACTGCACAAGGTGGAGAACGGCCGAGTCTATATCACTGTCCTCATAGGGACGGGCTCGGCCGAGATGAACCTCCGCCTGACCAAGATCAATCAGGTGCGGGTCGAGTTGTAGACCCGCAAGAGGAGAGTGCAAGTGAGTGAGTCGTTGTCCATCCATCATGATGAGTCCAGCCACCAGTTCGTCACGACGGTGGACGGTCATCGTGCCTATCTGGCCTACATGGATCTGGGCAAGCAGACGCTGGACATCTACCGCACCTTCGTACCCGACAGCCTGCGCGGCCGCGGCATCGCCGCGGCGCTCACCGAGCACGCGCTGCAGTACGCCGAGCGCAAGGGCTACAGCGTGATTCCCTCCTGCTCCTACGTCGAACGCTACCTGGAGCGCCATCCGCGCCACGCCGACCGCATGGCCTGAAGCGCCAGACAGACATGAAAACGCCGGGCATCTGCCCGGCGTTTTTCATTGCCTCGCGGGTCAGCCGCGCTGGCGCTTGGGCAGCACGTCCCTGAGCTTGGCGTGCATGCTGCGCACGGCCTTCTCGGTGGTGTCCCAGTCGATGCAGGCGTCGGTGATGGAGACGCCGTACTGCAGCTGGCAGAGGTCCTTCGGGATCGGCTGGCTGCCCCAGCCCAGGTGGCTTTCCACCATCAGGCCGACGATGGAGTTGTTGCCCTCGGCGATCTGGTTGGCGACGTTGTCCATCACCAGCGGTTGCAGGGCCGGGTCCTTGTTGGAGTTGGCGTGGCTGCAGTCGACCATCACGTTCAGCGGGATCTTCGCCTTGTTCAGCTCCTGCTCGCACAGCGCCACGCTCACCGAGTCGTAGTTCGGCTTGCCGTTGCCGCCGCGCAGCACCACGTGGCCGTAGCGGTTGCCCTTGGTGGTGACGATGGAGACGCCGCCTTCCTGGTTGATGCCGAGGAAACGGTGCGGGCTGGAGACCGACTGCAGGGCGTTGATCGCCACGGTCAGGCTGCCGTCGGTGCCGTTCTTGAAGCCGACGGCCGAGGACAGGCCGGAGGCCATCTCGCGGTGGGTCTGGGATTCGGTGGTGCGCGCGCCGATCGCCGACCAGCTGATCAGGTCCTGCAGGTACTGCGGGGAGATCGGGTCGAGCGCCTCGGTGGCGGTGGGCAGGCCCATCTCGGCGAGGTCGCGCAGCAGCTGGCGGCCGATGTGCAGGCCATCCTGGATCTTGAACGAGTCGTCCAGGTAGGGGTCGTTGATCAGGCCCTTCCAGCCCACGGTGGTGCGCGGCTTCTCGAAGTACACGCGCATCACCAGGAACAGCGTGTCGGCCACTTCGGCGGCCAGCACCTTCAGGCGCTCGGCGTACTCGTGGGCGGCCTTGATGTCGTGGATGGAGCAGGGGCCGATGACCACGAACAGGCGGTGGTCCTTGCCGTCGAGGATATCGCGGACGACCTGGCGGCCGTGGGCGACGGTGCTGCGGGCGGCTTCGGTCAGGGGGATTTCGCGCTTGAGCTGATCCGGCGTGATCAGGGTCTCGTTGGAGGCAACGTTAAGGTCGTCGATCTGTAAATCAGCCATCGTGGTACTCATCAGGTCACGGGTGCCGGCCGCCAGTAACCCCCATGCGATGGGGCGCAGGCATGAATCTCGCTACGGGGAAGACGAACCTTAACGCGTCGGGCGCCGGCTCGACAATGGGCAGACGTGCGGAAAATGCCCGAGCGACGGGGTCTTGCGCCGTTTCACAGGGCGCAGAACAGGGGAAAGTCAGCGGCGTTGCGGGCGATCCACTCCAGCGCGGTGTCCTGCAACGGCTGGGCCTGGCCGGATTCGCGCTCGCGCTGGCGGCGGAAGTGCTCGATCTGGCAGACCTGCTCGACCATCCGCGCGCGGAACAGCGTGTCCTCGTCGATGAAGGCCACGCCCACCAGGTAGTCGTCGTTCTGCTTGCGGCTCCAGGCCACCACGCCGGGGTAGCGCGCGGCGTCGCCCAGCAGCGGGATGCGCAGTTCCACCGAGGTGCCGCGGCGATAGCCACGCGGGGCGTTGCAGGCGACCCCGCCGAGGCTGATATTGTACAGGCGCTGGCGGGGCAGGAAGGTCTGTTTGCGGACCACCAGCTCCACCGGCAGATCACAGGGGTGACGCAGGAACTGTCGCATGACGGAGTACTCCGACTGCAATCTTTTAGGTGTTGGCATTGAGCAGAGTATAGTGCCGTCCCTCGAACTCACCGACCTCGACGCCGATCACCGGCTGCTGGAGCTGACCGGCGACTCGCTGCTGATCTTCAGCGCCGAGGGTTGCGCCTCGTGCCGCTGGGCCCGCGCCCAGCTGCCGGGCATGGGCCTGCCGCTGCAGCGCCTGTGCTGGGTCGACGCCGGGCGCAACGGCGGCCTGGTCGAGCGCTACGAAGTCTTCAACCTGCCGGCGCTGTTCCTGGTGCGCGACGGGGCCTTCCATGGCCGCCTCGACGCGCCGCTGCGCGCTGGTCCACTGGCCCAGGCGTTACGCGCCGCGGCCCTGCGAGAGCCCGAGGAATTGCCCTGAATGACCGCTTCTCCCGTTCGCATCGGCGTCATCGGCACTGGCGCCATCGGTGGCTACTACGGCCTGATGCTGGCCCGCGCCGGCTTCGACGTGCACTTCCTGCTGCGCAGCGAGTACCCGGTGGTGTCGGCCAACGGCCTGCGCCTCAACAGCCAGGTGCACGGCGCGTTGTCGCTGGCGCCGGTGCAGGCCTATGGCGACGTCGCCGAAATGCCGGCTTGCGACTGGCTGCTGGTGGGCGCCAAGACCACCGGCAACGCCGAGCTCGCGCCGCTGATCGCGCGGGCCGCGGCGCCCGGCGCCAAGGTCCTGCTGCTGCAGAACGGCCTGGCGGTGGAGGAGGGCTTGCGTCCCTTGCTGGCGGACTCGCTGCACCTGCTCGGCGGGCTCTGCTACATCTGCGTGCACCGCTCTGCGCCCGGCGTGATCGAGCACCAGGCCCTGGGCGCGGTGCACCTGGGCTACCACTCGGGTCCCGCAGGTGATACCGCGCAGGGCCAGGCCATCGCCGAAGCGGGCGCCGCGCTGTTCCGCGCCGCCGGCCTGGATTCCCAGGCGATGCCCGACCTGGAGCACGCACGCTGGCAGAAGCTGGTGTGGAACGTGCCCTACAACGGTCTTTCGGTGCTGCTCGACAGCGGCACCCGCGCGCTGATGGCCAACGCCGACAGCCGCGCGCTGATCGCCGCGATCATGGACGAGGTGATGGCCGGCGCCGCCGCCTGCGGGCATGTGTTGCCGGCGGGCTACCCGGCGGCCATGCTGGACGCCACCGCGCGCATGCCCGACTACCTGCCGAGCATGTACCACGATTTCCTCCAGCGGCGTCCGCTGGAGCTGGGCGCCATCTACGACGCGCCGCTCGCCGCGGCCGCGGCGGCCGGCCAGGCAATGCCGCGTACCGAGGCGCTGTGGCGTGCGTTACGCTTCATCGACGCGCGCCACACGCAAGCGCGCTGAACCGCGGGGGGCGGAACATGAGCAAGGGACTGGGCGACAAACTGGTGGTGGCGATCTCCTCGCGGGCGTTGTTCGACCTGCGTGAAAGTCATCGCATCTACGAGGCCGAAGGCGTGGAAGCCTATCGCCAGTACCAGATCGGCCACGAGGACGAAGTGCTGCCGCCGGGCGACGCCTTCGCCCTGGTGCAGAAGCTGCTGGGCCTCAACGAGGTGCTGGAGCGCCAGCTGGTGGAAGTGGTGCTGGTTTCGCGCAACAGCGCCGACACCGGGCTGCGCGTGTTCAACTCCATCCAGCGCCACGGCCTGGGCATTTCCCGCGCGGCCTTCGTCGGCGGGCGCAGCCCCTATCCCTACCTCAAGGCGTTCGGTTGCCACCTGTTCCTCTCCACCCACGTGGAGGACGTGCGCAGCGCGCTGGAGAACGGCTTCGCGGCCGCCACCATTCTCTCCGCCGGGGCGCGCCGCGAGGCCAGCGACGAGCTGCGCTTCGCCTTCGACGGCGACGCCGTGCTGTTCTCCGACGAAGCCGAGCGGGTATTCCAGCAGGGTGGCCTGGAGGCGTTCCAGACACGCGAACGCGAGTCCGCCCGCGACCCCCTGGGCGGCGGCCCGTTCAAGCCCTTCCTGGCCGCGCTGAACCGCGTCCAGCAGGCGTTCCCCCAGGAGGCCTGCCCGATCCGCACGGCGCTGGTCACCGCGCGCTCGGCGCCGGCCCACGAACGGGTGATCCGCACCCTGCGCGAGTGGGACATCCGCCTCGACGAGTCGCTGTTCCTCGGCGGCCTGGACAAGTCGGCGTTCCTCGAAGCCTTCAGCGCCGACGTATTCTTCGACGACCAGCCCGGGCACTGCGAGCGCGCCCGCGAGGTGGTCACCACCGGGCACGTGCCCCACGGCGTCAGCAACGAGCCGCAGACCGCCGGCTAGCGCGGCCCGCCAGGCTTGCTGCTACGCTGCTGATAGGCCCGCCGACCAGGCAGTAGGAGGCCGCATGATCCGATCGATTCTCTACGCCACCGACCTCGGTCTCTACGCCCCATATGTCCTCCAGCACGCACTCTCCATGGCTCGCGCCTACGGCGCCGAGATCCATGTGGTGCACGCCGTGGAGCCGCTCGGGCTGTTCGCCGACTCGGTACTGCAGACCTACCTGGAGAGCGACACCCTCACCGAGCTGCGCGCCAGCGGCCTGAAGACGGTGATGGACAATATCGAGCGGCGGGTGATGGAAGGCTTCCGCGACGAGCTCGGCGAGCTGCACGAGGAGGCCGAGACGATCCGCTCGGTGCGCGTGCTGCAGGGCGACCCGCCGCAGGTGATCCTCGACGAGGCGCGGCGCCTGGGGGTGGACCTGATCGTGGCCGGCAGCCATAGCCACGGCGAGGGCATGAACACCCCGCTGGGGCGAACCGCCGCGCGGGTGGTGCAACTGGCCGAGGTGCCGGTATACCTGGTGCCCATGCTGCAACACCGTTCCTGAGCGCGCCGCGCGACGAACGGCCGGAGGCTCTAGCCCGCGCCATGGGCAGCGGTCGAGGGTTTCGCGAGGGGCGCTTGAGGGGGCGCTGTAGGCAAGCTCAAAAAAAACGTCTAACTTTATTCCTCAAACCATTAATATGGTTATAAAAGCAGAGCCCGGGTCGCGGGCCGCGGCATCCATTTCGAGGAATCTCCATGAAGCTTCAGCAATTGCGCTATATCTGGGAAGTCGCGCACCACGACCTGAACGTTTCCGCCACTGCGCAAAGCCTGTACACCTCGCAGCCCGGCATCAGCAAGCAGATCCGCCTGCTGGAGGACGAGCTGGGGGTGGAGGTCTTCGCGCGCAGCGGCAAGCACCTGACCCGGGTCACCCCGGCCGGCGAGCGCATCATCAACACCGCCGGCGAGATCCTGCGCAAGGTCGAGAGCATCAAGCAGATCGCCCAGGAATTCTCCAACGAGAAGAAGGGCACCCTGTCCATCGCCACCACCCACACCCAGGCGCGCTACGCACTGCCGGGGGTGATCAGCGGCTTCATCAAGCAGTACCCGGACGTGTCGCTGCACATGCACCAGGGCACGCCGATGCAGATCGCCGAGATGGCCGCCGACGGCACCGTCGACTTCGCCATCGCCACCGAGGCGCTGGAGCTGTTCGGCGACCTGATCATGATGCCCTGCTACCGCTGGAACCGTTGCGTCATCGTGCCCCAGGGCCACCCGCTGACCAAGGTGCCGAAGCTGACCCTGGAGCTGCTCGCCGAGCAGCCGATCGTCACCTACGTGTTCGGTTTCACCGGCCGTTCCAAGCTCGACGAAGCCTTCAACCAGCGCGGCCTGGTGCCCAAGGTGGTGTTCACCGCGGCCGACGCCGACGTGATCAAGACCTACGTGCGCCTGGGCCTGGGCGTCGGCATCGTGGCGCACATGGCGGTCGACCCGAAGCTCGACAGCGACCTGGTGATGCTCGACGCCAGCCACCTGTTCGAGTCCAGCGTCACCAAGATCGGCTTCCGCCGCGGCACCTTCCTGCGTGGCTTCATGTGCGACTTCATCGAGAAGTTCGCCCCGCACCTGACCCGCGAGCTGCTGGCCAAGGCCGTGCAGTGCCACAACAAGGCCGAGCTGGACGAGCTGTTCGACGGCATCGAGCTGCCGATCTACTGATTCCCCTGCGCAAAGGAAACGCCCGGCCTGTGCCGGGCGTTTTCGTTTCGCCGGTCAGTAGCGCAGCCAGCCGCGGCTGATCGCAGGCGCCAGCCAGCGTCGATACAGGCCTTCGGCCAGCGCGGTGAGGGCGTCGCCCAGGCGCTGCCAGAGCAGCCAGACCAGGCTGTTGCTCACCGCCGCCACGGCCAGGGCGCCGAGCATGTCCAGCGGGAAATGGATGCCCAGGTAGACCCGCGCATACCCCACCGCCAGGCCGCCCAGGCCGAGCAGCGCGCCGATCAGGTAGGCCTCGTCGAACAGCAGGCTCAGGGCCACGCCGGCGAACAGGGTCAGGTGGTCGCTGGGGAAGGACGCGTTGGCGGCGTGCGCGGTCCAGGCGTGGCCCAGGCCGATGGCGAAGGGCCGTGGATGCGGCCACAGCAGGCCGATCGCCTGGCTCAGCAGCAGCGCCAGCAATGTCACCGCCAGCGCCCGCAGCAGGGCCCCGCGCAGGCGGCAGTCGCCCCAGCACCACAGGCCGAGCAGCGCCAGCGGCAACAGGAACAGCGGCACGCTGGCGATGAAGCGGGCGGCGTCGAGCAGCCAGGTCGGGGTATCGGGCACGGCGTTGATGGCGAGGAACAGCTCGCGGTTGAGGCTTTCCAGCAGGCTGAGGCCGGACGACGAGGGGAGGGTGTTTGACATGATCGGTTTCGCTGGGCGCGCTGCGCAGGATGAGCGGAATCTAGGCGCCAGCGGATGAAGGCCGCATTAACCCGCCGTGAAAAAAGTGTCGCGGGCGTTTTTCAGAGGCGGTCGAGGTCGTTGCGCCGGGCCAGTTCGGCCAGCGCTTCCGGCGAGTCCTGCGGAGCCGGGCCGCGGCCTTCGAGGATTTCGTGGAGGAAACTCATGAAGACGGTGAAGACCTGCTCGTGGCCGTCGTCGTGGCGCACGATGAAGAAGGGCGCGCTGTCCACGCCGTATTGCGCGGCGACCATCCAGCCGGCGCCACCGGGATTGCGCTCGTCGGCGACCAGCACGCGGTCGATGCGCGGCAGGTAGCCGCCTTTCTCCAGGCGCTGCTGCACATCCTTGCACTTGCCGCAGTCCTCGCCGTCGGCGAGAACCTTCTTGACCATGGTGATGCGCATCGATATCGCCTCCCTCTCCCTTGTGGCCTCGGGCGCCGGCGGGGAAGGCCGCCGGCGCGGGGCTCAGGCCTTGCTGATCAGGTTGCCGGCGTGCAGGCCGCATTCCTTCTGGGTGGCTTCCTCCCACCACCAGCGGCCTTCGCGCTCGTGCTGGTTGGGCAGCACCGGGCGGGTGCAGGGCTCGCAGCCGATGCTGATGAAGCCGCGCTCGTGCAGGCTGTTGTAGGGAATCTCCAGCATGCGGATGTAGGCCCAGACTTCCTCGCTGCTCATGCCGGCCAGCGGGTTGAACTTGTACAGCGGCTTTTCCGGGGTGGAGAAGGCGCCATCCAGCTCGACCACCGCCACCTGGCTGCGGGTGCCGGGGCTCTGGTCCTTGCGCTGGCCGGTGGCCCAGGCGCTGACGGTGGACAGCTTGCGCTTGAGCGGTTCGATCTTGCGGATGCCGCAGCATTCGCCGTGGCCGTCCTTGTAGAAGCTGAACAGGCCCTTTTCCTTGACGAACGGCTCCAGCAGGCGCGGGTCCGGGGTCATCACCTCGATGGCGATGCCGTAGTGCTCGCGCACCTGCTCGATGAAGAGGTAGGTCTCCGGGTGCAGGCGCCCGGTGTCCAGGCTGAACACCTTGACGTTCTTGTTGATCTTCCAGGCCATGTCCAGCAGCACCACGTCTTCGGCGCCGCTGAAGGAAATCCACAGATCGTCGCCGAAATGCTCGAAGGCGAACTTGAGGATGTCCTGGGGGGACTTGCTGGCATAGGTCGCGGCGATTTCGGCGACGTCGAACGGCTGGCTCATCAGGCGGTTTCCACTTGTACTTGCGCGGTGCGCTATAAGACCGCCGATATTATCAAAGGCAGGGATATGCCCCTAAATAACCAACAGGAAGGTCGACTGCCTGCTTCGGGTATAAGCGCCGCGTTGCGCCGGCCCGAGGGAGCCGCTAGAGTGCCGCCTTCTGTCAAACCTGCGGGGAAAACGTTCGTGGAAATCGCCTGTCTCGACCTGGAAGGGGTTCTGGTTCCGGAAATCTGGATCGCCTTCGCTGAAAAAACCGGTATCGAAGCGCTGAAGGCGACTACCCGCGATATCCCCGACTACGACGTGCTGATGCAGCAGCGCCTGCGCATCCTCGACGAGCACGGCCTGAAGCTCGCCGATATCCAGGAAGTGATCGCCACCCTGAAGCCGCTGGACGGCGCGGTGGAGTTCGTCGACTGGCTGCGCGAGCGCTTCCAGGTGGTGATCCTCTCCGACACCTTCTACGAGTTCTCCCAGCCGCTGATGCGCCAGCTGGGCTTCCCGACCCTGCTGTGCCACAAGCTGATCACCGACGAGACCGATCGCGTGGTCGGCTACCAGCTGCGTCAGAAAGACCCCAAGCGCCAGTCGGTGATCGCCTTCAAGAGCCTGTACTACCGCGTGATCGCCGCCGGCGACTCGTACAACGACACCACCATGCTCAGCGAAGCCCACGCCGGCATCCTGTTCCATGCGCCGGAAAACGTGATCCGCGAGTTCCCGCAATTCCCGGCGGTGCACACCTACGAGGACCTGAAGAAGGAATTCCTCAAGGCGTCCAACCGCTCGCTCGGCCTGTAACACCGGCTGCGCACGCAAAAGGCCCGCATCTGCGGGCCTTTTTCTTTGGTGTGTCCCAAGGGGCTGTAGAAACGCTCCAGGGCATCGCGCGGAATCGCCCTAGGGTTCGCCCAGGCGCTCCAGGGTGCGCAGCAGCACGTCGACCTTGGTCAGCGACTCTTCGTACTCCGCTTCCCAGTCCGAGTCGGCGACGATGCCGCCACCGCCCCAGCAACTGGCCTGGCCGTCCTTCACCAGCAGGGTGCGGATGGTGATGGAGCTATCCAGCTCGCCGCGCACGTCCAGATAGAACAGGCTGCCGCAGTAGATGCCGCGGCGGGTCGGCTCCAGCTCATCGATGATCTGCATGGCGCGGATCTTCGGCGCGCCGGTGATGGAGCCGCCGGGGAAGCTGCCCAGCAGCAGGTCGAGGGCGTCCTTGCCGGGCGCCAGCTCGCCGGTCACGCTGCTGACCAGGTGGTGCACGTTGGGGTAGCTCTCCAGCGCGAACAGCTCCGGCACCCGCACCGTGCCGGGCTTGCAGCTGCGCCCGAGATCGTTGCGCAACAGGTCGACGATCATCAGGTTCTCGGCGCGGTCCTTGGGGCTGCCGAGCAGCGCCTCGGCGTTCGCGGCGTCCTCCGCCGGGGTGCGTCCGCGCGGGCGGGTGCCCTTGATCGGGCGGGTCTCCACCTGGCGGCGGTGCAGCTGGATGAAACGCTCCGGCGACAGGCTGAGGATGGCGCCATCGTCCAGCCCCAGGTAGCCGGCGAAGGGCGTCGGGCAGGCCTGGCGCAGGGCCAGGTAGGCCTGCCAGGGCGCGCCGCTGCAGGGCGCGCGGAAGCGCTGGGTGTAGTTCACCTGGTAGCAGTCGCCGGCGAGGATGTAGCCCTGCACGCGCTCCAGCGCCTGGCGGTACTGCTCGCGGCTCAGGTCGGGGCGAAAGTCGGTCAGCAGGCGGAAGGGCGGCGGCGCGGGCGCGGCGACGTCCTCGTCGAACAGCGCGAGCAGACGCTCGCGCTCGGCCTCGGCGAGGGCGGGGTGGAACACCAGCTGGCTGCTGCGCGCCTGGTGATCGCTGACCAGCGCCCAGACATACAGCCCGACCCGCGCATCCGGCAGCTCGAGGTCGTCGCGGCTGTGGCTCGGCAACTGTTCGATGCGCCGGCCGAAGTCATAACTCAGATAACCGATCATTCCGCCGACGAATGGCAGATCGGGTGCGTCGGCGTCGTCGGCATGGCCGAGGCCCTGCAACGCCGCGCGCAGGCGGGCGAAGAAATCCTTGGCCGATTCGTCGGCGGCCGGCGCCAGTTCTGCCAATGGCCAGGCGCTCAGAAGGTCATAGCGTCCACGGTTGGCGCCGGGCCTGCCGGCATCGAGGAGCACCGCGCCGGGCGCCTGGCCGACGCGGGCGAACCACGCGGTCGGGTCTTCCCGGTAAGGAAGCGGATGTACGAGATAGCGGGACATGGGTGGGAACGGAAACCCTGGGCTAGGCTGAGAGCGAGATTGAGAATGCTCTGAATGGGCGATCCTAGAGCCATTTCCTCAGTTTACGTAGGAAAAGCATTCTGATAAGAATTGGATTATCCCGCGGAAGCCATGCTCCGTACCACAACGATAATGAAACAGGGATAGAGGCCGTGGACGTAGTGTTCAAAACCGCAGCCGGCAGCCTTCTGCGTCACAGATCGACACCCCCACGGGTGCCTGCCGAATACCAATATCGTCCCCAGCTCCAGTCCATCCTGGAGCGTTCCAGCCAACACCGCGTCCTGTTGTTCTGCGCCCCCGCCGGCTTCGGCAAGAGCGCCGCCCTGAGCGTGCTCGCCGGGCAGCGCGAGGAGCAGGGGCAGAGCGTGGTCTGGGTTGGCCTGGACGGCGCAGACGACGACCCCGGGCGTTTCCTGGGCAAGCTCATCGAGGCGCTGGGCGCTGTCCTGCCGGGCGTCGGCGAAGACGCCGCGGGCTACCTGCGCAATACCCTGCGGGTGCCCGCCGTGGCGGTGATGGAAAGCCTGCTGATGGACCTGGCGCAGCGCGACGTCCCGTTGCTGCTGGTGCTGGACGATCTCGACCGGATCACCCACCCCGACCTTTTCGCCGGTCTCAACCGCCTGGTGCAGTACGCGCCGCCGGGCCTGACCCTGGCCATCGGCAGCCGCTCGCAGCCGCCGCTGAACCTCGCCACCTGGCGGGCCAAGGGCCTGTTGCTGGAAGTCGGCGTGGAGGAGCTGCGGCTGACCGAAGAACAGACGCGCGACTACCTCGCCGGCGACGGCGTGCAGATCGACGATGCCTGCCTGCGCGCCATGCACGCGCAGACCGAGGGCTGGGTCATGGGCGTGCGCCTGCTCGGCCTGTGGCTGCGCCAGCAACCGGCCGGCGCCGCGCACGATCTCGACGCGCTGCGCGGCGACCAGGCGGCGGTGGGCGAGTACCTGTTGCGCAGCGTCTTCGGCCGCCTGCCCGAGGAAACCCGCCAGAGCCTGCTGACCCTGAGCGTCGCCAGCCGCTTCAACGGCGAGCTGGCCAACGCCCTGACCGGCCGCCAGGACGGCCAGGCTCTGCTGGAACGCCTGGACAGCCTGCAGCTGTTCCTCATGCCGCTGGACCGCGAGCGCCACTGGTATCGCTTCCACCAGCTGTTCGCCGACTTCCTTCGCGCGTACCTGCGCGAGCGCGAGCCGGAGCGCTTCAAGCAACTGCATTTCAATGCCAGCCTGTGGTTCACCAACCACCACATGCCGACCCTGGCCATCGAGCACGCCTGCCTCGCCGAGGACCCGGAGATGCTCGCCGCGCTGGTCGACGGCTACGGCCTGGAACTGATCAACAGCGGCCAGCTCTACCTGATCTCGCGCTGGCGCCGCCAGGTGCCCGACGACATCGCCGCGCGCTTCCCGATCCTGGTGCTCAGCGACGTCTGGACCCGCGCCAGCGAGCTGAGCCTGCCGGAGGCCAACCGCCTGCTAGACGAACTGCTGGCGCGCTGGAGCGACGGCAAGCCGCAGGCGCCGATGGGCGATCAGTACCTCTCGGCGCTGGCGGTCAAGGCGGTGCTGGCGTTGCAGAAGGACGACCTCGAACAGTGCATCGCCCTGGCCCGGCGGGTGGAAAGCCAACTGGGGCAGAACTCGGCGTTCCTCGAGGGCGCCATCCTCCTGATCGCCGCCTTCGCCCAGGTCATGCACGGCCAGGCCGAGCAGGCGCGCCGCCTGATGGGGCTGGCGCAGCAGCGCAACCATTTCCTCGACGGCCGCTACCTGCACATGCAGCTGGCGACCATCGAAGTGATGCTGGCCCTCGAGCAGGGCCAGGTGAAGCAGGCGCAACTGCTGGTGGAGCGGGTCAAGCAACAGGCCGTGCCGCTGTTCGACCGGCGCTCCCAGGCCCTGGCGCTGCCGGCCATCACCGAGAGCCTGACGGCCTACTACCGGATGGACCTCGACGGCCTGGAAGAGCGCCTGCGCTGGGCGTTGGGGCGGGTCGACGTGGTCAACCCCATCGACCTCTACGCTCAGGGCATGCAGTGCCTGGCGCGGGTGCAGCGTCTGCAGGGGCGCAGCAAGGAAGCCCTGGCCACCCTCGGCCTGATGCAGAGCCTGGCCTCACGCAACCATTCCTGGCGCATCTTCGCCATGGCCCTGGGCGAGGAGATCAACCTGATCCTCCAGGAGCCGGCGGCCGATCGCTGCAAGCGCGCCGAGCAGCGCCTGAATGGCGTCGACTGGCAGAAACTCGCCGCCTCCTACCGCCAGGGCCCGTTCAACCCGGTGCTCTGGGTGCGCGGCCTGAGCCGCGTGCGCCTGTTGCAGGCGCGCGGGCATTTCAGCGAGGCGCTGCACGAGATCACCCAGCTGCGCGGCCTGTTGCAGAACGGCTGGCACGGCCTGCAACGCTTGCGCCTGGACCTGCTGGCGGCGCTCAGCTACCAGCGCCTGGGTTACCAGGAACGCGCCAACAGCCTGCTCGGCCAGTGCCTGGTGGGCGCCGAGCGGGAAGCGGTGCGCAGTGTGTTCATCGAGGAAGGCGAGGGTATCCGCCTGCTCCTCCAGCAACTCGAAGCCACCGAGCGGCAGCCGGCGCTGCAGGCGTTCATCCGCAGCCTGCTGGGCCTGTGGCCGGGGCAGGAAACACGCAAAGCACAGGACGTGCTCGAGGAAGGCCTGACCGACCGCGAGCGGGAAGTGGTGTGCCTGGCGGCCCAGGGGCTCTCCAACGAGGAGATCGGCCAGCAGCTGTCGCTGGCCCTGGGCACCGTCAAATGGCACCTGCACAACATCTACGAGAAGCTCAAGGTGCGCAATCGGACCCAAGCGATTCGCCGCGCCCGCGAGCTGAGCCTGCTCTGACATGACCACACTCAATACCCAGCAGCCGCCCTTGCCGCTGCTGCGCACCAAGCTGTTCCCGCCGCGCGCCGACGGCGCGCCGCTGCTGCCCCGGCAGGCCTTGATCGACCGGCTGTACGCCGCCCGCCAACAGCGCGCGCTGATCCTCAGCGCGCCGGCCGGCTTCGGCAAGAGCACGGTGCTCAGCCTGTTCCGCCAGCGCCTGCTGGAGGCCGGCGCGCAGGTCGCCTGGCTGTCCTGCGACGAGGGCGACAGCGAGCCGCAGCGCCTGCTGCAGTACCTGCTGGAGAGCATCCGCAGCGTGGTCGAGGGCTTCGGCGCGAATACCGCGAACCTGCTGCAGTCGGACATGACCCTGCCGCTGGAAGGCCTGCTCGACGCTTTCCTCGCCGACCTCAAGCGTATCGACGGCCCGCTCTACCTGTTCCTCGACGACTTCCACCAGATCCGCCACCCGGCCCTGCAACCCGGCGCGCGCTACCTGATCGAACACCTGCCGGACAACGTCCGCCTGGTCACCAGTACGCGCTACCGCCCGCGTTTCCTGGTCGACGAACCGGCCCTGGCGCCCTGGGCCTTCTGCCTCAACGGCGCCGACCTGCGCCTGACCCGCGAAGAGGCCGACACCTACCTGCTGGAACTCAAGGGCCTGCAGCTCGACGACGCCGAGCTGGGCCTGCTGTACAAGCGCACCGAAGGCTGGATCACCGCGTTGCACCTGGCCGCCCTGGCGCTGGCCCGGCACAGCGACCGCGCCGGTTTCCTCCGCGGCCTGTCCGGCACCGAGCGGGACATCGCCGATTACCTCGCCGAAGACGTGCTGGCCAGCCTGCCGCCGGCGCTGCAGCAGTTCCTCGACCAGACCTCGGTGCTCGACGAGTTCTGCGCCGAGCTGTGCAACGCCCTGACCGGGCGCCGCGACGGCCTGGACATGCTGATGCGCCTGCAGAACGAGCAGCTGTTCATCATTCCCCTCGACGACCAGCGCGTGTGGTTCCGCTACCATCACCTGTTCGCCGACTTCCTCAAGGGCCGCCTGGCGCGCAGCGCCGACCCCACGCCGCTGCTCAACGCCGCGGCGCGCTGGTGCGAGAGCCGCGACATGGCCGACCGCGCCGTGCGCTACGCGTTGCGCGCCCGCGACTACGCCTTCGCCGCCGACCTGCTGGAACGCCAGGGTGCGCGGCTGATCGCCGGCAACCGGGTGTACAGCATCCTCGGCATGCTCGGCGGGATACCCGCCGAGGTGATCCGCGAGCACCCGGTGTTCCAGATCTTCTACGCCTGGCAGCTGGCCTTCGAGCAGAAGTTCGCCGAGGCCGAAGCGTTGATCGAGGAGCTCAGCGCGCGGTTGCTGATGGGGCAGGGCAAGGCGCGCAACTTCGGTTTGGCCGAACTGCTCGCCGTGGCCCAGGTGCTCAAGGCCCTGGTGCTGCTGTACCAGGACAAGCTGGAGGCCAGCCTCAAGGTGTCGCGCCAGTGGCTGGCGCTGGTGCCGGCCAACCAGCCGGTGTTCCGCGCCAGCCTGGCCTGCATCCTCGCCGCCGCCCACGCGCTGCTCGGCGACTACGCTGAGGCCGCCGGCGCCATCGCCGTGGCCCGCGAATGCCTGCGCATGGCCGACAGCGAGTACCTGCAGGTGGTGGCGAGCATGATCGAGGCGCTGATCTGCAAGGAAAGCGGCGAGCTGGAGCGCGGCCGGACCATCGCCGAGGGCGCGCGCAGCCGCGTCGAGCGGGTCTTCGGCCGGCGCAGCCGGGTGGGCGGGCCGCTGGCCCTGGCCTACGCCGACATCCTCTACGAGCAGGATCGCCACGCGGCGATTCTCGCCGAGCTGCCGCTGGCCACCACCTGGCGCGACGTCGCCACGCCGGTCGAGCTGATCAGCCGCGGCCAGTTGGTGATGGCCAAGGCGCGCTTCTTCGCCGGCGAGGCGGAGCAGGGCCTGGCCCAGCTCGACGAATGGCTGGGCGGCCAGCAGTCGCCCGGCTACGAACGGGTCTACGCACTGGCGATGGGCTGCAAGGTCCAGCTGCTGCTGTGGCTGCGCCGGCCCAACGAGGCCGAGCGTGTCTGCCTGCAACTGGGACGGCACCTCTCCGGGCTCTCGACCGAGCGCTATGCCGATGCCCAGGCCGCCCTGGCCCTGGCCGAAGCGCGGGTGGCGCTGTCCGAGCGTCGCGCCGAGCGCGCCCAGCAGCGCCTGGAAGTGGCGCTTGCGGCGAACACCTCGCCGTTCCAGCGCGACCGGCGGTTGCGCCTGGCCTTGTTACTTTCTGTTGCGTATTGGCAGAAAGGTAACAGCGAAAAGGCCTTCGCCCTGTTCGCGCCCACCCTGGAGGAGGCCTGGAACCTGGGCTATCGCCGACTGTTCCAGGACGACGCCATCTGGCTGCTGCCGTTCTGGGACGCCTGGCGCGAGGCCGAGCCGAAGCGCGCGCAAGCCTGGCAGGGCGTCGCCGAGCTGCTGCGCGAGCAGTGCCGCCGGCTCTCCGTCGACCCGGCGGGTTTCGAGGAAAATCAGGATGTTAGCCACCGCGAGCGAGAAATCCTGCGGCTGGTCGCGGCGGGCTTGTCGAACCGCGACATCGCCCAGGCGGTGCACCTGTCCGAGGCCACCATCAAGTGGCACCTGCACAACCTGTTCGCCAAGTTAGGGGTGCGCAGTAGGACGCAGGCGGTTCTCAAGGGGAAGAGCCTGGGATTGTTGAGTGAGGCGTGATCCGAAAGGGAATTCCGGCTCCATCCGTTGGATGGGCTGGCAGGTGGGGGGTTGCCCAGTAGCTTGAAACCAGGACGCGAAGCCACGTGCTTCACGAATCCATGCCCGCGACACCTAGGGAAGACGTCGCGGGTCTGGAGGGTCGGCTTGGCCGGCCAACCTGCAGCGGGGCAGGACGCCTCCTGCAGTGCCCTGGGGCAATCCCATCTGAACACTGGAGAGAAACAACAATGAAAAAAATCAAGCAACTGGTTCTTGCAAGTGCAGTTCTGGCCGCTCCGTTCCTGGCTCATGCCGACCTGAAATCCATGGACGACTCCGCCCTGGCTGGCGTGACCGGTCAAGATGGGATCAGCATTTCCGGTACCTTCGGCGGCAGCGTCGGCGGCGTCGTGTACAAGGACACCGATACCGGCGGCGGCGCCCTGGCCCTGGAGAAAGTGACCTTCACCAACCTGGTGATCAGCGACGACAACCCGCTGAAAGTCGACGTGGTGACCGGCACCGTGAACACCAAGCCCACCCAGCAGCTGCAGATCACCATGCCGTCCACCTCCGGCACCCTGGCCGTCGGCGCCATCCGCGTCGGCGACGGCACCAGCACCGCGGGCACCTACAACGGCGCCAGCCTCGGTTCGCTGTCGGTCGAGAACATCGCCCTCAGCGGCACCACCATCAAGGTCTGGGGCCACTGATCCCGGCGCTGTAGCGGTACCCGACCTTGCCGGCGCCCGCCGGCAAGGTCATTCCCTGATTCGAAGGAGAGGAGGTGGGATGTTCGAGATACTGCTGGGAAGCCTGCTCGGTCTGTTCGGATTCACCCAGGCGGTGGATACCAAACCACAACCCCAGGGCACGGTGAACCTCACGCAGCAGCTCACGCCCAACGGCCCCTTCCGCGAGTCGGTCGAGCTCGAACCCATGAGCCAGGTGCAGTTCCGCAACGTCATCCGCCAGGCCTACGACTACAGCTGCGGCTCGGCGGCGCTGACCACCCTGCTGGACTACTACCTGGGACGCAACCTGCAGGAGCGCCAGGTCATGGAAGGCCTGCTGAAGTACGGCGAGGCCGACAAGATCGTCGAGCGCCGCGGCTTCTCGCTGCTGGACATGAAGCGCTACGTGGCCGCGCTGGGCTACAAGAGCGGCGGTTTCCGCGCCGAGTTTTCCGACCTGGACTCGCTGGAGAATCCGGCCCTGGTCCCCATCCACTACGGCGGCTTCAAGCATTTCGTGGTGGTTCGCGACGTGTACAACGAGCACGTCTTCGTTGCCGATCCTGCCCTGGGCAACATCAGTTTCACCCGCGCGCGTTTCGAGGCCATCTGGGACAAGAACGTGCTTTTCGTCATCTATCCGAGCGGCCAGGAGCCGAAGAACGCCCTGGCCCTGCAGGAGCACGACCTGCGCCTGGTGGATGACCGCACCGTGAGCCTGCTGGCGTTCCGGGAATTCCCGGAGATGAACAAATTCAACAGCAACCAGATGATCGAGGCCGCGTCGAAAGGCGACGTGCAGTTCATCCGCAACAAGTGACTGGCGATTTCATCCTTCCATAAGAACAAGACCAGGGGATTGCATCATGAGATTCAGGGGGTATGCGTGCGCCGCCATACTGGCCTTGCTGGCTTCCGGCGCCACCTTCGCCGAGGAAGACTCGGTCGACCAGGCGCGCGACGCGCTGGCCAAGAAGTCCGACGACGCCGACAGCGCCAAGGCGCTGGAGCAGGTGTTCCAGGCGGCCGAGAAAAGCTACACCCTGCTCAAGAAGGGTGAGCGCACCCTGACCTACGGGATGGACTACTCGATGATGCGCGACACGCGCATCGAGCAGGTGAAGACCGGCAACAACGTCTACAGCGTGCTGGCGACCAGCGAGGCGCAGCATACCTTCACCAACTCCTTCACCTTCGACTACGGCGTCTGGGACAACCTGACCTTCAGCCTGCGCCTGCCGTTCGTGGCCAAGTACGACACCGAGCGCGACATCCACGCCTACAGCCTCGGCGACATCTCCGCGACCCTGCGCTGGCAACCCTGGGCCGCGATGCGCGGACGGCCGGTCACCACCCTCTACGCCACCCTCGGCCTGCCCACCGGCGACAGCCCCTACGATATGAACCCGAACAAGGACGTGTCCACCGGCAACGGCTACTACAGCCTCGGCGTGGGCGCCAACATGTCCTACGTGATCGATCCGGTCGTGCTCTACGGCTCCCTCGGGTACACCTACAACATGAAGGTGGACAGCATCCACCAGAACCAGTACGGCCAGGAGCTGAACAAGGTCAACCCGGGCGACACCCTGAACTTCGCCATGGGCATGGCCTACGCGCTGTCCTACGACGTCTCCCTGGCCACCTCCTACCAGATGGCCTACCAGATGAAGAGCCACTACCACTTCGACACTGGCACGGTGGAGGCGCCCGAGCAGACCAGCGCGGTGATGAACTTCTCCCTTGGCCTGCGCACGTCGCCGGACTACATCGTCAACGTGAACGCCGGTTTCGGTCTGACCGAGGACTCGCCGGACATCCTCCTGGGGGTTTCCCTGCCCCTGGACATCAAGGGCCTGAAACCCGAGTAAGCGGCGAGCGGAGTTCCCATGACGAAGCGCATTTCGCCACTCTTGCTGGCGATGGCAGGGGCGGGGCTTGGCTGGATTCTGCCGGCCCAGGCGCAACTGGCCAACGACATCACCATCGGCAACCCCAAGGCGATGGCCCTCGGCAACGCGGTGACCGCCGATTCCACCGGCATCGACGCGGTGCACTACAACCCGGCCGCCCTGACCAAGCTCAAGGGCCGGCAGACCACGGTGAAGCTGGTCAGCGGGGTGATGGACATCCGCGCCGGCTTCCACGCGCCGGCGAACTACGGCGACGCCAACTTCGGCGTCACCGGCGACCCGGTGGCCAACTCGCACAGCCGCACCATGACGCCGACCATGTACCTGCCGGGCCTCGGCGGCATGACCGACGTACCCATGCTGGTGGCGCCCCTGGCGGGCCTGTCGATCAACCCGCCGGGCTCGAAGTTCACCTTCGCCACCAACGTCTACACCCCGCAGGCGCTGGGCTACTCGCGGGACTCGGACAGCGACCCGGCACGCTATGACGGGCGTCGCGTATCGCTGCAGCGGCTGACTTATTTCTCGCCCTCGGTGGGCTACCAGATGAACGACAGCCTGTCCTTCGGCCTGTCCATCGGTTTCTCCCACCAGGCCATGGCGCTGGACACCGACTTCCGCAACCCGGGCCTGCTCACCGGCCTGCTGCAGACCCTGCACGACACCACCTGCGTGCCCGGCGCGCAGGAAATCGTCGAGCTGGTGTTCAACGTCTGCGGCGGCCGCATCGGCCCCTACGACACCCTGGCCAACCTCAAGCTGGACATGCAGCAGAGCCTCTCGCCGAGCTACAACCTGGGCGTGCTCTGGGAGCCCAACGACTGGTTCGCCTGGGGCGCGGTGTACCAGAGCGAGTCGCGGATGAAGCTCAAGGGCAAGTACCGGGTCGACTACACCAAGGACTGGCAGGGCTTCTGGTCGGGCCTGCAGAACTCGGTGTTCGGCGCCTTCCTCAGCCCGCTGTTCCCCAACGGCAACGTCGACGAGGAACACGGCGTGGCCACCCTGAAGATGACCAACCCGGACAACTTCTCCACCGGCATCAAGCTGCGCCCGTTCCAGGACTGGCAGTTCAACTTCGACCTGAAGTGGAGCGGCTACAGCGACTGGAACAACCTGGAGATCGAGTTCGACAAGGAACTCGACCTGCTGCGCATCGCCAAGAACTTCGCGCCCAACGGCGCCACCGACCACAGCATCATCCTCGATCGCGGCTACCGCGATACCTGGAGCTACGCCATGGGCGTGCAGTACGACATGACCGACCGCCTGCAACTGCGCGCCGGCTACGAGTACCGGCCCTCGGCGATCCCCAAGAGCAAGGCCGACGCCCTGGTGCCGATCGGCGACGCCAACCTCTACGGCCTCGGCCTGGGCTACCGCTGGGACAAGGACACCAACATCGACCTGGGCTTCAACTACTTCGTCTCCAAGCAGAGCATCAAGGCCGGGGAAAGCTGCAACCTGACCTGTACCGGGATCGACAACCTGGTCTACAACCCCTATGCGGGAATGGACGTGCACACGACGGTGAAGGCCTATATCTTCGCCCTGACCTACAACACCACCTTCTGAGGACCGCACGGATGCCGCGCACCCGCTACCTGCTCCTCTGCCTCCTCGCCGGCGCCTCGGGCGCCCAGGCCGACGCCGGGCGCTACCTGTCGTGGATCGACGATAACGGCCAGGTGCACAACACCTTCGTCGACGCCAACTACGCCCAGCAGCAGCGCCAGGCCGCCAAGCGCATCGACCAGAGCGACCAGGCGCGCCTGCGCGACGACGGCGGCGCGCAGTGGCCGGGCGTAGCTCCAGCGGGGGAGAGCAAGCGCCGCTACTTCACCTGGGTCGACGGCCAGGGCAACCTGCAGAACAGCTTCTACGCCGGCAACCAGGTGGCCGGCGGGCGCAAGGACTACGTGCTGCCCAACGGCGACCGCTCCTCCGAGTACATCGACGCCGAGGCCTACGAGGACAAGGGCTTCGTCCGCAGCGAGAACGGCAACCCGTACTACACCTGGGTCGACGAGCAGGGCCGCATGCACAACTCGCCGATCACCGCCGAAGACCGCGCCGACGGCATCCGCCGCAGCCAGATCGCCTTCACCGAAGGCCGCGAGGTGCAGTTCAAGCAGCGCCCGCAGGCGCTGCCCGGGCTCGACGGCAGCGGCGAGCAGACCGACGCCATGCGCGCGCTGCTCAAGGGCAGCGGCAAGACCCTCGGCGACCTCTACCAGGACCTGCAGCGGCGCTGCTGCGAGCAGATCGCCGACGGCGAGTTCACCGAGCTGAACGCCGACGAGCCGCGCTACGAGGAGCTCAACAAATTCTCGCCGAGCTTCGACTTCCCGATGGG
The DNA here is from genome assembly GCF_029335315.1 of Pseudomonas citronellolis. GTDB lineage: Bacteria > Pseudomonadota > Gammaproteobacteria > Pseudomonadales > Pseudomonadaceae > Pseudomonas > Pseudomonas citronellolis_A. The sequence continues at coordinate 26,279 of NZ_JARJLT010000106.1, forward strand.
CAAGAGCTACTACGTGGCCATGAAGCTGCCGGCCTCGCAACAGGTCTACGGCCTGCGCGTGCGCAGCTTCTCCAACCACCAGGTGGTCTACCCGTCGCTGCTGTTCCTCGACGAGCGCAAGCGCCCGACGCGCCTGGTCAGCGACGCGGTGTACAAACTCAACCCGGAAACCTGGTACCGCTACGCCTTCATCGAAGGCACGGTGCCGGTGCGCGCCAACCAGGGCGAACGCTACGTACTGCTGCTGACCACCGATGAGGACCGCAGCCTGCAGACCCTGGACAACAAGCCCTACAAGCGCCCGCTGGAGAACCTGGCGGTGAACGACGAAGGCATGAAGGTGCGCGAGCACGCCGAGCAGGGCGGGTTCGAGCTGGCAGTGGTGCGCTGAGTTGCACGGGGCGCGCGTAGGGCGAATAACCGTTCGCGGTTATCCGCCGATACATCGAGGCCATAGCCGGCGCCTGGGTTGATCCTGGGGCCACCGAGGACGGCGGATAACGCCATGGGCGTTATGCGCCCTACGGGTTTCCCGGGAAACGCCCGAGCGCAGCGGATTGCCCCCGGGCCTAGCTCAGATCTCGCGCGCCGGCACGTGGCCGAACAGCTGCTGGGAGAAGCGCACGCGCTCTTCCGGCGTCTCCTGCACGCCCTTGGCCTGCAACTCCGCCAGGCGCGCTTCCACCGCCTGGGCGCGGCCGGTCAGGCCGCAGTCGTTGGCGATCTGGATGTTCAGGCCGGGGCGGGCGTTGAGCTCCAGGATCAGCGGGCCCTTGTCCTGGTCCAGCACCATGTCCACGCCGATGTAGCCCAGGCCGCACAGCTCGTAGCAGCCGGCGGCGAGCTTCATGAAGCCGTCCCAGTGCGGCAGCTGCACGCCGTCCACCGCGTTGGTGGTGTCCGGGTGCTTGGCGATCTTGCGGTTCAGCCAGGTGCCGCGCAGGGTGACCCCGGTGGCCAGGTCCACGCCCACGCCGATGGCGCCCTGGTGCAGGTTGGCCTTGCCATTGGACTGCCGGGTCGGCAGGCGCAGCATGGCCATCACCGGGTAGCCCATGAGGACGATGATGCGGATGTCCGGCACGCCTTCGTAGCTGATGCTGCGGAAGATCTGGTCGGGGGTGACGCGGTACTCGATCAGCGCGCGGTCGCGGTGCCCGCCGAGGGAGTAGAGGCCGGTGAGGATGCTGGAGAGCTGGTACTCGATCTCCTCGCGGCTGATGATGCGCCCCGACACCGTCTTGAAGTTGCCCTCGAAACGGTCGGCGATCACCAGGATGCCGTCGCCGCCGGCGCCCTGGGCCGGCTTGATGACGAAGTCGTTGCGCTCGCCGATGATCGAGTCGAGCTTCTCGATCTCCTTCTCGGTGGAGATGATTCCGTACATCTCCGGCACGTGGATGCCGGCCGCGATGGCCCGCTCCTTGGTGATGATCTTGTCGTCGACGATCGGGTACAGGTGGCGCTTGTTGTACTTCAGCACGAAGTCCGCGTTGCGCCGGTTGATGCCCATGATGCCCTTGGCTTCCAGGGCTTTCCACCGCTTGATCAGGCCGAACATGGCTCAGTCCTTGAGGAAGGCTTTGAAGCGGAACAGCTCGGTCAGGCGGTAGCCGCGGTAGCGACCCATCGCCAGCATGAAGGCCACCAGCAGGAACAGTACCGCCGGGAAGGTGAACACGAAGTACACCAGCTCCGGTACGCGCATCAGGATGTGCGCCAGGGCCGCGGCGAACAGGGTGCCCACCGCCGCCTTCATGGCGTGGCCGGCGCCGCGTTCTTCCCAGGTGATCGACAGGCGTTCGATGCTCATGGTCAGGATCACCATCGGGAACAGCGCCACCGACAGGCCGCTTTCGAAGCCCAGGCGATGGCTGAGCAGGCTGATCGCCGCGATCATCACCACCACGAAGGTCAGCACCACCGACAGGCGCGGCAGCATCTGCAACTTCAGGTGTTCCAGGTAGGAGCGCAGCGACAGGCCCAGGGCGGTGATCACCGTGAACAGGCCGATGCCCCATTGCAGGCCGGTCTCGCGGAAGGCGAGGGCGATCAGCACCGGGGTGAAGGTGCCCAGGGTCTGCAGGCCGATCAGGTTGCGCAGGACCAGGATCACCAGCACGCCGAAGGGGATCATGATCATGATCTGGAAAGTCTGTTGGGTGGACAGCGGCAGGCCGTACAGCGAGTAGTCGAGGAAGGACGCGTCGGTGTTCTCGTTGGTCAGCTTGGCCAGGCGGATGGCGTTCATCTCGCTGTTGTTCAGGCTGAAGCTGATCAGCGCCTTCTTGCCGCCCTCGACGCTGAGCAGCGGCTCGTCGCCCAGCCACCAGATCAGGCGGTCGGCGGGCAGGCCGCGTTCACCGGTTTCCGGGTTGAAGTACAGCCAGTCCTTGCCGTTGTAGCTGCGCAGCCACAGTTCCGGGCTCTGCGCCTGGTTGGCCAGCAGGCGCAGGGTGTGCACGCGCTCCATCGGTACGTGGGCCTGGGCCAGCAGGGTTTCGACGATGTACGAGCGCTTTTCCAGGCTGGTGTCGCCGGCGAGCAGCAGCTTGACGTTGTCGTCGGCCAGGTTGTTGGCGCGCTTGATGGTCTCGCTGACGAAGGTCTCGATGTCCGCCGAGTGCTGGCGGATGGGCGCGATCAGGGCCTCGGCGGCGATCTTCTCGGGGCCTTCCAGGGGCGGGCTGTCGCGGAAGATCGGGCCCTTCTCCTTGGGCTGCTCGCCGCTGAAGCGCTTGGTCAGCACCAGGCGGTAGTAGAGGGTCTGCTTGCCGTTGGCGCGGCGCGACGACCAGGTCACCTTGCGGTTGCCGTCGGCGCGGTTGATGCTCACCCCGTAGTTGTTAGAGACGAAGCTCTCGTTGAGGCTGACGTAGGCCTGGGTCAGCGGCGGCACGAACATCTGCACCTTCACCGGGGTCTTCGGCGTGGCGACGAACTCGACCTTGGCGTCGATGTTCCACAGGTCGTCGGTTTCCGCCTCGGTCATCGGGATTCCGAGGATGAAGATCTGGTAGGCGGTAATGGAGACGCCCAGGACCACCAGGATGGCGATCAGGATCTTCAGGTGCAGGTTGATGGAACGCATGGGCTCTACTCGGAAGGTTTCGCGACGGGGCAGCCGGGCTGGCCGGCGGCGTATTTCAGGCTCGGGTCGACCAGGGCGCCGAAGCGCTTGAGCGCGTCGGAGCCGATCAGCAGCGGGTATTGGAAGGCGCTGCGGTCGGTAAGGTTCACTTCGATGGTGCGGCGCAGCTTGCCCAGGCAGACGTCCAGCTCGATGACCGGGCGCGAGGTGTAGGCCTTGTCTTCGTCGGGGTCGAAATCGCCGTGGCGGCGCTTGATCTTGCTGATGCGCGCCAGCGGCCGCTCCAGCGGCTGGCTGTCGGCGCTGTCGGTGGCCAGGTAGAAGCGCACCCAGGTTTCCCCGTCGCGCTTGAAGCGCTTGATGTCGCGGGCGCTGAGGGAGGCGGTCTTGGCGCCGGTGTCGAGCTTGGCCGCGAGCACGTGGTCGAGCTGGCCGACATGGGCGTACTCGATGAGCCCGAAGACGGGCTTGCCGGCGGCGGCGACGGGGCCGCCGAAAGCTGCCAGGAAAAGCAGGAGCAGCAGGGCTGTGGGCTTGAGTCTCATAAGTCCTGAGCGCTGGGGGCCGTAGGCCAGTGAACGGGGACATCCGGCGAACGCCACGGCCTGCGGGCGAGTCATCCTTGGCCGGGGCGGCGGCCCCTCAGGAGGGATGCGGGGCGGAATTCTAGCACGCGACTTCCGCGCGACGACAACCGAAGCGGCCGCCGGCGGCCCGCGCGGGGCCGTGCTGTGCGCTGGGTCACGCCGCCCGGGGCAGGGCGGGCGGGATCATTTCAGGCGGCGTTCGACGCCTTTCTCCACCATGATCTTCGCGGCGATCTCTTCCACCGAGAAGTGCGTGGAATTGATGTAGGCGATGTTCTCGCGGCGGAACAGGTTCTCCACTTCGCGCACCTCGAACTCGCACTGGGCGAAGCTGGCGTAGCGGCTGTTGGGCTTGCGCTCGTTGCGGATCGCGGTGAGCCGGTCGGGGTCGATGGTCAGGCCGAACAGCTTGTGCTTGTAGGGTTTCAGCGCGTTGGGCAGCAGCAGGCGCTCCATGTCCTCCTCGGTCAGCGGGTAGTTCGCCGCACGAATGCCATATTGCAGTGCCATATACAGGCAGGTGGGGGTCTTGCCGCAGCGCGACACCCCGACCAGGATCAGGTCGGCCTTGTCGTAGTAGTGGGTGCGCGCGCCGTCGTCGTTGTCGAGGGCGAAGTTCACCGCGTCGATCCGCTCCATGTAGTGCGGGTTGTGGCCGATGCTGTGGGACTTGCCGACGGAATAGGACGAATCGGCGGATAATTCCTGTTCCAGCGGGGACAAAAAGGTCGAGAAGATGTCAATCATGAAACCGTTCGATTGGGCGAGGACAGCCCGGATCTCACGGTTCACGATGGTGTCGAAGATAATCGGGCGGGCCCCGTCCGCCTCCGCAGCGGCGTTGATTTGCTGTACCATGACGCGCGCTTTTTCTTCGGTATCGATGTACGGTCGCGTCAGTTTGTTGAAATTGATGTTCTCGAACTGCGCAAGGAGACTCTGGCCGAGGGTTTCGGCGGTAATGCCGGTTCCGTCGGAAATGAAGAAAGCCGTACGTTTCATTGCGCTGCGGGCCTTAATGTAGGAAGGAATCCTGAGTATGATAGGCCGCGTTTTCGCTAGGCCTTCTGCCGGGGGCATTGTTACCCATTTTCCGGATCCCGGCCAGGATGCGGCACTGTCGCGACGGCCCGTTTGAGCTTTTCCAACATTCAGTGGAGAGATCACCTTGGTAGAGTACGTAGTTTCCCTCGATAAGCTCGGCGTCCACGATGTCGAACATGTGGGGGGCAAGAACGCATCCCTGGGCGAAATGATCAGCAACCTCGCCGGTGCTGGCGTTTCCGTTCCCGGTGGCTTCGCCACCACCGCCCAGGCCTACCGTGACTTCCTCGAGCAGAGTGGCCTGAACGATCGCATTCACGCCGCCCTGGACGCCCTCGATGTGGACGACGTCAACGCCCTGGCCAAGACCGGCGCGCAGATCCGTCAGTGGGTGATGGACGCGGAGTTCCCCGCCCGCCTCGACGCCGAGATTCGCCAGGCCTTCGCCGCCATGGCCGGCAGCAACGACAACATGGCCGTGGCGGTGCGTTCCTCCGCCACCGCCGAGGACCTGCCGGACGCCTCCTTCGCCGGCCAGCAGGAGACCTTCCTGAACATCCGCGGCGTGGACAACGTGATCCGCGCGGCCAAGGAAGTCTTCGCCTCGCTGTTCAACGACCGCGCCATCGCCTACCGCGTGCACCAGGGCTTCGACCACAAGCTGGTCGCGCTGTCCGCCGGCGTGCAGCGCATGGTCCGCTCGGAAACCGGCACCGCCGGGGTGATGTTCACCCTGGACACCGAGTCCGGCTTCCGTGACGTGGTGTTCATCACCGGCGCCTACGGCCTCGGCGAGACCGTGGTGCAGGGCGCGGTGAACCCCGACGAATTCTACGTGCACAAGCCCACCCTGGAAGCCGGCCGCCCGGCGATCCTGCGCCGCAACCTGGGCAGCAAGGCGATCAAGATGATCTACGGCGACGAAGCCAAGGCCGGCAAGTCGGTCAAGGTGGTCGACGTGGAGAAGGCCGATCGCGCCCGCTTCGCGCTGTCCGACGCCGAGGTCACCGAGCTGGCCAAGCAGGCGCTGATCATCGAGAAGCACTACCAGCGCCCGATGGACATCGAATGGGCGAAGGACGGCGACGACGGCAAGCTGTACATCGTCCAGGCCCGCCCGGAAACCGTGAAGAGCCGCGCCAGCGCCACCGTGATGGAGCGCTACCTGCTCAAGGAGAAAGGCAAGGTCCTGGTCGAAGGCCGCGCCATCGGCCAGCGCATCGGCGCCGGCCCGGTCAAGGTGATCCGCGACGTTTCCGAGATGGACAAGGTGCAGCCGGGCGACGTGCTCGTCTCCGACATGACCGACCCGGACTGGGAGCCGGTGATGAAGCGCGCCAGCGCCATCGTCACCAACCGCGGCGGGCGTACCTGCCACGCGGCGATCATCGCCCGCGAGCTGGGCATCCCGGCGGTGGTCGGTTGCGGCAACGCCACCGCGGTGCTGAAGGACGGCCAGCAGGTCACCGTGTCCTGCGCCGAAGGCGACACCGGCCTGATCTACGAAGGCGAACTGGGCTTCGACGTGCGCCAGAACTCGGTCGACGCCATGCCCGACCTGCCGTTCAAGATCATGATGAACGTCGGTAACCCGGACCGCGCCTTCGACTTCGCCCAGCTGCCCAACGAGGGCGTGGGCCTGGCCCGCCTGGAATTCATCATCAACCGCATGATCGGCGTGCACCCCAAGGCGCTGCTGAACTTCTCCAGCCTGCCGGCGGACATCAAGGACAGCGTCGAGAAGCGCATCGCCGGTTACGACGACCCGGTCGGCTTCTACGTCGAGAAACTGGTCGAAGGCGTCAGCACCCTGGCCGCGGCCTTCTGGCCGAAGAAAGTCATCGTGCGCCTGTCGGACTTCAAGTCCAACGAATACGCCAACCTGATCGGCGGCAAGCTCTACGAGCCGGAAGAAGAGAACCCGATGCTCGGCTTCCGCGGCGCCTCGCGCTACATCAGCGAATCCTTCCGCGACTGCTTCGAGCTGGAATGCCGGGCGATGAAGAAGGTCCGCAACGAGATGGGCCTGACCAACGTCGAACTGATGGTGCCCTTCGTGCGTACCCTCGGCGAAGCCTCGCAAGTCGTCGAGCTGCTGGCCACCAACGGCCTGAAGCGTGGCGAGAACGGCCTGAAGGTCATCATGATGTGCGAGCTGCCGTCCAACGCCCTGCTGGCCGACGAGTTCCTCGAGTTCTTCGACGGCTTCTCCATCGGCTCCAACGACCTGACCCAGCTGACCCTGGGCCTGGATCGCGACTCCGGCATCGTCGCGCACCTGTTCGACGAGCGTAACCCGGCGGTCAAGAAGCTGCTGTCCAACGCCATCCAGGCGTGCAACCGCGCCGGCAAGTACATCGGCATCTGCGGCCAGGGCCCTTCGGACCACCCGGACCTGGCCAAATGGCTGATGGAGCAGGGCATCGAAAGCGTCTCGCTGAACCCCGACTCGGTGCTCGACACCTGGTTCTTCCTGGCCGAAGGCCAGGCCTGACGTCCACCGGCCCGGTTTCCGGGCCCACGAAGGGCGGGTGCTTGCACCCGCCCTTTTTCGTACCAGCCTCCGCAACGACATGCACAGCAGCAGCGAACTCTTCCCCGTGGCGCTCCAGAGCGCCGAGCTACGTGGCGACCTCGTCGAGGACGTCTACCGCCTCAAGCCCAACAACAGCCCGGACCCCAGCGTCGAGCTGGCGCTCACCCGCCTGGGCCTGCCGGACCGCGAGCAACGCGGCGTGCCGGTGATCCTGCTGCACGGCAGCTTCTCCAACCGGCGTTTCTGGTATTCGCCCAAGGGCATCGGCCTGGGGCCGTACCTGGCGCGCGCCGGCTTCGACGTATGGATTCCGGAGATGCGCGGCCACGGCCTGTCGCCGCGCAACCTGGACTACTCGCGCAATACCGTCGCCGCCTACGCGCGTTTCGATCTGCCGGCCATCGCCGCTTTTGTCGTCGAGCAGAGCGGCCGGGCACCGCACTGGCTCGGCCATTCCCTGGGCGGCATCACCCTGGCGGCGGCCCTCGGCGGCGGCTACCTGGAGGAGGGGCAGGCGGCCAGCGTGGCGCTGTTCGGCAGCCAGGTCAGCCGCGACTACTGGGCGCTGAAATTGCCGCCGGTGGCCTGGGGCGGTCGCGTGCTGCTGCGGCGCATGGGCGTGATTTCCGGTTCGCGCCTGCGTCGCGGCCCCGAGGACGAGCCCATTGGCCTAGGGCTCGAGGCCCTGCGCTGGTACGGCCTGTTCGGCCGCTTCGGCGAGCGCGACAACGACTGGTGGGGCGGCCTGGCCGAGGTGCGCACACCGCTGCTGGCGGTCAGCGCCGAGGGCGACCGGCAGGACCCGCCGTGGGCCTGCCGCAAGCTGTTCGAGCGCTTCGGCGGCGAGGTGCGCGAATACCTCTGCCTGGGGCGTCGGCAGGGCTTCACGGAAGATTTCGGGCACGTCGAGATGCTGGTCAGCAAGGGCGCGCAGCGCGAGGTCTGGCCGCTGGTGCAATACTGGCTGGAGCGCCAGGCGCTGCCGCTGGGGCGTGGGGTGAGTGAGTCGGCGTAGGGCGGATAACCGTTCGCGGTTATCCGCCGCCGACCGAGGCGCCGGAAAACGGCGGATAACGCCGTAGGCGTTATCCGCCCTACGGAGAATTGCCGCGCTTGCCTGGCAGGTGCCAAGCCGCGGAGTAGGGCGGTGGGCGTAGGCGGGCGGCGCGACAATCGCTAGACTGTGACGCCAATCGCCGATCCGGTCACTCCAGGCGCAATGCCGGGGTGTCGGTTCGCCGCCCGTTCCCCCGACACTCCAAGGAGTCTTCCATGCAATACGTCACCCCTGATCTGTGCGACGCCTACCCGGAACTGGTTCAGGTCGTCGAGCCGATGTTCAGCAACTTCGGCGGTCGCGACTCCTTCGGCGGCGAAATCGTCACCATCAAGTGCTTCGAGGACAACTCGCTGGTCAAGGAGCAGGTCGACCTCGACGGCAAGGGCAAGGTCCTGGTGGTGGACGGCGGCGGCTCGCTGCGCCGCGCGCTGCTGGGCGACATGCTGGCCGAAAAGGCGGCGAAGAACGGCTGGGAAGGCATCGTGGTCTACGGCTGCATCCGTGACGTCGACGTGATCGCGCAGACCGACCTGGGCGTCCAGGCCCTGGCCAGCCACCCGATGAAGACCGACAAGCGCGGCATCGGCGACCTCAACGTGGCCGTGACCTTTGGCGGCATCACCTTCCGCCCGGGCGAGTTCGTCTACGCCGACAACAACGGCATCATCGTTTCGCCCCAGGCGCTGAAAATGCCCGAGTGAGTTGAACGCCGGGCGTCGCCACGGGTCAATGGGCGAGCCCGGCATTTCATGGAACACGGCATGCAGCAATACGAAGGCGGTACCGAGCGCGGTCTCATCTATGGCTACGTCCTGGATGGTCGCGGCGGCGGCCGGCAGATCGCCCGCAGCGAACTGCAACTGATCGACCTCAAGCCCGAGGAAAGCCTCTGGGTGCACTGGGACCGTGGCGTCCCCGAGGCTCAGTCCTGGCTGCGCGAAGTCAGCGGGCTGAACGAATTCACCTGCGACCTGCTGCTGGAGGAGGCGACCCGCCCGCGCGTGGTCGACCTCGGCGCCGAGCGCCTGCTGGTGTTCCTCCGTGGGGTCAACCTGAACCCCGGCGCGGCGCCGGAAGACATGGTCTCGCTGCGGGTGTTCGCCGAGAGCCAGCGGGTCATCTCGCTGCGCCTGCGGCCACTCAAGGCAGTGGCCGACGTGCGCGCGGACCTAGCCAACGGGCGCGGACCGAAGAACGCCTCGGAGCTGGTGCTGAGCCTGGCGCACTACCTCACCGACCGGATCGATACCCTGATCGGCGGCCTGGCCGACGAGCTGGACAACATGGAGGAGGCCATCGAGGAGGACGAGCGCAGCGTGCCCGACCAGGCCGAGCTGCGCACCCTGCGTCGCCGTTCGGCGGGGCTGCGACGCTACCTGGCGCCGCAACGTGACATCTATGCGCAACTGATGCGGATCAAGCTGTCCTGGACGCTGTCCGACGACGCCGACTACTGGAACGAGCTGTACAACCGCCTGACCCGCAACACCGAGGAGCTGGAGCTGGTGCGCGAGCGCATCTCGCTGATCCAGGAGGCCGAGCACCGGCGCATCACCGAGCGGATGAACAAGACCATGTACATTCTTGGTATCATCACCGGCTTTTTCCTGCCCATGAGTTTCATCACCGGCCTGCTGGGGATCAATGTCGGCGGTATTCCGGGCTCCAGCGCCCCGCACGGCTTCATCATCGCCTGCGTGCTGCTGGTCGGCGTCGCCGGTTTCCAGTGGTGGGTCTTCCGCCGCCTGCGCTGGCTCTGATGTGACTTGTGGCGGTGTGGCTGCGTCAAGGCAGCACACGAAACCGAGGTTTTCCATGCACGACCCATTCGAAGAATCCCTGCGCGATCTGTTGCGCATGCCGGCGCAGGAGCCGGAGGACGACGCGCGCCTGGGCCGCGTGCTGAAAACCGCCAACCGCCAGATCGGCGCCGGCGACCTGTTCAGCCTCATGGGGCACTGGCTGGAAGCCCTGACCCTCGGCGTCAGCCGGGGCGCCGCCCATCTTGCGCCGGTATCGCGGCGTACGCAGAATTCCGCCCCTTCCGTTGACAAGGCCGACTGACGATGCAATTCGATATCTGGACGCAAAGCCTGCTGACCGCCATGAATACCCTGTGGGGCAAGCTCGCCGGGTTCATTCCGAACCTGCTCGGCGCCCTGGTGGTGGTGCTGCTCGGCTTCATCGTCGCCAAGCTGCTCGACACCCTGCTGTCCAAGCTGCTGGCCAAGCTCGGCCTCGACCGCCTGATGGCCGGTACCGGCCTGACCAAGCTGCTGGCCCGCGCCGGCATCCAGGTGCCGGTGTCGACCCTGATCGGCAAGATCGTCTACTGGTTCGTGCTGCTGGTGTTCCTCGTGTCCGCCGCCGAATCCCTCGGCCTGCAGCGCGTCTCGGCGACCCTCGACGTCCTCGCCCTGTACCTGCCCAAGGTGTTCGGCGCAGCCCTGGTGCTGATCGTCGGCGTGCTCCTGGCGCAGTTGGTCAACAGCCTGGTGCGCGGCGCCGCCGATGGCGTCGGCCTGGAATACTCCAACGGCCTGGGCCGGGTGGCGCAGTGGCTGGTGATCATCATCAGCATCTCGGTGGCCGTCGGCCAGCTCGAGGTGAAGACCGACCTGCTCAACTACATCATCGCCATCGTGCTGATCACCGTCGGCCTGGCCGCTGCGCTGGCGCTGGGCCTGGGCAGCCGCGAAGTCGCCGGGCAGATCATCGCCGGAATCTACGTGCGCGAGCTGTATCAGGTCGGACAACAAGTGAAAGTGGACGATGTCGAAGGCATCATCGAAGAAATCGGCACCATCAAGACTATTCTGATGACCGATGAGGGCGAGTTGGTGTCCATTGCCAACCGCGTGCTCCTCGAGCGCCGCGTTTCCAGCCGCTGAGATGATCCCGTGCTATTCCGACGCCGCTTGCCGCAAGCCGCGTCGGTTGCCGACATGAACTGGCCCGACCTGACTTGAACAAGCCGCAACCACTGTCCCAGCGCTACGACCCGCGCCAGCTCACCGACGAGGAGCTGGTGGAGCGAGCTCACGACGAGCTGTTCCATGTGACACGGGCGTACGAGGAACTGATGCGTCGCTACCAGCGCACGCTGTTCAACGTCTGCGCACGCTATCTCGGCAATGATCGTGACGCCGATGACGTGTGTCAGGAAGTCATGCTCAAGGTGTTGTATGGTCTGAAGAACTTCGAAGGCAAGTCGAAGTTCAAAACTTGGCTGTACAGCATCACTTACAACGAGTGCATTACTCAATATCGCAAGGAGCGGCGAAAGCGCCGCTTGCTCGATGCGCTGAGTCTCGATCCGGTGGAGGAAGCTTCCGAGGAGAAGACGCCGAAAGTCGAGGAGCGAGGCGGACTGGACCGATGGCTGGTACATGTGAATCCCATCGATCGGGAAATTCTGGTGCTACGATTTGTCGCAGAGCTGGAATTCCAGGAAATCGCCGACATCATGCACATGGGCCTGAGTGCGACAAAGATGCGATACAAACGCGCACTCGACCGGCTGCGGGAAAAGTTTTCGGGGATATCCGAAACATAGTTGGGTAAATGTTGTCTCTCTAATTTGCAAGTTCTGATAAACTTGCCCGCAAGTTGCTTGGCCTGCCTTTTGTCGGCGGTCATCGGCTTACTGACCACCAAGATGGGGATTTAACGGATGAAACTGAAGAACACCCTCGGCGTCGTGATCGGCTCCCTGATCGCCGCCTCCGCAGTGAATGCTTTCGCTCAAGGCCAAGGCGCGGTTGAAGCCGAGGCCTTCGGCAAGCGCTATTTCACCGATAGCACTCGCAACATGAAGAACGGCGACCTGTACGGCGGCTCCGTCGGCTACTTCCTGACCGACGACGTCGAACTGGCCCTGTCCTACGGCGAGTACCACGACATTCGTGGCACCTACGAGAGCGGCAACAAGAAGGTCCACGGCAACCTGGCCTCCCTGGACGCCATCTACCACTTCGGCACCCCGGGTGTCGGCCTGCGCCCGTACGTTTCCGCCGGCATCGGTCACCAGAGCCTGACCAACGTCAACAGCGAAAACGGCAGCCGTCAGAACCTGACCATGGCCAACATCGGTGCCGGTCTGAAGTACTACTTCACCGAGAACTTCTTCGCCAAGGCCAGCCTCGACGGCCAGTACGGCCTGGAACAGCGCCAGAACGGCCACCAGGGCGAGTGGATGGCCGGCGTCGGCGTCGGCATGAACTTCGGCGGCGGCACCAAGGCTGCCCCGGCTCCCGAGCCGGTTGCTGAAGTCTGCTCCGACGAAGACCACGACGGCGTCTGCGACAACGTCGACAAGTGCCCGAACACCCCGGCCAACGTCACCGTTGACGCCAACGGCTGCCCGGCCGTGGCTGAAGTGGTTCGCGTTCAGTTGGACGTGAAATTCGACTTCGACAAGTCCAAGGTCAAAGAGAACAGCTACGCTGACATCAAGAACCTGGCTGACTTCATGAAGCAGTACCCGTCGACCAACACCACCGTTGAAGGCCACACCGACTCCGTCGGCACCGACGCCTACAACCAGAAGCTGTCCGAGCGTCGTGCCAACGCCGTTCGTGACGTGCTGGTCAACCAGTACGGCGTCGAAGGCGGCCGCGTCAACGCAGTCGGCTACGGCGAGAGCCGTCCGGTTGCCGACAACGCCACTGCCGAAGGCCGTGCCGTTAACCGTCGCGTAGAAGCTGAAGTAGAAGCCCAAGCCAAACAGCAGTAATTGGCCTGAGCTTCGAAGAAAAACCCGGCCTCGGCCGGGTTTTTCTTTGCCCGCGAAAAAGTTCGCTCAGGCCTTGTGGTTCCTGGTCCCGAGCTCCGGTCTCCAACCGTTGGGGCGGGTCGCGCAGGCGGGGGGAGAGGGGCTCTTTTGCGGAGCCGCAGCTCAATTCCGTCGGAAATCCGTAGGGCGGATGACGTCTACGGCGTTATCCGCGCGAATCGCGGACGGAGTCCGCTCCTACGGTTCCGGGACGCACGGGCGTAGGGCGGAGTTGCTCCGCGATTGGATTGCCCGGCCACGCCAGACGCATCGGTTGCACGGCCGGCGGCGGATAACCGCGAACGGTTATCCGCCCCAGGTTTCGGAACTGTCGTTCAGGCGCTGCGCGCCAGCTCCAGCGCGGCGGCGTCGGCGACTTCGCCGATCACCAGGATCGCCGGGCTGCGCAGGCCGAAGGCGGCGGCGTCGGCGTGCATCCGCGCCAGGTCGCTGCGGCATTCGCGCTGCTGCGGCAGTGAGGCGTTCTCGATCAGCGCCACCGGCATGTCGCCGCGCAGGCCGCCAGCCAGCAGGCCGTCGCGTACCTCGGCCAGGCGCGCCACACCCATGTAGACCACCAGCGTCGTGCCGCTGCGGGCCAGCGCCGACCAGTCCGGCTCGCTGTCGTCCTGGGTGTGCGCGGTGACCAGCGTGACCCCGCGGCTGACGCCGCGCAGGGTCAGGGATATCCCGCAGCCGGTGGCCGCCGCGAGGCCGGCGGTGATGCCGTTGACCAGTTCGCAGGCGATGCCGCGCGCCTGCAGCCAGGCGGCTTCCTCGCCGCCACGGCCGAAGATGCACGGATCGCCACCCTTCAGGCGCGCCACCCGCAGGCCCTGGCGGGCGTAGCGCAGCATCAGGCGCTGGATGAAGTCCTGGGGCGTGGAACGGCAGCCGCCGCGCTTGCCGACGCGAACGACGCGCGCGGCGGGGCAGTGCTCCAGCACCTGCGGGTTGACCAGGTCGTCCATCAGCACCACCTGCGCGCCGGCCAGGGCGCGCACGGCTTTCAGGGTCAGCAGTTCCGGGTCGCCGGGGCCGGCGCCGATCAGCCAGACTTTTCCACTCATGTTCATCTCCTCAGGCGTTGGCGGCGAGGGCGCCGGCTTCGCTGGCCAGCAATCGCCGAATTTCGGGAACACAGGAGCCGCATTGGGTACCGCAGCCCAGCTCGCGCTTCAGGCCGTCCAGGTCGAGGCCGCGCGCGGCGCCCTCGCGAACCTGGCTCAGGCGCACGTTCATGCAGTTGCACAGGGTCTTGTCGCTGGCCGCCGCCTGCGCGCCGGGCGGGGCGAGCAGCTTGCGGCGCAGGTCCGGGTCGCTCTCGGCGGACTCCCAGAGCGCTTTCAGCCAGTCGCCGGCGATGCCGCTGCCGGCCAGGCGCAGGCCGGCGATGCGCCCGCCGTCCAGGCGCACGCGCTTGCCCTGCACGCGGCGCGGGTCGTCGTAGGCCAGCACCGGGCCGTCGAGCAGGTCGAGCAGGCCGTCGACCCGCTGCAGCCAGCCGGCGTCCGGCGGCCCGGCGTGGGCGGCGCGAATCTGCAGGGCCGGGCGTTCGCGGCCGATCAGGCTGAAGCCGGCATAGTCCAGGTCGTCGAACAGCGGGCGCAGCGCCTCGAAGCGTCGTTGCACCTCGCCTTCGACCAGGGCGTAGAACTGCCAGGGCAGCTCGACGGGCTTCACTTCGACCGCCGCGTGCTTGAGTTCCGGTTGGCGCGAGAGCGGGTCGACCGCCGGCAGGGTGAGGGCGTTGACGCCCAGGCCCTTGAGGAAGCGTTCGCCCCAGTGCATGGGCAGGAAGGCCTGGCCGGGCAGCAGGCCGTCGTCGGCCTGCACCGGCAGCACCAGGCTGCCGCGACGGCTGCTCAGGCGCACCAGTTGACCATCCACCAGGCGCCGGCGGCGCAGTTCGGCCGGGTGCAGGCCCAGGCGCGCCTCCTCGACGTGGCCGAAGGCGCTGGCGGCGGTGCCGGTGCGGGTCATGCCGTGCCACTGGTCGCGCAGCCGGCCGGTGTTGAGGATCAGCGGGTAGCGCGCCTCGCGACGCTCCTGCGGGGCGCGGTAGGTCTCGGCGATGAAGCGCGCGCGGCCGTCGGCGGTGGCGAAGGTGCCGTCCGCGTACAAGCGCTTCAGGCCCTGGCTGGCGCCCTCCGGCAGCGGCCATTGCTGCGGACCGCGGGCGTCCAGCAGGGCGTAGCTGACGCCGCCCAGGTCGAGGTCGCGGCCCTGGGTGAGCGGGCGGTATTCGTCGAACAGCGCCTGTGGTTCGGCGAAATCGAACAGGCTCGGCTGGCCGGGACGCAGCCGGCGCTCCAGGCGCCGGGCGAAATCGCAGGCGATGGACCAGTCGGCGCGGGCCTCGCCGGGCGCCGGGATGGCGCGGCGCACATGGCTGATGCGGCGTTCGGAGTTGGTCACCGTGCCTTCCTTCTCGCCCCAGCTGGCGGCCGGCAGCAGCAGATCGGCGTAGCGGCAGGTCTCGCTGGTGGCGAAGGCTTCCTGCACCACCACGAAGGGGCAGGCCGCGAGCGCATCGCGTACGCGCGCCTGGTCCGGCAGGGATTGCGCGGGGTTGGTGCAGGCGATCCACAGCGCCTTGATACGCCCGTCGCGCACCGCCTCGAACAGTTCGATCGCGGTCAGTCCGGGCGTTTCCGGCAGGGTTTCGACGCCCCAGTAGGCGGCGACTTCCGCGCGATGGGCGGCGTCGCCGGCGTCGCGGTGGCCGGGCAGCAGGTTGCTCAGGCTGCCGGTTTCGCGTCCGCCCATGGCGTTGGGCTGGCCGGTGAGGGAGAAGGGCCCGGCGCCTGGGCGACCGATCTGCCCGGTGGCCAGGTGCAGGTTGATCAGCGCGCTGTTCTTCGCGCTGCCGGCGCTGGACTGGTTCAGGCCCATGCACCACAACGAGAGGAAGCTGGGCGCGCGGCCGATCCACTCCGCGCAACGCTGCAGGTCTTCCACGGCGATGCCGCAGATTTCCGCCACCGCCAGCGGGCCGTAGTCGCGCACCAGGGCCTTGAGTTCGTCGAAGCCCTGGGTGTGCGCCTCGATGTAGGCGCGGTCGACCCAGCCTTCCCAGAGCAGCAGGTGGAGGATGCCGTGGAACAGCGCCACGTCGGTGCCCGGCTGGATCGCCAGGTGCAGGTCGGCCAGCTCGCAGGTGTCGGTGCGCCGCGGGTCGATGACGATCACCTTCATCTGCGGCCGCGCCGCCTTGGCCGCCTCCAGACGGCGGAACAGCACCGGGTGGGCGTAGGCCATGTTGCTGCCGGCGATCAGCACGCAGTCGCTCTGTTCCAGGTCCTCGTAGCAGCAGGGCGGGGCGTCGGCGCCGAGGCTGCGCTTGTAGCCGACCACCGCCGAAGACATGCACAGCCGCGAGTTGCTGTCGATGTTGTTGCTGCCGACCAGGGCGCGGGCCAGCTTGTTGAAGGCGTAGTAGTCCTCGGTGAGCAGTTGCCCGGAGACGTAGAAGGCCACGCTGTCCGGGCCGTGTTCGCGCAGGGTCGCGGCGAACACCCCGGCGGCGTGTTCCAGGGCGCTGTCCCAGTCCACCCGGGCGCGCGCCAGGCCCTTGCCCAGGCGCAGCTCGGGGTACAGCGCGCGGGCGGCGAGGTCGCCGCTCAGGTGCAGGCTGGAACCCTTGCTGCACAGGCGCCCGAGGTTGGCCGGGTGCTCCGGGTCGCCGCGTACGCCGAGGATGCGCTCGCCGTCGTGCTCGATCAGGACGCCGCAACCGACGCCGCAGTAGCAGCAGGTGCTGGCGGTGACTTGGCGTTCGCTCATGGCGCTCTCCCGTGTGGTGGCCGCCTCAGGCGCAGGCGGCGAGGTCTTTCAGGGCCAGCAGCACGCGGCCGTTCTCCACCTTCACCGGGTGGCGGTGGGCGCAGCCGACGTCGGGGGCCACGGCATTGCCGCTGTCCAGTTCGATCTGCCAGTTGTGCAGCGGGCAGGCCACGCGCTTGCCGAAGATCAGGCCCTGGGACAGCGGCCCGCCCTTGTGCGGGCAGCGGTCGTCGAGGGCGAAGACTTCGTCGTCGGCGGTGCGGAACAGGGCGATGTCGCCGCGCGGGGCGGCGATCACGCGCGAGCCCAGCGGCTCGATGTCTTCCAGGGCGCAGATGTCTTGCCAGTTCATGGGGCTTCTCCGGTAGTCGGTCAGACGGTTTCCAGTTGCGCGACGGGGATGCGTTCGAATTCCTTCTTCAGCCGCGGCTGCTCGATGCGCTGCTGCCACGGGTCCTGCTCCAGCGACAGGGCGTACTGCAGGCGGGCGTTGAGCGCCTGGCGGTTCTGCGCGTCGTCCAGCACCGCCTGCTTGATGTGGGCCATGCCCACGCGCTGCAGGTAGTGCACCGTGCGTTCGAGGTAGAAGGCTTCCTCGCGGTACAGCTGGAGGAAGGCGCCGCTGTACTCGCGCACCTCGTCTGCGGTCTTGAGCTTGACGAAGAACTCCGCCACCTCGGTCTTGATCCCGCCGTTGCCGCCGATGTAGAGCTCCCAGCCGGAGTCCACGCCGATGATGCCGATGTCCTTGATGCCGGCCTCGGCGCAGTTGCGCGGGCAGCCGGAGACGGCGAGCTTGACCTTGTGCGGCGACCACATGTTGAACAGGTCGTGCTCAAGATCGATGCCCAGCTGCGTGGAGTTCTGCGTGCCGAAGCGGCAGAACTCGCTGCCGACGCAGGTCTTCACGGTGCGGATGGACTTGCCGTAGGCGTGCCCGGAAGGCATGTCGAGGTCCTTCCAGATCGCCGGCAGGTCTTCCTTCTTCACCCCCAGCAGGTCGATGCGCTGGCCGCCGGTGACCTTGACCATGGGCACCTGGTACTTGTCGGCGACGTCGGCGATGCGGCGCAGTTCGGCTGGGTTGGTGACCCCGCCCCACATGCGCGGCACCACCGAGTAGGTGCCGTCCTTCTGGATGTTGGCGTGGGCGCGTTCGTTGATCAGGCGTGACTGCGCATCGTCCTTGGCCTCGCCCGGCCAGGTGGAGATCAGGTAGTAGTTCAGCGCCGGGCGGCAGGTGGCGCAGCCGTTGGGCGTGCTCCAGTCCATGAAGCGCATGGCCGCCGCCATGGAGGTCAGGTGCTGCTCGCGGATGGCCTTGCGCACCTGGCCGTGGTTGAGTTCGCTGCAGCCGCAGATGGCCTTCTCGCTCTTCGGCTTGACGTCCGCCGCGCCGCCCACGGTGCTGATCAGGATCTGCTCCACCAGCCCGGCGCAGGAGCCGCAGCTGCTCGCCGCCTTGGTGTGCTTCTTCACCTCGTCGACGCTGAACAGGCCGTTTTCCTGGATGGCCTTGACGATGGTGCCCTTGCACACGCCGTTGCAGCCGCACACCTCGGCGCTGTCGGGCATGCTCGCGGCGCTGCTCTGGCCCTGGTGGCCGACGTCGCCCAGGCTGCTCTCGCCGAACATCAGGTGGTCGCGGGTCTCGGCCACGTTGTGGTTCTCGCGGATCTGCCGGAAGTACCAGCCGCCGTCGGCGGTGTCGCCGTAGAGGCAGGCGCCGACCAGCACGTCGTCCTTGATCACCAGTTTCTTGTAGACGCCGCCGATGGGGTCGGAGAGGGTGATGGTCTCGGTGCCTTCGCCGCCCATGAAGTCGCCGGCGGAGAACAGGTCGATGCCGGTGACCTTGAGCTTGGTCGAGACCACCGAGCCCTTGTAGCTGGCGAAGCCGAACTGGGCCAGGTGGTTGGCGCAGACCTTGGCCTGCTCGAACAGTGGCGCCACCAGGCCATAGGCGATGCCGCGGTGGCTGGCGCATTCGCCGATGGCGTAGATGCGCGGGTCGTAGGTCTGCAGGGTGTCGTTGACCAGGATGCCGCGGTTGCAGGGAATGCCGGACTTTTCCGCCAGCTCGGTGTTGGGGCGGATGCCGGCGGCCATCACCACCAGGTCGGCCGGGACCACGTCGCCGTCCTTGAACTGCACCGCGCAGACGCGGCCGTCGCCGTTGTCCATCAGCTCGTCTGTGACGGTGTTGAGGCGGAAGCGGATGCCGCGCGCTTCCAGCGCCGACTGCAGGAGCTTGCCGGCGGTGCGGTCGAGCTGGCGTTCCAGCAGCCAGTCGGAGAGGTGCACCACGGTGACCTGCATGCCGCGCTGGCGCAGACCGTTGGCGGCCTCCAGGCCGAGCAGGCCGCCGCCGATGACCACCGCGTGACTGTGGGTCCTGGCGGTGTCGATCATCGCCTGGGTGTCGGCGATGTCGCGGTAGCCGATCACACCGTCCAGGCGGTTGCCCGGCACCGGCAGGATGAAGGGGTTGGAGCCGGTGGCGATGACCAGGCGATCGTAGTCCGCCTCGCTGCCGTCGGCGGCGTAGACCTTGCGCAGGCGGCGGTCGATCTTCACCACCTTGCGGTCCAGCAGCAGGCGGATGCCGTTCTCGCTGTACCAGTTCAGGTCGTTGAGGACGATGTCCTCGAAGGTCTGCTCGCCGGCCAGCACCGGGGAGAGCAGGATGCGGTTGTAGTTGGGGTGCGGCTCGGCGCCGAACACGGTGATCTCGTAGAGGTCCGGGGCGATCTTCAGCAGTTCTTCGAGGGTACGGATGCCGGCCATGCCGTTGCCGATCAGGACGAGCTTGAGCTTTTTCATGCCAGGGTTCTCCTGCACAAAATCACGGAAAACAAAAAAGGCGTCCCGCTGGTTACCCAGCGAGGACGCCTTTGTCCAAGTCCCGACCGATCGGGAAGTGCGAGCCTCTTCGTTGAGGGACGCGCTTTTGTAGATTGTTGCCAGGGCTATTGCAGAGGCCGTGCCAACTCGCCAGGGCCCGCGTTTGGCGGGCTTCGGCTCGTCGCCGGCGGCTGGTTTGCACCGGAATGAGGCGGGCGCGGGCCGGGCTGGTGCGCGTTCAGTGGCGCAGCAGCCAGGCCAGCAGCGCCAGGTTGGCCAGCAGCGAGACCAGCGCCAGGCCGCGCCAGAAGCCCAGCGGGTTGCGCTCCAGCAAGGCGCGCGGGCGCTGGCCGATGCCGGCCTGGCGCTCGCCCTGGTCCAGCGCCAGCAGGGCTTCCTCGACGGTCTCGAAGCGCTGCGTCGGCGCGGCGGCCACGGCGCGCGCCAACCAGGCGTCGAGCCAGGCGGGCAGGTCGGGGCGGTAGCGGCTGGGTGGCGTGGGCGTGGCGAAGCGCGGGTGCTGGAAGGCTTCGATTTCACCGTAGGGGTAGTGCTCGCAGAGCAACTGGTAGAGGGTCACCCCGGCGGCGTAGATGTCCTGGGCCGGCGCTGGGGCGGCGCCCTGGAAGCTTTCCGGGGCCAGGTAGGAGGGTGTGCCGGGCAGTTCGTGGTCGCGCTCGCGGGACAGGCCGGGGCAGTGCGCCAGGCCGAAGTCCAGCAGGCGCAGCTCGCCGTCCTCGCCCAGGTGCAGGTTCTCCGGCTTGATGTCGCGGTGCAGGATGTTGCGCCGATGCAGCTGGCCGAGGGCGCGCAGCAGGCGCGGTGCCAGGCGCTGCCATTCGGCCAGGCCCAGCGGGCCCTGGCGCAGACGCTCGGCGAGGGTCTGGCCGGGGTACTCGCGCATCGCGTAGTACAGGTGCTGGCGCTGCGGCAGCCCGTGCAGTTCCGGGAAGTGGCGGCCCTGCACGCGGCGCAGGAACCATTCTTCCAGCAGCAGGGCCTGGCTGGCCTGCGGGTCGTCGTGCAGTTCCTCCGGCAGCGTCTTCAGCAGCCAGGGGCGCTGCTGCTCGTCGCGCACCCGGTACAGCAGCGACTGCCGCGAGCGCGCCAGGCGGCCTTCGACCCGCCAGCCCTCGAAGGCCTGGCCTTCGCGCAGTTCCGCCGGTAGCGGCCATTGCTGCAGCTGCGCCAGGGCGTCGCCCAGGCCGCTGGCGGGCAGGGCGTCGACGCGCACCAGCAGGGCGCTGGCGTTGTCCTGGCTGCCGGCCAGGTGGGCGGCCTTGACCAGCGCCTCGACCGCGCCGCGCGGCTCGCTGGCGTCGCCGAGGATGCGGCGGATGCCGGTGTCGCCCAGGGTAGCCCAGACACCATCGCTGACCAGCAGGAAGCTTTCGCCGGGCTGCAGCTCGCCGTCGCGGTAGTCGACCACCAGGTGCTGGTCCAGGCCCAGCGCGCGCTTGAGCACGTGCTGCATGCCCGGCTGCTCCCAGACGTGGTCCTCGGTCAGGCACTCCAGTGCGCCATCGCGCCAGCGGTACAGGCGGCAGTCGCCGACGTGGGCGAGGGTGAAGCGCCGCCCGCGCAGTACCAGCGCGGTCAGCGTGGTCAGCAGCGGCTGGCCGCCGCCGTTGGCCTGCAGCCAGCGGTTCTGCGAGAGCAGCAGGCGATCCAGGGCCTGGGCGATGGCCCAGGTTTCCGGGGTGGCGTAGTAGTCGTTGGCCAGCGCCTGCACGCTCAGGCGCGCCGCCAGCCCGCCGTCGGCGCACTGGCTGACGCCGTCGGCGAGGGCGAACAGGTGGCCTTTGCTGGCGGCCAGCTCGGCGGGCGGGGTGACCACCCGCAGGGCGTCCTGGTTCTCCGCGCGCGGGCCCTTGGCGCTGGCGTGGGCGACGCTCAGGGTCAGGCTCATGCGATCCCCCCGTAGGAGCGGGCCATGCCCGCGATTCGCGCGCATGGCGCGCTCCTACAAACGTGCCGTGCCAAGGCCTAGACCCGGGCGGCGGTGACTGCGGCGCTGCCCCAGGTGGTGCGCCAGCGGCGCTTGACGCCGTGCAGGCCGAACCAGGCCAGCACGCCGAGGGCGGCGAACAGCCACAGGCCCAGCTGGTAGTCGCCACTGGCCTGCTTGATGGCGCCCAGGCCCGCGGTCAGGCAGAAGCCGCCGATACCGCCGGCCATGCCGATCAGCCCGGTCATTACCCCGATGCTCTGCCGGAAGCGCTGCGGCACCAGCTGGAACACCGCGCCGTTGCCCGCGCCGAGGCTGAGCATGGCGACCACGAAGAGGCCGAGGGCGGCCATGGCGCTGGGCAGGTGGAAGCCGACCGCGGCGATGCAGATCGAGGCCAGGGTGTACATCGCCAGCAGGCTGCGGATGCCGCCGATGCGGTCGGCCAGGGCGCCGCCCAGCGGGCGCATCAGGCTGCCGGCGAAGACGCAGGCGGCGGTGTAGTAGCCGGCCTTGACCGGGTCCAGGCCGTACTGGTCGTGGAAGTAGCCGGGCAAGGTGGCGGCCAGGCCGAGGAAGCCGCCGAAGGTCACGCTGTAGAAGAACATGAACCACCAGCTGTCGCGGTCGCCGAGGGCCTTGAGGTAGTCGCCCAGGGCCTTGGGCGCCGGGCGCTCGGGGGCGTTGCGGGCGAGCAGGGCGAACACCGCCAGGGCCACCAGCAGCGGGATCACGGCGAAGCCGAAGACATTCTGCCAGCCGAATGCGGCGGCCAGCAGGGGGGCGAACAGCGCGGCGAACACGGTGCCGGAGTTGCCGGCGCCGGCAATGCCCATGGCCTTGCCCTGGTGCTGCGGCGGGTACCACTGCGAGGCCAGCGGCAGGGCCACGGCGAAGGACGCCCCGGCCATGCCCAGCAGCACGCCGAGCAGCAGCGCCTCGCGCAGGTCGTGGATGCCCAGCGTCCAGGCGCCGGCGAGGCTGGCGATGACGATCACCTGGGCGAGCAGGCCGGCGCTCTTCGGCGACCAGCGATCCGCCAGCAGGCCCATGACGAAGCGCAGCAGGGCGCCCGAGAGGATCGGCGTGGCGACCATCAGGGCGCGTTCCTGGGTGGTCAGCTGCAGGTCGGTGGCGATCTGCACGGCCAGCGGGCCGAGCAGGTACCAGACCATGAAGCTCAGGTCGAAGTAGAGGAAGGCGGCGAACAGCGTCGGCGCGTGGCCGGCTTTCCAGAAGCTGGTGTTCATGGGGTACCTCGTCAGCAACGGTCAGGAAGTCGTCGCGCCGCCAGTGGTGGCGGTCGCGCATGGGTTCGGGTCCCGCACACCCCAACGCCGGGGTGAAACGCAAAAGGCGCCGCTCCGCGGCCTGCCGGGGCAGGTGCGGAAGCGACGCCTTTGTCGTGTGAGCGGGGTGATCGCCGTTGACCACCACCAACGAGGCCACAGCAAGGGCCGGGCCAAGGTCGAATATCCTGGAAAATCAGCGAGTTGCCTGTTCAGGCTGCTGCGGGGCGCGAACCATCATGGGGCGCCGTGCCGGGCGGGCCGCCCGGCGATGGGGCGTTCAGCCCACCCAGTTGACCGCCGGGAAGGCGGTGCGCATCGCTTCGGGCATGGCCACCACCTTGCGCTGGCGGTAGTTGAAGAACACGAAGCCGGACTTGGCCATGGCCACCAGGGTGGCGTCGGCCGGGCGGGTGATGCGGAAGATGATGTCGCCGCCGTACTTGTTGAAGTCCATCACCCCGACCTCGAACAGCAGGTGGTCGCGGGCGTGGGCCTCGGCGCGGTAGGTGGTGGCGAGGTCGGTGACGATGATGCCGATGTCGTCGGCGCCGACGCTCTCGCTGACGCCGAAGTCGAACAGGAAGCGCGCGCGGGCCTCGGAGATCATCGAAATCATCGAGTCGTTGCCCAGGTGGCGGGCGCCGTTGATGTCGGTGACGCGGACGGTCAGCTGGGTCTGGTAGCAGAACAGTTCCTCGGGGAACTGCAGGTCGAGGCGGGCCATGGATACCTTGCGTGAATCGGTGAAGGGGCGAGGCCGATTCTAGGCCCTGGCGGCCCGCCTTGGGCATCCCGCCTGCGGGTGATTTCAGCGGTGGGCGAGGTTCAGGTGGTAGAAGGTCACCCGCGCGCCTTCGTCGCTGGGGCCGTAGTTGTCGGCGATGTAGGCGCCGGCCTTGAAGTACAGCAACTGCTTCGACCAGGTGCTGCTGAGGGTCTTGCCGTAGTATTTCTCGCTGCCGTCGGCGCTCTGCACGCGGATGCCCAGGTTGCCCGAGGAGGTGACGCGCAGGCTGTAGGTCAGGCGCTCGCCCAGCTCGACGTTGTCGAGGAGCGCGACGTTGACGCTTGCCGAGTCGTCGGGATGGTTGCGCACCAGCGCTTCGATACGCCCGCTTTGCTGGCTTGGAATGTAGTGGTACTGCAGCTTGACCAGGGGTTCTCCATCGCCGCTATCGGGCGACTTGCTGTGGATCTGGCCGATGATCACCTTGTTCTTCGAGG
This sequence comes from Pseudomonas citronellolis, assembly GCF_029335315.1. GTDB lineage: Bacteria > Pseudomonadota > Gammaproteobacteria > Pseudomonadales > Pseudomonadaceae > Pseudomonas > Pseudomonas citronellolis_A. Next base: position 50,465 of record NZ_JARJLT010000106.1, read on the forward strand.
GTACCTGTTCGACGCTCAGGGTCGCGCGCAGCTCGTTGTCGGCCGAGCGGTAGTACCAGTCGTGGATGGAGCCGTCGGGCAGGGTTTCGCGTAGCTCGGTGCGTGGGTAGACGCTGTCGGAAGTGTGCGACCCGGTGACCGGGACCCAGAAACGAACCTGGATGCTGTTGCGGGTGAAATAGAGGCTCTTGTAGCCACGCTCTATCTGCTGGGTGGTGACGTCGATGGGCCTGGGATCGGTGGGAACGCTGAGGTTCCAGGTGCTGAGGTCGAGCATGGGGTGCCTCTTTCGGGCCGGCGCGCCGGCGCGGACGGATGGGCGCCCGGGTACCTGGCCGCGCGCGCCCACTGCGGGCTTCCGCGAGGGCGGAAGCGAGTGGCCCGCGCCGAGTCGGCGGGGCCGACGGAGCATAGGCCGCGGCGCCGGCGAAGGGGGCCAGCAGCGGCGCTGGCGAACTGATCGCCCGGTGCCGCCGCTGGCCAGTGGCCGCGTCACTGCCCGAGCATTTCGTGCATCGCGATGATCTGCTCGGCGACCTGCACCAGCTTCTGCTGGCGGCCCATGGCCTGGCGGCGCATCAGGGTGTAGGCCTCTTCCTCGGGACAACTTTTCATCTTCATCAATAGCCCCTTGGCCAACTCGATGCGCTTGCGCTCGGCCAGTTGCTGCTCGCGGGCGTGCAACTGGGCGCGCAGGGCCTGGTCGCTCTCGAAGCGGGCCATGGCGACGTCGAGGATCGGCCGCAGGCGCGCGGCCTGGATGCCTTCGACGATGTAGGCGCTGACCCCGGAGCGGATCGCCTGGCGCATCACCTGGGGGTCGTGCTCGTCGGTGAACATCAGGATCGGGCGGGGTTGGTCGCGGCTGACCAGCACCACCTGTTCGAGCACGTCGCGGCCGGGGGAGTCGCTGTCGATGAGGATGACGTCCGGCTGCAGGGCCTCGACCCGGCTCGGCAGGTCGAGGCGGGTGGCGGACTCGTCGAGCACCTCGAAGCCGGCTTCGATGAGCGCGGCGCGCAGGCGCCCGACGCTGTTGGTGGTGTCGTTGACCAGCAGGATTCGCAGCATCTTCGCTCCTCCCTCAGGCGTCGCCGAGCGCGTGCAGGGCGAAGCCGCGGGCATAGCCGGCGGGGTTGCTGCCGTCCCAGACGCGGCCATCGACCAGGGTCGAGCTGCGCAGGCTGTTGTCGCTCACGGCGACGCCCAGCGCCTGCGCGGCCTCGCGGTACAACGATTGCTGCTGCACCTGGCGGGCGATGCCGAGGTAGTCCGGCTCTTCGCGCAGCAGGCCCCAGCGGCGGAACTGGGTCATGAACCAGAGGCCGTCGGACAGCCATGGCTGGTTGGCCCGGCCTTCGCCGTGGAAGCGCAGCGGGTGGGCGTCCTTCCAGGCGTGGCCAAGGCCGTCCTGGTAGTGGCCGAGCAGGCGCGGCTCGATGCTCGCCAGCGGCGCGTTGACGTAGTCGCTGCCGCTGATCAGTTGCGCGGTGCTGCGGCGGTTCGCGTCGCTGGCCTCGATGAAGCGGCTGGCGTCGAGCAGCGCCATGACCAGGGCGCGGGCGGCGTTGGGGCATTCCTCGACGAAGGCGCGGGTGGCGCCGAGGACCTTTTCCGGGTGGTCGGGCCAGATCGCCTGGCTGGTGGTCACGCTGAAACCGAGGTTCTCGTCGATGGCCAGGGCGCCCCAGGGGCCGCCGGCGCAGAAGCCGTCGATGCGTCCGGCGCGCAGGTGC
>NZ_JARJLT010000107.1 GCF_029335315.1 Pseudomonas citronellolis
CCCGCCGAAAGCGTCGGCGTCAGTGGTGCCCGCAGAGGGCGTCGCGGCCCCGCTCGCCGAGGATGTTGAACAGCAGGTTGAGCAGCACGGCCCAGATCGCGGTCATGGCGATGCCGCTGTGGGTGATGGGTTCCATCCAGGCGGGCAGGGCGGCGAAGAAGTCCGGACGCACCACCGGGACCATGCCCATGCCGATGCTCACCGCCACCAGCAACTGGTTGCGGCGGTCGACGATGTCCGCCTCGTGGAGGATGCGGATACCGCTGGCGGCGACCATGCCGAACATCGCGATGCCGGCGCCGCCGAGCACCGCCGGCGGGATCGAGGCGACTACGTAGGCGGCCTTGGGCATCAGGCTGAGCAGCACCAGGAAGCCACCGGCGGCCACGGTGACGAAGCGGCTGCGCACCCCGGTCATCTGCACCAGGCCGATGTTCTGGGCGAATGAAGAGTGGGTGAAGGTGTTCATGAAGCCGGCGACGAAGGACGCGCTGGCGTCGCACAGCAGGCCACGGCGCAGGCGCCGCGGGCAGACCTCGTCGCCGGTGATCTTGCCCAGGGCGAGGAACATGCCGGTGGACTCGACGAAGATGATCAGCACCACCAGGCACATCGACAGCACCGGCGCCAGGTGGAAGCTGGGCGCGCCGAAGTGCAGCGGGGTGACCACCTCGAAGGCCGGACGGGAATCGATGCCGGAGAGGTCGACCATGCCCATGGCGCTGGCGACGATGTAGCCGAGCAGCATGCCGATCAGCACCGAGACGTTGGTCCAGAAGCCCTTGAGGAAGCGGTTGACCAGCAGGATCGCGGCCAGCACCAGGCTGGACAGGAACAGGTATTCCAGGGCGCCGAAGTGGGCCGCGCCCTTGCCGCCGCCGGCCCAGTTGATGGCCACCGGGAACAGGCACATGCCGATGGAGGTGATCACGGTGCCGGTCACCAGCGGCGGGAAGAAGCGCACGATACGGCTCATGAACGGCGCCACCAGCATGCCGAACAGGCCGGCGGCGATGGTCGCGCCGAAGATGCCGTTGATGCCCACGCCGGGCATGCCGGCCATGGCCACCATGCTGCCGACGGCGGCGAAGCTGGCACCCATCATCACCGGCATGCGGATGCCGACCGGGCCGATGCCCAGCGACTGGACCACGGTGGCGACGCCGGCGACCAGCAGGTCGGCGTTGATCAGGAAGGCGATTTCCTCGCGGGACAGGCCGGCGGCCTGGCCGACGATGAGCGGGACGGCCACGGCGCCGCCATACATCAGGAGCACGTGCTGGAAACCCACCAGCAGCAGCTGCAGCAACGGCAGACGCTGGTCGACGGGCGAGCCGGCGGCGCGGCGCTCAGTTACCTCGGACATGCAACACCTCGATTTTTATTGTTGTGTCACGGTGGGCGCCGATCAGGCTCGGCGACCGGGTAGTACTGGCTCGCGACACCCCCGGGGCCGTGCGGGTGAAGCGGTGCGGAACGTTATAACTGCGATGTGTATTCGCTTCAATATGTTTTTGTATACAACTTATCGGTCGGCTTGTGGATGGGTGGTTTCGCCAGGCTCTAGCCCGCGCGCTCCGGGGCCTGACCCGGATGTAGCCGTAGGTCGGGTGGGACTACATTTTTTCGTTGCGGCGGGCGCCACGGGCGGGGGCGGGTCATTGACCGGTCGATTTCGCCTGCTGTCTTTCCATGGCTTCGACCAGCTCGCCGGCACCCGCGCCCCACTTGCTGACGACCCTGAGCGCGGTGGTGAACGGGACGTCCAGCGGGTGCACCCGGCTGGCGTCGATGATGTAGACGGCGCCGGCGAAAGGGGTGGGGATGGAGGGCACGAAGACGGTATAGCGGTCGGCATCCAGCGTTTCGATGATGAAGCCGGGTACCAGCGCTTCCTCGATCTCCACCAGCGCGGGTTTCCAGCTGCCTTCGTCGCGTTCGCCGGAGAGTTGCAGGGTCAGGCTGCGCAGTATCCCGTAGCCGGGGATTCGTTCCAGAAGGTTGAGTTCCGCCTGGGTGCGCAGGCGTTGGCCCCGGCGAGTCTGCAGGGTGACGCCCAGCAGGAAGCAGATCAGCAGGACGAGCAGCAGCGAGAGGATCTGCTCGGCGGGAAGGCTCTCGGGCAGCAACCGGGTGAACGGGCTTATCAACTTGCCCATCGACCCCATGGCCTTGAGCAGCGCCAGGATCGCGAGGTAGATCGGGGCGATCAGCAGCAGCCCGACAATCAAACATCTGAGGGTGTAATGAAAGGCGCGCTTCATCGCTGTCTCTCCCGGAGAGCCTGATTTCCTGGAGTGTAGCCGCCCGGGTCGCATCGATGACTGACCCTGCAAGCCTTGCGTGCAGGCCCATCGGCGCTTTTCCGGGGCATAAAAAAACCGCACCCGGAGGTGCGGTTCTTTCTGTCGCGGGCGTCAGCTCAATTGGTCTGCGCGCCCTTGGCGATCCAGGTGCCGAGCAGGTTGCGCTCGTCCTGGGTCATCTGCGTGATGTTGCCCAGCGGCATCACCTGCGAGGCCACGGCCAGGGCCTGGATCTTCGCGGCCTGGGCCTGGATCTGCGCCGGGGTGTCGAACATCACGCCGGCCGGCGCCGCGCTGAACATCGGGCTGGTCGGTTTCGCCGAGTGGCAGGCCACGCAGCGTTCCTGGATCACGTGATGGACCTTGTCGAAGTCCTCCGCGCTGCCGGCCTGCGCCTGGGTCGGCGCTTCGGCGGGCTTGGCGGCTTCCTCTTTGGCACGCTCGGCGGGGCTCTTGCCGCCAATGGCGGTTTCCGGCAGCGGCTGGTACTCGATCTTCGCCGGCGCGCTGGCGCTGGTCGGCGCGGCGTTCTGCAGGCTCGGGCCGGTGACGAAGGCCAGCGCGATCATGCCCACGGCGCCGGCGGGCAGCGCCCAGGCCATGCCGTTGCCGTTGTGGCGGGTGTTGAAGTAGTGCCGCACGATCACCGCCAGCGCCGCGATGCAGGCCAGGATCAGCCAGTTGTAGTGGCTGCCGTAGGTGCTCGGGAAGTGGTTGCTGATCATGATGAACAGCACCGGCAGGGTGAAGTAGTTGTTGTGGCGCGAACGCAGCAGGCCCTTGGCCGGCAGCACCGGGTCGGGCTCGCGGCCTTCCTCGATGGCCTTAACCAGCGCGCGCTGGGCCGGCATGATCACCCGGAACACGTTGCCGACCATGATGGTGCCGATGATCGCGCCGACGTGCAGGTAGGCGCCGCGGCCGCTGAACACCTGGCTCAGCAGGTAGGCGGCGAGCACCAGCAGGACGAACAGGATGGCGCCGAGCAGGCCCGGGGTCTTGCCCAGCGGCGAGTCGCACAGGGTGGAGTAGACGAACCAGCCGGCGACCAGCGAGCCGATGCCGATGGCGATGGCCGCGGCGGGCGCCAGGTCGCTGCCCGGGGCGATCAGGTAGAGGGTCGGGTTCAGGTAGAACACGATGGTCAGCAGGCACACGCCCGAGAGCCAGGTGGAGTAGGCCTCCCATTTGAACCAGTGGAGGTTGTCCGGCATCTTCGGCGGCGCCAGCTTGTATTTCTCCAGGTGGTAGATGCCGCCACCGTGGATCGCCCAGAGGTCACCGGAGAGCCCTTCGCGCGGATTGACCCGGTTGAGGTTGTTCTCCAGCCAGACGAAGTAGAACGAGGCACCGATCCAGGCGATGCCGACGATCATGTGAATCCAGCGAACCAGCAGGTTCGCCCATTCGATGAGATGTGCTTCCACAGTCATTACCTCATGCCCGGGCGCCGGCGTCGCGGCGAACGGGCCTCTCTTATTAGTTTAGTTGGGGGTCGAGGAGCAGTTGCTCGTCCTCGGTGAAGAAATGCTCGTCGCAGTTGTTGCCAGAACCGCTGCGATCGACCACCAGGAAGTCATCCCGCTTTTCGATCGTCAGCACCGGGTGGTGCCAGACGCCGCGGTGGTAATTGATGCCCTGCTTTCCGTTGGTCAGGAAGGCGCGGACAAGACCCGGTACAGGCACGTCGCCAAGGGGCGCGACCACGACCAGAAAAGGATTGCCGAGCAGCGGAATGAACGCCTGGCTGCCCTGCGGGTGACGCTCCAGCATGCGGATGCGCAACGGCATCTCCAGCGCCTCGGCGCTGAAGATGCTGATGATCGCCTTATCCTCGGCCTGCGCGGTCTCGACCGTGGCGAGCTTGTGATAACGGCGGGTGGAACCGTTGTTGATCATGAAGTAGTCGCTGCCTTCGGTCTCGATGACGTCGCCGAACGGGGCGAAGGCTTCCTTGGTCAACGGTTCGATCTTCAGGGTACGCATGGCTGGTCACTTGTAGTCATTGTCATCTGCCCGGGCGAGCCCGGGACCGTTCACCGGTGGCGTCACTCCCGCGAACGCGGGAGCCCAGAGATTCCGGGTCCCCACGTTCGCGGTGGCGTGACGGCGCGACACCGGTGCCTTACTTGGCCACCTTGCCGAACAGGCGCAGACGGCTGACGCCACCATCCGGGAAGATGTTCAGGCGGATGTGGGTGATCGGGCCGAGTTCGCGGATCTGCTCGATGAAGGTGTGCTCGTTGTGCATCTGCAGCTTCTGGCTCGGCAGCAGCTCGCGCCAGTACAGGCTCTGGGTGGCGATCTGGCTGTCGGTGCCGCCCTTCACGAAGGCCGCCTGGATGTTGCAGCTTTCCGGGTAGTTGCCCTTGAAGTGCAGGGTGTCGACGACGATCTGCTCGACGATGCCGGCGTGGCCCAGCGCCACGATCACCCAGTCGTTGCCCGGGGTGCGGCGGCGGCCGGTTTCCCAACCATCGCCCATGTTCACGCCACGGCCGGGGTTGAGGATGTTGCTCATGCGGCCGAAGTGCTCGTCGGAGCAGGCGAGGGCGCGGCCGCCGTTCAGGGCCGCGGCGAGGTCGACCTGCTCGTTGGGGTTCTGCTTGGCCCAGTCGCGGAACGGGATGCCGTACACGCGCAGGCGCGCCACGCCGCCGTCCGGGTAGATGTTCAGGCGCAGGTGGGTGTAGGGGCGCGCGTCGTTGATCTCGTGGTAGTGGTGGCTGTTGCCCTGCAGCTCGACGGAGGACAGCACTTCGGTCCACTGGGTGTCGTCGGTCGGCTCGCCCTCGGCCACGAAGCAGCCGTCGAGGGAGGCCGACGGCGGGAAGTTGCCGGTGAAGAAGCTGGTGTCGATGTCCACGCCCTTGATCGAACCCGGCACGCCCAGGCGGATCACCGCATGGTCATAGCCCTCGAAGCGCTTGCGGCGGGATTCCCAGCCGTCCATCCACTTGCCGTTGTCGTCGAAGACGCCTTCCTTCCACACCGCGGGGGTGGGCTGCAGCATGCGGCTGGCGGCGGCGAACCATTCGTCGGTGACGCTGATCACCTTGCTCCCCAGGCGCTCGTCGGCCAGGTTGACGAATTTCTCGAAGGGAGCGTTGTAGGTTCTCATCTTGTTCTCCTTGGTGACGTGTTAGTCCGGTCCTGCGCGCTCACAGCTGCTGCAGGCGGAACATCGCGATCTTGTTGATTTCGGCCAGGGCGGTCTGGAACTCCTGCTCCGGCGTGTTGTGGATGCGCTCCTCGAAGGCCGCGAGGATCTGGTGGCGGTCGCTGCCCTTCACCGCCTTGATGAAGGGGAAGCCGAACTTGGCCTTGTAGGCGTCGTTGAGTTCGTTGAAGCGGGCGAACTCCTCGGCGGTGCATTCGTGGATGCCGGCGCCGGCCTGTTCGGAGGTGCTGGAGGCGGTCAGTTCGCCGCGCACGGCGGCCTTGCCGGCGAGGTCCGGGTGGGCGTTGATCAGCGCCAGCTGGGCTTCGTGGCTGGCCGACAGGAGGATGTCGGCCATGCGCTGCTGCAGGCGCTCGATGTCGTTGAGGCTTTCGTCCACGCCCAGGTCGTAGGCCTTCTCGGCCACCCAGGGGGAGTGCTCGTAGATGTCGGCGAAGGCGGCGACGAAGGCGGCGCGGTCGAGGCTGGCCGGGGTGAGGGTCTGGAAGCGGCTCATGCCTGGCTCTCCTGGGCTTTGAACGGGTGGGTCGCGTGCCAGTGGCGGGCGATGTCGACGCGGCGGGCGATCCACACTTTCTCATGGCCCTTCACGTACTGGATGAAGCGCTCCAGCGCGGCCAGGCGCGCCGGGCGGCCGAGCAGGCGGCAGTGCATGCCGATCGAGAGCATCTTCGGCGCGCCCTCGGCGCCTTCGGCGTAGAGCACGTCGAAGGCGTCCTTGAGGTATTCGAAGAAGTCATCGCCCTTGTTGAAGCCCTGCACCTGAGTGAAGCGCATGTCGTTGGTGTCCAGGGTGTAGGGGATCACCAGGTGCGGCTTCTCGGCGGTGCTGGCCGGGTCCCAGTAGGGCAGGTCGTCGTCGTAGGTGTCGGAGTCGTAGAGGAAGTTGCCTTCCTCGCGCACGATGCGCCGGGTGTTCGGGCCGAGGCGGCCGGTGTACCAGCCCTGCGGGCGTTCGCCGGTCAGCTCGGTGAGGATGCGGATGGCTTCGAGCATGTGCTCGCGCTCCTGGGCCTCGTCCATGTACTGGTAGTCGATCCAGCGGTAGCCGTGGCTGCAGATTTCGTGGCCGTCGGCGATCATCGCCTTGATCGCCTCGGGGTGGCGCTGCGCGGCCATGGCCACGGCGAACACGGTCAGCGGCAGGTCGTGCTTGCGGAACAGCTTGAGCAGGCGCCAGAGGCCGGCGCGGCTACCGTACTCGTACAGCGATTCCATGCACATGTTGCGCTCGCCCTTGAGCGGCTGGGCGGCGACCATTTCGGAAAGGAAGGCCTCGGACTCGGCGTCGCCGTGCAGGATGCAGCGCTCGCCGCCTTCCTCGTAGTTGAGGACGAAGGACAGCGCGATGCGAGCGTCGCCCGGCCAGTGCGGGTGGGGAGGGTTGTCGGCGTAACCGATCAGGTCGCGTGGGTAGTCGGCGCTCACTGCGGGGTTCCTTCTTGTTGGGGGCGGCGCGGGCGGTGAGGCGTGCGTCACCGTGATGCGAGACATTGTATACAAGTTGCGTTGCGGAATGTAAATACAATCGGCCGCGCAAAAGCTCCCATCGATCGCCTTTCCTTCAGCCCTTGTCAGTAAGCAAATAACCTGCCTGAACGGTCAGCTCCGCTGTTGGCGGGCATTGCACTGGTCTTGCCGGGCCGGGATGCCGCATGACGGTGCGTGGGCGCCATGGCGGGGCGGAGTGGTGAATTTTTTTGTATACAATGTTTCGCGCATGTCGTATTTTCCCCCTATCCAAACGCCCGCCCGTGCCAACCGGTGGGCAGCCATCCACCCCCACACCGAGAGGAGGACGGCGTCCACCGGCCGCGCCGGGGTCGCCCAGAGCCCATGGGACGTTTGACGACGCACGTACTGGATTCCGCCCACGGCTGCCCCGGCCATGGCATCAAGATCGAGCTGTACCGCGTGGAAGGCCAGCAGCTGGAGCTGGTCGCCACCCGCGTGACCAACGACGACGGCCGCTGCGACGAGCCACTGCTGCAGGGCGAGGACTTCCGTCCCGGCGTCTACCAGTTGCTGTTCAACGCCGGTGACTACTACCGCGCCCGTGGCGTGCAGCTGCCGCAACCGGCGTTCCTCGACCAGGTGGTGCTGCGCTTCGGCATCGCTTCGGAAAGCGACCACTACCACGTGCCGCTGCTGATCTCGCCGTACAGCTACTCGACCTATCGCGGCAGCTAGCCGCTGACCGGCTTCCCCCCGACTCTTCGTGGAGTCCCATCGGCCCGCCCCTGGCGGGCCTTTTTTTGCCCGTGTTTCGGCTGGGCCGGCGCCGTTCCCCTGCGCAGGAGCGCGCCATGTGCGCGATTCGCGGGCGTGGGCCAGAGGGGGCGTATCGGGATGGGGGCTCAGCCGTTGGCCGGAACATCGTTGCCGGAGGGCGATGGCGGATAACGCCGTAGGCGTTATGCGCCCTACGTTTCGTTGTGCATTGGTGCGGGAGTCAGGGCCGTAGGGCGTATAACCGTTCGCGGTTATCCGCCCTACATGCTGTTCAGCCTCAGCGGCTCAGCAGCGAAGCTCCGCCGGCGGTGGCGAAGAGCGCGGCGCTGCCGCGGTTGAACCATACCTGGCCCTTGCCCGAGCGCAGGAAGTGCGCGGCGCCGCGCGCGCTCAGGCCGTAGAACAGCTTGCAGGCGAAGTCGAGCACCGCCCAGGTGACGATCATCACCAGCAGCTGCTGCCACAGCGGGTGGTCGGCCTTGAGGAACTGCGGCAGGAAGGCGGCGAAGAACAGGATGTCCTTGGGGTTGGAGGCGCCCAGGCCAAACGCCTTCCAGTACAGGCTGCGGAAGCCCGGGTTGACCGGCAGTTCCTCGGCGGCGCGCGGCTGGCCGGCGACGCGGGATTCCTTCCAGCTCTGCCAGGCGAGATAGAACAGGTAGAGCGCGCCCAGCACCTTGAGCACGCTGAACAGCTTCTCCGAAGCCAGCAGCAGCGCGCCCAGGCCGAGGGCCGAGGCGCTGAGCAGGCACAGCGAGGCGCTGACCCCGCCGAGGAACGCCGGCAACGAGCGGCGCAGGCCGTAGTTGAGGCTGTTGCTGACCATCAGCAGCGACAGCGGGCCGGGAATCAGGATCACGATCAGGGCGGCGCTGCTGAACAGCAGCCAGGTTTCCAGGTTCATCGCGGGCTCTCGAATGCAAAAGGCCCCGGCGCTGCTGCGCCGAGGCCGTGGCGGGGCGTCTCCAGATTACAGGAAGATAAATTTGGCTACAAATATCAGGCAGAGTGCATACAGGCTGGGGGTCACGTCCTTGTGGCGGCCGGTGAAGACCTTCATCACCACGTAGGTCACGAAGCCCAGGGCGATACCGTCGGCGACCGAGAAGGTCAGCGGCATCATGATCACCGTGACGATGGCCGGGATGGTTTCGGTGTGTTCCTTCCAGTCGATGTGGGCGAGCCCGCCCATCATCAGCATGGCCACGTAGATCAGCGCGCCGGCGGTGGCGTAGGCGGGGATCATGCCGGCCAGCGGGGCGAAGAACATGGCGGCGACGAACAGCGCGCCCACGGTCACCGCGGTCAGCCCGGTGCGGCCGCCGGCGGCGACGCCCGCGGCGCTTTCCACATAGCTGGTCACCGGCGGCACGCCGAGCACCGCGCCGGCGACGCTGGAAGCGCTGTCGGCCTTCATCGCCTTGGACAGGTTCTCGATGCGGCCGTCCTCGCGCACCAGGTGGGCGCGCTGGGCGACCCCCATCAGGGTGCCGGCGGTGTCGAACATGTGCACGAAGAGGAAGGCCAGGATCACGCTGATCATGGTCACGTTGAAGGCGCCGGCGATGTCCATGGCGAGGAAGGTCGGCGCCAGGCTCGGCGGCATCGAGAACACCCCGCCGAACTGCACCAGGCCCAGGGCCAGGCCGGCCACGGTGACGGTGAGGATGCTGATGAGGATGCCGCCGAACACCCGGCGGTACTCCAGCACGGCGATCATCAGGAAGCAGATTGCCGCCAGCAGAGGGCCGGGCTTGGTCAGGTCGCCGATGTGCACCAGGGTGGCCGGGTTGGCCACGACGATGCCGGCGGTCTTCAGCCCGATCAGCCCGAGGAACAGTCCGACCCCCGCGCCCATGGCGAAGCGCAGGCTCGACGGGATGCTGTTGAGCAGCCATTCGCGGATGCGCGAGAAGGTCAGCAGCATGAACAGCACGCCGGAGATGAACACCGCGCCGAGGGCGATCTCCCAGCTGTAGTTCATGGTCTTGACCACGGTGTAGGTGAAGAAGGCGTTGAGGCCCATGCCCGGCGCCAGGCCCACCGGCCAGTTGGCGTACAGCCCCATCAGGAAGCAGCCGAGGGCGGCGGCCAGGCAGGTGGCGACGAAGGCCGCCCCGTGGTTGACCCCGGCGTCGGCCATGATGTTCGGGTTGACGAAGATGATGTAGGCCATGGTGATGAAGGTGGTCAGGCCGGCGGCCAGTTCGGTCTTCACCGTGGTGCCGTGCTGGCTGAGCTTGAACAGGCGTTCGAGCAGGCCGCTGGCGGGAGGGCTGGAGGTGTAGGCGACTTGTTGTTCTTGTTTGGTGCTTTCCACAGCGGGTACTCCTCAACGCTCTTGTTGTTGGTCCTTGCCGCTGGCTGGTTCACCTGCGTCCCTGGCTCGGCGGAAGGCTGTGAGGGTGTGTTTCTTGACTCAAGGGTCAGAAAGTCACGCCGGCGATTATGAGGTTGTATACAAAAAAATCAAATAATGTTTCGTGCGGATTTTGCGGATTTTTACAAACAATCCTTCCGATGATTCGTTCATGAATCACGCCCGATGCGTACCCACAGGGTGCGTGGGAAGGTGGATCTGCCGCGTGCGCGGGACTGGGCGTTTTGTGTACACTGATCGCCATCATTTCGCCGTGACCGCGTACCTGGCGCAGGGATCGCCCAGGCCATCGGCCCGCCCAACAAGGTTGAGGATCCATGACCGACCAGTTGCAACAGATCAAGAAGCCGTCGCGCAACGGCAAGAGCCGCACCGGCACGCAGGACGAGATCGTCTACGCGCACATCTTCGACGCCATCCTCGAACAGCGCCTGGCCCCCGGCACCAAGTTGAGCGAGGAGGCCCTGGGCGAGATCTTCGGCGTCAGCCGCACCATCATCCGCCGCGCCCTGTCGCGCCTGGCCCATGAACAGGTGGTGCTGCTGCGGCCGAACCGCGGCGCGGTCGTGGCCAGCCCGAGCATCGACGAGGCGCGGCAGATTCTCTTCGCCCGCCGCACCGTGGAGCGCGCCATCACCGAACTGGCGGTGGACAACGCCAGCGCCGAACCGCTCGCCGAACTGCGCGAGATGGTGGTGCAGGAGCAGGCCAGCTTCGCCCGCGGCGACCGCGGCGCCGGCATCCGCCTGTCCGGCGAGTTCCACCTGAAGCTCGCCGAGATGGCGAAGAACGCGCCCCTGGTCAGCTTCCAGCGCAGCCTGGTGTCGCAGACCTCGCTGATCATCGCCCAGTATGAGGCCGGTGGCCGCTCGCACTGCTCCTTCGACGAGCACAACGAGATTCTCGACGCGATCGAGAAGGGCGAGAAGGAAAAGGCGGTCACCCTGATGATGCACCACATGGCGCACATCGACGACAAGCTCAACCTGGAAGGCGACAGCGCCTCCGGCGACCTCCACGCGGTGTTCTCGCACCTGCTGGGCGGCAAGAAGAAGGGCGGTCGCGCGGCGGCTCGCTGAGGCGCCGCTCCCGAGAAAGCCCCGCCTTGGCGGGGCTTTTTCGTTGGGGACGCGGCGCTATCCGCCACTTGATCCGGTCCCGTAGCGGTGCGTGGGGTTCGCGCCCGCGCGCGCCTGTCGTAGGGCGTATAACCGTTCGCGGTTATCCGCCGTCGGCCCGAGCGTCGGAAGCGCCGGCCATGGCGGATAACGCCCTAGGCGTTATGCGCCCTACGGGTTTCCGTGAGCGCCGGATCTCGCCATCCCGCGGCCAAGAAAAAGCCCCGCCGAAGCGGGGCTTTTGCGTCGTGGCGAACTCAGTCGCCGCGATACTCGCAACCACTGGTGCAGGTCTCGTGCACCCGCACCCGCGACAGTTCCGGAAGCAGCGGCTTGACCTGCTGCCAGATCCAGCGCGAGAGGTTCTCGCTGGTCGGATTCTCCAGGCCGGGGATGTCGTTCAGGTAGTTGTGGTCGAGCGTTTCGTAGATCGGCTTGAAGATCTGCTTGATCTCGGAGAAGTCGCGAATCCAGCCGGTATAGGGGTCGACCTCGCCCTCGATGTACAGGGCCACGCGGAACGAGTGGCCGTGCAGGCGGCCGCATTTGTGGCCCTCCGGCACGTGGGGCAGGCGGTGGGCGGACTCGAAAGTGAATTCCTTGAACAGTTCCACGAAATTTCCTGTGATTCAGATGGTGCGCTGACCTCAGAGGATTTCGCGCAGCTGGTGTACTGATTGATGTACTGATTGGTCGTTGCTGGGACTGATTCGCCGCATCCAGGTTTCGATATCGGACTGACGCCAGGCGACCGAGTTGGGGCCTATTCTAACCTGTTTCGGGAACGAGCCTTCGCGAATCCGACGATACAGGGTGTTCTTGCCCAGGCCGGTGGTGTGGAGCACCTCATCGAGGCGCATGAAGCGGTCAATCTTCTCTGCTGCGCTCATGGCAATACCTCATCGCACCGGCGCTGGCCGGCGGGGTTGGGAAAATTAAGATTCGGTCAGGTTATGGCTGCCACTCGATCAGTGGCTGTTCCTGCTTGATGTAGAGCGGGTGCCTCGGGCTCCCGTCGTTGTTCGTTCCGAGGCACCACAGGCGTGCGCCGGCGCTACGCAGGATGCCGACCACGGCAGCGACGCGGTCAGGCTTCGCATGGCCGCCCCAGGCGCAGACGATGTCGCCGTACTCTGCTGCCAGGGCCGCCAACCGCTGGTCGTTCTCTGGTCCGACCGGATCGGCGCACCTCCACAGTTCCTGTGGGTTCGTCGCGCGGTAGGCGTAGAGATTCCCCACGGCGAGGCCTGCGCAGCCCCAGGTCGTGGCGAAGCCCCGGCACCGTCGAATTGTCGGATCGTCCAGGGCGGCGTCGGCGGTGCTCGGGTTGAGCATGACGAAGAGCGCCCCGGGCTTCTCCGGCAGCAGCAGGCCTGTCTCCCTGGTGAGCAGGTAGCGGTATTGGCCGCACTTACTGATGATCGCGCCCATCCTGACCTCCCTTCTGCCGCAGGTCGCGCTTCAGCGCCGTGACCTCGTTCTGCAGTTCGTTCCATTCTGGATCGTTGCGGTCGTAGTCAGGATGCCAACGCATCGCGGATTCCAGCCACTCCGTTGCACGGAGAAGCATTCGCCGCGGCCAGATGAGCTTAGGCATGGCCGTCATCCTCTTTATTCGCTACCGACTCGTTCCAGCGCTCGGCAAGCCCCTCAATAGTGAAGGCCTCGACGTTGTGCAGGCACTCCGGGCAGTGCAGCGTGAGGAATCCTTCCTTGTGGCGAATTCCGGTCAGTTCGCCGCTGTGGCCGCACTTGCATGGCTTGAGTTCTTCAGGCATCGCTCGCCTCCTTCCCCTCGTCGAGCAGGGCGCTCAGCTCGAGCAGCGCTCTCGTAGCGAGTCGTCCAGTTGATGAAGCATCACTCAACTCCGACGACTGCATGCGTTGCCCGAGTTGACGCAGGCCCGATGCGATGGCTTCCAGCCTCGGCCTGATATCAGCCATGCTCACCGCCTTGCCGTTGAGGCGCGCCAGTTCGTCGAGGCAGGCGTTCCAGCCAATCTTGAACGCCCGTAGCTCGGCAGCTTCATCTGCCTCCGAACTATCACGCTCCGGCACAACCACCACCCTTGCGCGCAGGGCTGTGACTTCCTCCCTGAGCGCCTGGTTCTCGGCTTCGAGCTTGAGGTAGTCGGCCGCGAGCACGTAGCGCGTCTGCGTCTTGAACGTGTCATCCGGGAATCGGTAGGTCTTCACGTCACTCATGGTCATTCCCCCTTCGCCGGCTGAGGCGCGGCGGCGAGCGGCCAGGAGCCCCAGCCCCAAGCCTGTTTGTCTTCGGTTGGGTGCTTGTCAGTTCGCGGCCGACTCGGGCAATCCCAGCTTCTGCCTTTCACCTCCCACAACAGGCGCCAACCAGCGGCGCGGAGGCTGCCACCGCTTTCGCTGGCCAGGATGTAGGTCAAGCCACGTCGATAGCCTTTGTCCTGGGCGATCCTACGCGCTGCCGCATACAGCATGCTGCAAGCGTTTGGAGTGCCATCGGTGCATAGGCGGGTAACTTCCGCCGTCAGGCCATCATCCAGGGCTCGAGCGACAGGGCGGCCAATCACGGCTACACCGACCAGGTTTCCGTCATCATCATGGACAGCCTGACGCCAGAGCGCTCCGACCGGAACGTTGTGGTGCCGGTGGTGTTGCCGAATGAAATGGTCGGCCAGGTCCCGCGTGATAGGGCGAAGCTCGATCATTCGTCACACTCCTGCGCCTCGGATGCGGCGAGCAGCCATGCCGCGAGAATCGCGTCACCTTTGTACTCCAGCAGTTCCTGGCCGCTTTCGTGGCGAATCCATTTCCCGTCAGCAGTCTTCTCGGCAATGCAGAAGTAGCGATCACCTTCGCCATCCCAGTTGTCGAGGTAGTCGATGGCGTAAGTGCCAGGGGCGCATCCATCCGGCACCTGCCCAGCCTGGCCGGCGCGGCTGTTCCACGCCTCGGCGCGAACCCAGGTATGGCATTTCGTGCACTCAACTACAGGCATTGGCCGCATGTCTTCGTGCACATAGTCATCATGGGTCAGGCGTGCTTGGCCGCCACAGAACGGGCACGGCTTCAGATCTCCCTGCGCGCCATCTGCCTGCTGGCCGCTAAGCCGCGCTTCGATCGCTCGCCAGGTCGGTTCGTACTCGGGCCAGTCGGATTCGATGACCACGTATTCGCGAGGGGGAAGAGAAGGTGTGAGCTTTTCCAGGGCTATCTTCAGATCAACAACAGCGCAAGCTGATTCGGGGTCGGGGCGATCCGAATAGAGGATGCTTTCGATGTCCTTGCGCTTGATGACGATGTACCGATCCTCGCGCTGGAAGGCCGTAGACGACTGGTTCCAGTTGCACGGGGCAGCAAGGTGCCCTCCCGCGCCGCACAGGGCACAGGCTTTCTGATCGGTCATGGCTTCGCCTCCTGAATGCTGGCTTCAACCCAATTGCGCATGCGCTGCCAGCGATGCTCCGGGGTCTCTCGCCCCCACTTCATCGACCCGTCTGGCTGCCGCTGGTAGACGCCAGGGTGATCGTCGTTCTCGTAGACAATTTCGGCTGCCAATGCCGGCGCGATGTCGAAAGCCGCCGCTACGATTTCGCGGCAATCCGGGTCGAGCCTGGCCATGTCGAGTCCGCGCTTTGCGCCAAGCACGCCCAGCGTGCAGAACTGGCCGTCGGCCTCCAGCTCCTCTGCGATCAGGCGCTTCTCCGGCATGGCGTCCAGCGCGTCGCGGAGCTCGACCAGGAAGGCCTGGCCGCGCCGGCCCTTGATGGCGGAGTTGACCGCGCCCCGCCAGCAGATCAAACCCCACCCACCGCAGTCATCGCTATATCCACTTCTGCTCATTGCTTCAGTCCTCGGCGGGGTATTGGCGGGTACCGCGCTCGCCCTGCTGGGCAACGATGGCGGCCTGGATCAGGTTGCGGCCGAGCTGCATGGCCTGCTCGGGGTCGAGTTCGGCGCCAAGTCGCGGCAGCCCATCGATCACCATGTAGGGCTTACCGTTGACGCCGTGGCGGTGCTCGACGGTCAGTTGGATGGGGCGCATGGTGCGGGCTCCGGAATAGGGTCCATCATCTGGTCGACGACGTAGCCGACGGCCTCCCATTCGCGCTGCGCCTGCCGGCCGAGCTCATCGAGCAGAGGCTGGGGAAGGGTGAACGTCCGGGGGCCGATGCCTTTCCGGTAGCGCGGGCGCTCCACCAACTGCCCATCGGCCACGAGCTTGGCCAGGCGGCGCAGGTTCTTCGCCCGATCGCCAGGCAGGGAATAGGACTGGATGCCGGTAAGGCTGGCGTAATTGGCGTTCCAGGCTTCGAGCTTCCGCCGGCCGCCGAAGTAGTGGGTGAGAATCCAGGCCTTGGCGTCGCGCAGCAGGGCCGCGCGCACGTCGTCAGGAAGCTGGGGCATGGGATGGCTCCTTGGCCGGCGGCGTGCAGCGCAGGCAGTCGCATTTATCAGTGGTGCGGCCGGTGCCGCGGCAGAAGATCGGGGGAGTCACTGCTGCTCTCCCGTGTAGGTCTTCCAGTGCACCTTCCGGCCGCCGACGAGAAATCCCCATTCGCCCTGCCAGCGGCTGGTGACGAACAGGGTCCAGACGCCGCCGGCCGACACCTGGTCGATCCGGTGGTATTCGCCATGGCTCAGGCGTGCGGTATCGCCAGGCT
>NZ_JARJLT010000108.1 GCF_029335315.1 Pseudomonas citronellolis
CCCGCGTTACCCTTCCATCCCGTCGTTCCCGCGTTCGCGGGGATGACGACGTTGACGGACGGCGTTCGCGAGAAAGCTCGCTCCAACGGGAGCGCCAGACAAGAAAAAGCCCCGCATCTGCGGGGCTTTTGCATGCCTGGTGACTGCGACTCAGCCGCGGCGCGACAGCGGCTGGCGCTCGAAGCGCACGCCGGCCAGGCCGGTGCTCTGCAGCGCGCGGATGTTGGCGTGGTCGGTGCCTTCGGGATTTTCGCGCACCGCGCGGTAGTGCTCGCCGAACGCCAGCAGGGTCTCTTCCAGGCTCAGGCCTTCGAGGATGGCGAAGCCGAGGGTCTTGCAGGAGCCCTCGTTCTGCCCGGCCGGGTTTTCCACCGGGCCGTTGCCGAAGGCGCTGGGGCTGTAGCTGTAGTGCTCGGCGATGAACGCCAGGGTGTCGGTGAACAGGTGCTGCTCGTTGCGCAGGCGCGCGCGGAAATCGGTGAGGGTCATCAAGGCGGACTCGTCAATGCTTCTTGGCTGTGTCGAAGGCGGCCTGCTGATCGGGCGTGGCCTCCTTCTGGTATTTCGCCTTCCATTCGGCGTAAGGCATGCCGTAGATCTCCTCGCGGGCCTGTTCCGGGCTCAATTCCAGGCCCTTGTCGTCGGCCGCGGCCTTGTACCACTTGGACAGGCAGTTGCGGCAGAAGCCGGCGAGGTTCATCAGGTCGATGTTCTGCACGTCCTTGCGGTTGCGCAGGTGCTGAACCAGGGTGCGGAAGGCCGCGGCCTCAAGTTCCGTGCGTTGTTCCTGGCTGAGGTCGAGGATGCTGTGTTCGGGCTTGCTCATGGCTTCGGCTCTCGCTTGGCGCGTCGTCGCGTGACGTCGGGGGCTCTTCGGGGCTGGCCTGATGATAAGAGCCGGGGCGGGCGCCAGCAATGGCCGTTGGCCAGGCGGCGCCGCGCGGCTCAGCGTTCGGCGGCCAGCGCGATGGACACCGATTCGGCGAAGCGCAGGGCGTGCGGCTTGTCCACTTCCACTTCGGCGTAGTGCACCGCCGGGTGGGCCATGACCAGGTCGAGCAGCTCCTGGGTCAGGCGTTCCAGCAGGGCGAAGCGGTTCTCCTCGACGTGGGCGATGATCGCCTTGGTGATGGTGCGGTAGTTCAGCGCGTGCTCGATGTCGTTGACCTGCACCGCTTCCTGCGAGGGGTAGAGGATGGTCAGGTTGATCAGCACGTCCTGCTTGTTGAGGATTTCCTCTTCCTTGATGCCGATGTAGGTGCGCACGCGCAGATCCTTCACGCGGATCCGCGCCATGCCCGGCTGCAGTTGCGTCATTTCACTTGCTCCGTCCGATCAGTTGGAGGAATTCCTGGCGGGTGTTGCTGGAGTCGCGGAAGGCGCCGAGCATCACCGAGGTGAACATCTGCGAGTTCTGCTTCTCCACCCCGCGCATCATCATGCACATGTGCTGCGCCTCGATCACCACCGCCACGCCGGCGGCGCCGGTGATGCGCTCGATCGCCTCGGCGATCTGCCGGGTGAGGTTCTCCTGGATCTGCAGGCGGCGGGCGAACATGTCGACGATGCGCGCCACCTTCGACAGGCCGAGCACCTTGCCGGTGGGAATGTACGCCACATGGGCCTTGCCGATGAAGGGCAGCAGGTGGTGTTCGCACAGCGAGTACAGCTCGATGTCGCGGACGATCACCATTTCGTCGTTGTCCGAGGCGAACAGCGCGCCGTTGACGATCTCCTCCAGGCTCAGCTCGTAGCCGTGGCACAGGTAGCGCATGGCCTTGGCCGCGCGCTTGGGCGTGTCGAGCAGGCCTTCGCGGTCGGGGTTCTCGCCCAGGCCCAGGAGTATCTCGCGGTAGTTCGCGGACAGGGAATCGGTCATTGCAGGGTTCCTCGCGCCTCGCCGGGCGGTCATTTGAGGTGCCGGCCGCCATTGACGGTCAAGGTGGTGCCGGTGACGTAGGGGGTGTCCAGCAGGTAGCGGATGGCCTGGTAGACGACGTCCGGCCCCGGCTCGATGCCCAGGGCGGACTTCGCCAGGGTGCGCGCGCGATAGTCGGCGTCGTCCCCGGCGTTGAACATGACCAGCGCCGGGGCGATGGTGTTGACCTTGATCTTCGGCGCCAGGCGCGCCGCGAAGGACTGCGCGAGGCTGTCCAGGCCGGCCTTGCTGGCGCAGTAGGCGATGTGCTTCGCGCTGCCCTTGCGCACCACGTCGTCGCTGATGTGGATGATGTCGGCCGGCTGCGAGCGTTCCAGCAGCGGCGTGCAATGCAGGTTGATCAGGTAGGGCGCGAGCATGTGCACGTTGAACAGCGCGCGGAACGCCTCGGCCTCGTGGCCGGGTTGTTCGCCGAGCCACGCCGAGGCGTTGTGGATGACGGCGCGCAGGCTGTCGGTGTGCGCCTTGAGCGCGTCGATGAAGGCGAGGATGCCGGCCTCGTCGGCGAAATCGCCGTGCAGGCAGGTCGCGCCGCGCTCGCGCAGTTGCTGCACGCCGGGCTTCTCGCTGCGGTAGCTGACGATCACCGGCTGGCCGGCGTCGAGCAGGCGCAGTGCGCAGTGCAGGCCGACGCGCTGGCTGGCGCCGGTGATCAGGATGGGGGCCGGGGATGCGCTCATGCGGGTCTCGCGGGAGTGGTCGAGCGCCGCTGGAAACAATCCCGAGCGGCGCAGTGGGAAAAAACTATACCAGCCGCGCCGCCCCGGCGAACACCCGCGCGCCGCTTGCGGCATAATGCCGGCCTTGTCGTGTGAACGGGAGTCGTCATGAAAGTCGCCATTCTGTCCGGGTCGGTCTATGGCACCGCCGAAGAGGTCGCGCGCCATGCCAAGCGCCTGCTGGAGGCCGCCGGCCTGGAAACCTGGTTCGAGCCGCGGGCCACGCTCGAGGGGCTGGTCGAGGCCGCGCCGCAGGCGTTCCTCACCGTCACCTCGACCACCGGCCTGGGTGAGCTGCCGGACAACATCCAGCCGCTGTACTACGCCATCCGCGACCGCCTGCCGAACTGGCGCGGGCTGCCCGGCGCGGTGATCGGCCTGGGCGATTCCAGCTACGGCGACACCTACTGCGGTGGCGGCGAGCAGGTGCGCGAGCTGTACGCCGAACTGGGCCTGCGCGAGGTGCTGCCGATGCTGCGCCTGGACGCCAGCGAGACGGTCACCCCGGAAACCGACGCCGAGCCCTGGCTCGCCGATTTCATCGCCGCGCTGAAAGGCTGATGCACCCGCGCGCCCGCTACCTGATCGATACCCTGCAGCTGGCCCCGCACCCGGAGGGCGGCTTCTACCGCCGCGTCTTCGAGTCGGCGCTGGCGGGGCCGGGCGGGCGCGCGCAGTCGTCGGCGATCTTCTTCCTGCTGCCCGGCGGCGCGGTGAGCCGTTGGCACCGGGTCGACGCCGACGAGCTGTGGCACTGGCACGAAGGCGCGGCGCTGGAACTGCTGGTGGCGCGGGACCCGGCGCAGCCGGTAAGTCGCGAAATCCTCGGCCCGGTGGGCGAGGGGACGCTGCCGCAGCGCGCGGTGCCGGCCCACGCCTGGCAGGCGGCGCGCTGCCTGGGCGATTACGTGCTGGTGGGCTGTACGGTGTCGCCGGCGTTCGAGTTCGCCGGTTTCGAGTTGCTGTCGGACGAGACGCGACGGGAATGGCGGCGCCTGGCGGCGGAGTTTCCCGAGCTGGTCTGACCCACGGCGCTCCTGAATTGGTTCGAGCAATGGCGGCGGCCTCGGCGTATCGGCGTATAACCGCGAACGGTTAT
>NZ_JARJLT010000109.1 GCF_029335315.1 Pseudomonas citronellolis
CCCTACGTTTCCATCACGCCTTTCACCCGCTCGGCCAGCTCGGCCGCTTCGCGCGCGTCCTTCACGTTGGTGAAACTCATCACCAGCGCCGCTTCCCGTTGCGCCTCCACGCACCAGCTGTTCAGCGCCTGCAGGCCCAGGCCGGCTTCGCGTGCGCGGGCGGCGATGGCCTTGTCGTCGCCGTCGACGCGGCCGATCAGGTGCAGGCCGCCGGGCAGCTCGTCGAAGCGCATGGCTTCGCCCAGGTGCCGTTCCAGCGCGCTGCGCAGCATCCGTCGGCGCTCGGCGTAGAGCGTGCGGGTGCGCTTGAGATGGCGGGCGAAGTGGCCTTCGGCGATGAAGTCGCAGAGGGTCGCCTGCAGCAGTTCCGCGCAGCCGTTGGCGAAGGTCTGCTGGCAGCGCACGAAGCGCGGCAACAGCTCGCTCGGCAGCACCAGGTAGCCCAGGCGCAGGGCGGGGAACAGCACTTTGCTGAAGGTTCCGCTGTAGAGCACGCGGCCCTGGCGGTCGAGGCTCTTCAGCGCCGGCAGGGGGAAGCCGGCGTAGCGGTATTCGCTGTCGTAGTCGTCCTCGACGATCCAGGCCCCGGCCTGCGCCGCCCAGTCCAGCAGGGCCAGGCGCCGCGGCAGGCTCAGGGCCACGCCGGTGGGGCTCTGCTGCGAGGGGGTGACCAGGGCGAAGCGTGCGTCGGGCGCGCGACGGCGGCCTTCCTCCACCAGCAGGCCATCGGTATCCACCGGCACCGGCACCAGGCGCGCGCCGGCCGCGGCCATCAGCTGGCGCCCGCGCGGGTAGCCGGGGTCTTCGTGCCAGACGGCGTCGCCGGGTTGCAGCAGGGCGCGGCTGATCAGGTCGAGGGCGCCCTGGTAACCGGCGCAGATCAGCACCTGCGCCGGTTCGCAGGCGATCCCGCGCGACACGTTGAGGTAGCCGGCCAGGGCCTCGCGCAGGGGCGCGTAGCCGCACGGGTCGGGGTAGGCCAGCGCGCCGCCGGCGGTACTCCGCAGGCGCCGGCCGGCCAGGCGCGACCAGAGCGCGCGGGGGAAGGCGTCCAGCGCCGGCAGGCCGAGCTGCAGCGGCAGCACCTGCGGGCCGTGGGCGATCAGCCCGGGTAACACCTGCTCCGCCTGCGGCGCCAGGCGCGCCGGGCGCTCGGCGTTGCGCCCGGCCAGTTGCGGCGAGACCACGGTGCCGGCCGGCCCGCGCGCCAGCAGGTAGCCCTCGCTGGTCAGCAGCTGGTAGGCCAGCTCCACCGTGCCACGCGCCACGCCCAGCTCGCCGGCCAGGCCGCGCACCGCCGGCACGCGCTCGCCGGGGTGCAGGGTGCCGCGGGCGATGGCTTCGCGGATGCGCTCGTAGATCTGCCGGTAGATCGGCTGCGCCAGGCTCGGGTCCAGGCGCAGGTCGAGGGATTCGCTCATGTCCTGGCTCGAAGGGCTGATAGCAGGGAAACGACTATGCCATGACGCCGGTCAGGCGTCGCGCCCGCCGAGGGTCTAGGCTTGGGGTTTGCAGATCCCGGAGCAGCAAGGCGATGGACTTCAAGGATTACTACGCGGCGCTGGGCGTGGCCCCGGACGCTGACGAGAAGGCGATCAAGACCGCTTACCGCAAGCTGGCGCGCAAATACCACCCGGACGTCAGCAAGGAAGCCGATGCCGAGGCGCACTTCAAGGAGGTCTCCGAGGCCTACGAAGTGCTCAAGAGCCCGGAAAAGCGCGCCGAGTACGACCAGTTGCGCCAGTACCAGCAGAGCGGCGGCGGGGCCGGGGGCTTCCAGGCGCCGCCGGGCTGGCAGCCGTCCGGCGGCTTCGAGGGCGCCGAGCACTTCCAGGAGCGCGACTTCTCCGACTTCTTCGAGTCGATCTTCGGCGCCCACGGCGGGCCGCAGGCGCACCGCCGGCGGGAAAGGCGCGGCCGCGACATCGAGCTGGAGGTGCCGCTGTTCCTCGAAGAGAGCCAGTCCGGCGAGCCGCAGCCGATCCACTTCAGCCTGCCCAGCCATGACGAGCAGGGCCGGCGCCTGCCCGATGTCGAGAAGACCCTGAAGGTGCGCATCCCGCCGGGCGTGGTGGACGGCGAACGCATTCGCCTGAAGGGCCAGGGCGGGGCGGGCGTCGGCGGCGCGCCGGCCGGCGACCTGTACCTGGTGATCCGCCTGGCGCCGCACCCGCTGTTCGACGTCGACGGCCGCGACCTGATCCTCAGCGTGCCGCTGGCGCCCTGGGAAGCGGCGTTGGGGGCGAAGATCGAGGTGCCGACCCTGAGCGGCCGCATCGCCCTGGCCGTGCCGGCGGGCAGCCAGAGCGGGCAGCGCCTGCGCATTCGCGGCAAGGGCCTGACCGGCAAGAGCGGCGAGGCCGGCGGCGATCTCTACGCGGTGCTCAAGGTGGTGATGCCCAAGGGCGCGCCGGAAGGCGAAACGCGCAAACTCTGGGAGGAACTGGCCGGCAAGGCGGCCTTCGACCCCCGTAGCCAGTGGAGCAAACGGCCATGAGCGAATTCCTCCTGACCCTGGAGCTGGAAGAGCTCTGCGAAAGCGCGCGGCTGCCGCGCGAGGTGCTGCTGGAGATCGTCGAGGTGGGCATCGTCGAGCCCCTGGAGCGGCGCGGCGATCAATGGTTGTTCAGCGTCGAATCGCTGACCCTGGTGCGCCGCGCGGTGCGCCTGCACCGGGAGTTCGAGCTGGACTGGCCGGGCATCGCCGTGGCCCTGCGGCTGCTCGACGAGGTGGAACTGCTGCGCGCCGAAAACGCCCGGCTGCGCCAGCGGCTGTCACGTTACGAGGAAGACTGACGCGAGCGGGCCACGCCCGCGATTCGCAGCGGCCCGCAGGGCGAATAACGCGTAGCGTTATCCGCCGTCCGGCCGTGGCGCCGGGGCATCGGCGTACAACCGCGAACGGTTGTACGCCCAACTCATGCGGGGCTCAGGCCCCGGCGATCTTCTCCACCCAGGCGGCATAGCTGTTGATGATGGTCTGCAGGAACGGCTTGACCTGGTCGTTGGGCTGGCCGGCCGCGTCGAAGAAATTGCCGGCGCCGCCCAGGTAGGTTTCCGGCTGCTGCATGCACGGCACGTCGAGGAACACCAGCGACTGGCGCAGCGCGTGGTTGGCGCCGAAGCCACCGATGGCCCCCGGCGAGACGCTGACCACCGCGCCCGGCTTGCCGCCCCAGGCGCTCTTGCCGTAGGGGCGCGAGCCGACGTCGATGGCGTTCTTCAGCGCCGCCGGCACCGAGCGGTTGTATTCCGGGGTGACGAACAGCAGCGCGTCGGCGCGGCGGATGCGTTCGCGGAAGGGCGCGTAGGCGGCCGGCGCGCTGTCGCCGTCGAGGTCCTCGTTGTACAGCGGCAACTGGCCGATCTCGACGATCTCCAGCTTCAGGTTGGCCGGGGCCAGGGCCGCCAGGGTCAGGGCTACCTTGCGGTTGAGGGACTCCTTGCGCAGGCTGCCGACCAGCACGGCGACGTCGAAGACTTTGCTCATGGGCGTTTCCTTGTTGCGGGGGATTCGGAACCCTTGGTTATAGCCGAGAAACATGGCGGTTGAGGGACGCCGGGCGCATCGGTCGCGCACGCATGTCCCAGTCGCAAACTGCTTTCTTGGCTCTGTTGGCTGTGCCATTGGCGCCCTAGAGTGGCCTCACTCACTCCACGACCGAGGTGCGACATGTGCGCGAAAGTCTTCTTTGCCGGTGCCAGCGGCGCCGTTGGCCGGCGCCTGCTGCCGTTGCTGCTGGCGCGCGGCTACCGGGTGCTGGCGGTCAGCCGTGACCCGGCGCGCGCCGAGGCGCTGCGCACGGCCGGCGCCGAGGCGCAGGTGCTCGATGTGTTCGATGGCGACGCGCTGAGCCGCGCCATGCTGGAGTTCAGCCCGCAGTGGGTGGTGCACCAGCTCACCGACCTGCCGCCGGCGCTGGACCCGGCGCGCATGGCCGCCGCCGCCTCGCGCAACGCCCACCTGCGCCGCGAAGGCACCGCCAACCTGGTGGCCGCCGCGCGCGTCGCCGGTGCCCGACGCCTGGTGGCGCAGAGCATCGCCTGGGCCTACGCCCCGGGCCCGCAGCCGCACCGCGAGGACCAGCCACTGGACCTGGCCGCCGAAGGCCCGCGGGCCGTCAGCGTCGGCGGCGTCGCCGCCCTGGAAGAGGCCGTGCTCGGCGCCGCGCCGCTGGAAGGCCTGGTGCTGCGCTACGGGCGGCTGTACGGCCCGGGCACCGGATTCGACGAGCCCGACCCGCGCCTGGCCCTGCATGTCGACGACGCCGCCCGCGCCGCGCTGCTGGCGCTGGAGTGGGGCACGCCGGGTTGCTACAACCTGGCCGAGCGCGACCTCGACGTCAGCTCGGCGCTGGCCCGCTACCGGCTGGGCTGGCAGCCGGGCTTCCGGCTGGAGGCCTGAGCCATGTCGAGCCTGATCCTGAATCGCCCCCTGCGCGCCTGGCCGCTGGCGCTGCTGCTCCTCGGCAGTGTCGGCCTGGGCTTGCTGCTGCAGAGTCGCAGCGCGACGGAAGACGCCGCCGCGCGGCCGCAGACGAGCGTGACGCGGCTGTCCTGCGAACCCCTGGCCGAGGTGCCGGGCAAGGTCGTCAGCACCCTGCTGGTGGACTTCCCGCCCAACGCCTACACCCCGGCGCACCGGCATTCCGGCGCGGTCAGCGTATTCGTGGTGCGTGGCCAGGTACGCTCGCAGATGCAGGGCGAGCCGGCCCGGCTCTACCCGGCCGGGCAGTCCTGGTTCGAACCGGCCGGCGCGCTGCACCGGTTCGCCGAGAACGCCAGCGCGGAGCAGCCGGCGCAGGTCCTCGCCACCATCATCAGCGACGAAGGCTGCGGCCCGCTGGTGATTCCCGAACCCCATGCCCACTGAGCCCAGGAGAGGCCGATGACCCCCTTCACTCCCTTCAGCGAACAGCAGTTGCAGGCCTGCCTCGCGCGCCTGGGCCTGCCGCCGCAGGCGCCCGCGCCGACCCTGGAGAACCTCCAGCGCCTGGTCGATGCGGCGCTGCACCACCTGCCCTTCGAGAACCTCGACGTGTTGCTCGACCGGCCGATTCTGATCGAGCCCGACGCGGTCTTCGCCAAGATCGTCGAAGGCCATCGCGGCGGCTACTGCTTCGAGCTGAACAGCCTGTTCGCGCGGCTGCTGGTCAGCCTCGGCTACCGTCTGGAGTTGCTGGTGGCGCGGGTGCGCTGGGGCATGCCGGCGGACGTCGAACGCACCCAGCAGAGCCACCTGCTGCTGCGCGTCGAGCTGGACCAGGGGCCGTACCTGGTG
>NZ_JARJLT010000010.1 GCF_029335315.1 Pseudomonas citronellolis
AACCCCGGCCCGACTGGCCGACGTGGTGGTCAGCGCCGACAGCCAGGGCGCCCTACCCGCCGCCCTCGCCAGCGCCCCGGCCGTGGTCGAGAGCCGCAGCGCCGAACAGCTGCGCGAGAGCACCAACCTGGTGACCGCCGCCCAGGCCCTGAAGTACCTGCCCAGCCTCGAAGTGCGCGAGCGCTACATCGGCGACCGCAACGGCATCCTCGCCACGCGCACCACCGGCACTATCTCCAGCGCGCAGTCGCTGGTCTACGCCGACGACCTGCTGCTCTCCAACCTGCTCGGCAACAGCTACAGCTTCCCGCCGCGCTGGGGCCTGGTGACGCCCGCCGAGATTTCCCGCGTCGACGTGCTCTACGGCCCGTTCAGCGCGCTCTACCCGGGCAACTCCCTGGGCGGTGTGGTGACCCTGGAGACGCGCATGCCGACGCGCCCGGAGCTGCACGCCGCGATCACCGGCGCGCGCCAGGACTTCACGCTCTACGGCAGCCATGACGACTACGCCACCGGCGACGTCAGCCTGGCCGCCGGCGACCGCCGCGGCCCGCTGTCGGTCTGGGTGTCCTACGACCACCTGGACAGCCAGGGCCAGCCGATGAGCTATGCCACCGCCGGCCTGTCGAGCAAGGCGCCGAGCACCGGCGCGCCCAGCGCCAGCGGCGCGCACCAGGACACCGACCAGAACGGCAAGCAGCGCCTGGTGTTCGGTGGCTACGCCATCGACCACACCCAGCAGGACCAGGGCAAGCTGAAACTGGGCCTGGACCTGAATGACGACGTCAGCGCCGTCTACACCCTGGGCCTGTGGTCGAACGATTCGCACACCGGCGTCGACAGCTACCTGAAGGACGCCGGCGGGCGCACCTTGTACAACGGCACGGTCAACATCGACGGCCACGCGTACAAGGTCTCCGGCCTCAACCCCAGCCGCACCGACGAGCTGCACCTGCTCAACGGCCTGTCCTTCGCCAGCCACAGCGGCGGCCTCTTCGACTGGCAGGCCTCGGTCAGCGACTACCGCTACCTCGACTCCGCCACCCGCACCGCCGCCAACTATGGCCAGAGCCAGGCCGGCACCCGCCAGGTACAGGACGGCACCGGCTGGCAGACCGGCGAGCTGCGCGGCATCTGGCGCCCCGAGGCGCACGAGGTGACCTTCGGCTACCACATCGACGACTACCTGCTGAAGCAGCGCACCTACCAGCTCGCCGACTGGCGCTCCGGCGGCGACGGCGCCAAGGTCGCGGCCTCCGGCGGCGAAACCCGCACCCAGGCGCTGTACCTGCAGGACGCCTGGCGCTTCGCCCCGCGCTGGAGCCTGACCCTGGGCGCGCGCGCCGAGCACTGGGAAGCCTTCGACGGCTTCAACCGCGACGCCACCACCACCCCGCAGGTGGCGCGCTACGAGGACCAGCAGCGCAACGACATCTCGCCCAAGGCGGCGCTGGCCTTCGACATCAGCGAGGCCCTGCAGACGCGCTTCTCCTTCGGCCGCGCGGTGCGCTACCCGACCGTGGGCGAGCTGTTCCAGCAGATCAACAGCGGCACCCAGCTGGTGCAGAACAACCCCGACCTCAAGCCCGAGGACGTGCGCTCCTACGACTGGACCACGCAATACGGCTGGGACCGCTACCTGCTGCGCGTCTCGCTGTTCCAGGAGGAACGCCACGACGCGCTGTTCGCGCAGACCGACACCAGCGTCAGCCCCAACGTCACCCGCGTCGACAACATCGACCGCGCCCGCCTGCGCGGCATCGAGAGCGCGCTGGACGCCAGGGACGTCGGCCTGGCCGGGCTGGACCTGTCGGCCAGCCTGACCTGGACCCAGGCGCGGATTCTCGAGGACGCCCTCACCCCGGCCGCCGAAGGCAACGACTACCCGCGCATCCCGCGCTGGCGCGCCCGGCTTTCCGCCGTCTACCACCAGGATGCGCGCCTGACCTACGCCCTCGGCTACCGCTACGCCAGCGCCGCCTACGGCACCCTGCTGAACAGCGACGACAACCACGACACCTACGGCGGCATCAGCCGCTACAGCGTGTTCGACGTCAAGGCCAGCTACCGCGTCGACGAGCACCTGACCGCCTCGGCCGGGGTCGACAACCTGGGCAACGAGAAATACTACGTCAGCCACCCCTACCCGCAGCGCACGGCCTTCCTCGGCCTGAGCTACGACTACTGAGGGCCGCCATGCACGCCACCACCCCCTCCCGCGCCGCGCTGTACCGCCTGATCTGGCGCTGGCACTTCTACGCCGGGCTGTTCTGCATCCCGTTCATCCTCGCCCTGTCGCTCACCGGCTCGGTGTACCTGTTCCGCCCGCAGATCGACGCGTGGCTCGACAGCCCCTACAACCAGGTGGACGCCAACGCCACACGCCTGCCTCCCAGCGAGCAGGTGCGCGCGGCCCTGGCCGCCGTGCCCGGCGCGCGGCTGAACGCCTACCAGTTGCCGGAGGGCCCGCACGACGCCGCCCAGGTGCTGGTCGGCAGCGGCGAAAGCCTGTACCGCGTGTATGTCGACCCGAGCAGCGCGCAGGTACTGCACAAGGTCGCCGAGGACCAGCGCTTCAGCCGCCTGCTGTTCCACCTGCACGGCGAACTGCTGATGGGCCGCCTCGGTTCGCTGCTGGTGGAGCTGGCGGCCTGCTGGACGGTGCTGTTGCTGGTCACCGGCCTGTACCTCTGGTGGCCGCGCGGCAGCCGCCTGGGCGGCGTGCTCTACCCACGCCCGGGCCAGCGCGGACGCCTGTTCTGGCGCGACCTGCACGGGGTGACCGGGTTCTGGGTGTCGCTGCTGGCCCTGCTGCTGATCCTCAGCGGCCTGCCCTGGGCGACCTTCTGGGGCGGCGCGCTGAAGCAGGTCCGGCAATGGTCGGCGCAGCACGCGGTGCAGCAGGACTGGACCACCGGCCGCGCCGAGGAAATGTCCCGGCGCCGCGCGCAGAACACCGCGCCGGGCGACGAGCACGCCAACATGCCGGGCATGCGCCAGGCCATGCCGGATATGCCCGGCATGCCCGCTATGCCGCCAGCGGCGCCGGACTACGCCAGCCTGGACCGGATGCTGCCCACGGTTCGGGCGTTGAACCTGCCCGCCCCGGTGCTGCTGGCACCGCCCTCGGGCATGGCGGCGCAGTGGACGGCGCGCTCGGACGCGGCGAACCGCCCGCAGCGGGTCAACCTGGTGCTGGATGCGCAGAGCGGCGCTGTGCTCGAGCGCGTCGACTTCGCCCAGCGGCCGCTGCTCGATCGCGTCATCGGTTATGGCGTGGCGGCCCACGAAGGCCAGCTGTTCGGCTGGGCCAACCAGGCGCTCGGGCTGTTCACCACCCTCGGCCTGGTCTGCCTGGCGCTCAGCGCCCTGGTGCTCTGGTGGCGGCGCCGGCCGCAGGGCCTGCTGGGCGCGCCGGCGGCCCTGGGTGGCGCGCGTTACCCGGCGCCGGCCTTCGCCGTGCTGGTGCTGCTGGGGCTGTACCTGCCGCTGCTGGGCGCCTCGCTGCTGCTGGTCTGGCTGCTGGAGCGCTGCCTGCTGTCGCGTATCGCGCCGCTGGCGCGCTTCCTCGGGCTGGGCCGCTACAGCGCCTCAGCCACCGGGTAGAGCAGTTCTTCCTTGTAGCCGGCCCACACCCGCAGCACGTCGGGGAAGCTCGCGTCGAGCACCGGGTCGCCGCTGTCCACCAGCAGCGGCCGGCCTTCCAGGGTGCCGAGCTTGCGCTTGGTGGCCACCACCCGCAGGTGTTCCAGGCCGACGGCCTGCAGCACCCGCGGGCTGATCTGCTGGTTGCCGCGGCCGATCACGTGGCCCTGGCCGCCGATCACCGTCACCAGCAGCCGGCTGGGATAGTCGTCGACCAGGGCGAACAGCTCCTGCTCGGTGACATTCAGGGCGATCACCTCGCCGTTCTCGATCACGTCCACGCCCAGCAGGGTGGTCTCCAGGCCCAGCTCGCGGGCCAGGCCGTGCAGCGTCGAGCCGGGGCCGAAGACGTAGCGCACGTCGTTCTCCCAGGTGTCGCGCAGCCAGTCGGCGAGGTCCACCAGCACCAGTTCCTCGGTCTCCATCCCGGCCTGCTTCACGTGCTGCATGAAGCGGCCCTCCTCCGGCACCGTCAGCTCGGCGTACCAGCGCGCCGCTACCCGACCCTCGCGCAGCGCGGCCTCGTCGAGGTCGCGCACCTCGCCCTGGGCCAGGCGCACCAGGCCGCCCTCCACCAGGCGCCGGGTCAGTTCGCCGGCCGCACGCGGGCTGATCGCATAGACCCCGGAATGAATCTTCACCCCGGCCGGAATGCCCAGCACCGGCTGGTTTTCCCGCGCCACCGCGGCGACGTCGCGGGCGGTGCCGTCGCCGCCGGCGAAGAGGATCAACGCCACCCCGGCGTCCTGCAGCAGGGTCACGGCGCGGCGGGTGTCCTCGGCACTGCTGGTCTCGCGGGCCAGTTCGCCGATGACCTCGAAGGCAAAGCCCATGTCGGCCAGCAGGTCGCCGCCCATCGGCCCCGGAAAGGTCAGGAAGCGCAGGCGCTCGCGCAGCGGCAGCAGCGCCTCCAGGGCCAGGCGCGTGCGCTCCGCCGCGCGCGGCGTGGCCCCCAGCGCCAGGGCCTGCGCGGCGACGCCGTCGCTACCCTTGAGCGCGGCGGCGCCGCCGATACCGGCCAGCGGATTGATGATCAGGCCCAGGTGAAATCCGTCCATACTCAACCTCAAAGGACTTTCCCACGACACACCAGGTCCGGGAGGGACCGGCTCATAACAAGCATTCACCGCCCCCGCCGCCCGGCTCAAGCCCGCGGCTTCGGCAGTCGTTTCACCCGATGCTCTGTCACCGGGTCTTCATGTGATTCTGCCTAGACTGCAGCAGCTTTCGATGAGGAGTTTGGCCATGAGCTTGCACCCGACCCACGACAACGCCCCGCGCCGCGATTCCCCACGCCCCGCCCCGGACCAGCCGGTGGGCGGTTCGATCATCGACGCCCAGGGCCGCGAGATACCGATCACCGAGGACATGATCCAGCGCGCCTGTCGCGAACTGGAAAACAGCTGCGTGCAGCGGCGA
>NZ_JARJLT010000110.1 GCF_029335315.1 Pseudomonas citronellolis
CCCTGAGCCCCCTACGAAAGCGCTAAGCGGTTGATTTGAGTAGGCTCCCGGATTGCTGTTAAATACCGGCCGTGCTTTTTGCGCACGGCTGCCGGCCTTCTTTCAGGCCACCTTCATCATTCCGGACCGAATCACCCGACCGGCAGCCTCTCGTCAAGTTACCCGCTCAAGGTGAATCAACAAGATGCTAAGAATCGTCCATCTGCTGACGGGCGCCCTCGCCCTGGCGCTATCCTTCGCCCCCTCGTTGCGCGCCGACGCCATCCCCTACCTGCAGAACGCCGACGCCGTGTATCTGGCCCTGCTCGGCCTGACCGCACTGCTGCTGACCCCAGCCGGCAACCGCCCGCAACAGCTGCAGAGCCTGGTTTCGGCCCTGCTCGTACTGGCCGTGGTGCTGCAGGTGCTGATCCTGCTGGCGCCGCTGCCCGCCATCGGCGAACAGCCGGCGATCATCCTGCCGCTGCTGGTACTGGCCGTCGCCGCCATCCTGCAACTGCTTGGCACGCTGAACAAACCGGCCGCCCAATCCTTCACCAGCGCCGCGCCGATCAGCGACGAGAACCGCGAAACCGGGACGGTGAAGTGGTTCAACACGTCCAAGGGCTTCGGCTTCATCTCCCGCGACACCGGCGAAGACATCTTCGTGCACTTCCGCGCCATCCGCGGCGAAGGCCACCGCATCCTGATCGAAGGCCAGCGCGTGGAGTTCTCGGTGGTGCAGCGCGACAAGGGCCTGCAGGCCGAGGACGTGATCGCCGCCCTGCCCGGCCGGCGCTGACGCCCTCCCGAAACGAAAAAGCCCGCCAGATGGCGGGCTTTTTACTGGGCGGGATCTCCCCACATCAATAGTGCGGAGGCGGCGCCTCGTCTTCGGCGACGCCCACCTGCCCCTGCAGGTCCTCCAGACGCTTGAGCAGCGCGTGCATCTGCAGGCGCAGGCGCTCGATCACGCGCTCCTGCTCGTAGACCACGTCGCTCAGGGTCTGCAAGGTGTCGTCCTGGAATGCCAGGCGGCTCTCCAGGTCGGCGATTCGCTCTTCGACGCTCATCGACATCACTCCTGCTCGAAACGGAAACCATCGCCCAGCGCCATGCGCAGCTTCTCGCGCAGCGCATGCAACTCGGCGTCCTCGTAGGCGCGCGCCGGGTGGCGCCCCCACACCGGCGCGGGCCAGGCGACATCGTCGCGGCGGCGCACGATGACGTGAACGTGCAGCTGGCTGACCACGTTGCCAAGATTGGCGACATTCATCTTGTCGGCGTTGAAGGTGTCCTTGAGCACCTCCGCCAGGTGCGTGGCCTCACGCCACAGCTCCTGCTGCTCGTCCGGCGCCAGCTGGAAGACTTCGCTGACATCGGCGCGCCGCGGCACCAGGATGAACCAGGGGTACTGCGCATCGTTCATCAGCAGCAGCCGGCTCAGGGCGAAGTCGCCCAGGGCGATGGTGTCCTGCTGCAGACGGGAATCCAAGACGAACATCGTCACTTCTCCAGTTCGACCAGTATCAAGAAGGAAAGCTTAGCCCCCACGCGGGAGCGAAGGGCGCGCAGCATACTAGAGGCAAGCCGGGGGAGACACTCGCCAGCGACGGAAGCTGCGCGATACCCTTGCACCACCTTCGTGCAAGGCTCCAAATCAGGGCATTTTCCGACAACAGGCCAAGGCACGATCCTGTCGGATTATCCGAAGAAATCGTACAGAAAGCGCACCCTTCTCGAGCGAACCCGCTACATCCCAGGGCCCGCGCCATGCAGCGGCGGCGCACAAATCTGCACGCAACATCTTGAAATCTGCGCGCCGACGGCATACACCGTGCAACAACCGTGGCGACCGGAACACCCGGCAACGACCGGCAGGCTTTTGTGCACGGATGTTGCTAGGAGGTCCTCACCTCGACTCAACAAGGAAGTCGCAGCGAAACTTGAACAAAAAACAACCAGCAAGTTAGCGACGACACCCTGGGGGAAATAAGAACAATCGAAAGACAGTCCGGTGTTGCATTTCAGGTTTCTCAAACTGAGACCTTTCCGGAAGCGACACCAGGCATACATGTTTGCGACAGTGCCATAAAGAAAACGTCTGAAGTTTCAGGCAACTATCGCCAAGACATACCGCGTGCTATAAGTTAGCGCCGACAAAAAGAACGAGCCGTCACCGCGGCACAGAGTGATGGCAGATAACTTCAAAACCAAAGGAGCAATCACGATGAAAGTGATGAAGTGGAGCGCCATTGCCCTGGCGATTTCTGCAGCCACGTCCCAACTGGCCATGGCCGACGCCTTCGTCAGCGACCAAGCGGAAGCCAAGGGTTTCCTGGAAGACAGCCATCTGACCATCACCAACAAGATGGCCTACTACAACAAGATGGTTGGTGGCGACGGTCACAACCAGGCAGCGAA
The DNA here is from genome assembly GCF_029335315.1 of Pseudomonas citronellolis. Taxonomy (GTDB): domain Bacteria; phylum Pseudomonadota; class Gammaproteobacteria; order Pseudomonadales; family Pseudomonadaceae; genus Pseudomonas; species Pseudomonas citronellolis_A. Next base: position 2,404 of record NZ_JARJLT010000110.1, read on the forward strand.
CAATGCTCGCGATCCGCGCGACCTGACCTGGGCCATTCTCGGCAACTACGAATCCGGCTTCACCCAGGGCACCGTTGGTTTCGGTGTTGACGCCTTCGGCTACCTGTCGCTGAAACTCGACGGCGGCGATGGCCACCCGGGCAGCGGCTACACCCAGGTGAACAGCAAGGGTGAGATGCAGGACGACTACGGCAAGGCTGGCGGCGCGGTCAAGGTCCGCATCTCCAAGACCGAGCTGAAGTGGGGCGACATGCAGCCCACCGCTCCGGTATTCGCAGCAGGCGGCACCCGCCTGATCCCGCAGGTTGCCAGCGGCTTCCAGATCCAGAGCAGCGAAATCGCCGGCCTGGACCTCGAAGGCGGCCACTTCACCAGCGGCACCAGCCCGAACACCACCAACCGCGACGACGGCATCTTCACTACCTACACCGGTATCGAAGCCAACTCGGCCGACTTCGTTGGTGGCAAGTACGCCATCACCGACAACGCCAGCGTTTCGCTGTACGGCGGCGAACTGGAAGACATCTGGCGCCAGTACTACTTCAACGGCAACTACACCCTGCCGATCGCCGACAACCAGTCGCTGGGCTTCGACTTCAACATCTACCGCACCAACGACGAAGGTTCGGCCAAGGCTGGCGACATCAACACCACCGCCTGGTCGCTGGCAGCCGCTTACACCCTCAGCGCGCACACCTTCACCCTGGCCTACCAGAAGATCCACGGCGACACGCCGTTCGACTACGCCCAGTTCGGCAGCGCCGGCGCCGGCAGTGGCGACTCGATCTTCCTGGCGAACTCGGTCCAGTACTCCGACTTCAACGCCCCGGGCGAAAAATCCTGGCAGGCTCGCTACGACCTGAACATGGCTGAGTACGGCGTTCCCGGCCTGACCTTCATGACCCGTTACATCCACGGCGATGGCATCGACAACGTCGACCCCACCACCGAGTACGGCAACTACAACAACGGCGACAGTGAGCACGAAACCGATATCGAAGCCAAGTACGTACTGCAGGACGGCCCCGCCAAGGACCTGTCCTTCCGTATCCGTCAGGCCTTCCACTACGGTGACGACTCCACTGGCGGCCGCCAGAACGAGTTCCGCCTGATCGCCGAGTACCCGCTGTCGATCATGTAATCGACTCGCGAGTTCAAGCGATATCAAGAAGCCCGGCAATTGCCGGGCTTCTTCTTTTGCAAGTTCCACTACCTGCAACGCGCACTTAACACTTTCGATACAACGGGCGAATATCTCGAATAGTGCCAGCGCTACAGCAGAAAAGTTCGAGCCGGGCAACTTTCTCGCGAAATCCGCGATTCGACCGCGACACCCGACACTTGCGCCCGAGATTGCCGCGCCCGCCGCAGGTCGAGCGGCAGCGCCCTGTACGCGACCAGGCACGCACCGTACAATGCCCGCCTACCTCCGTCTCGCAATCGAATAACGGCCGAACATGCGTACCAGTCAGTACCTGCTGTCCACCCTCAAAGAAACTCCCGCCGACGCCGTGGTCATCAGCCACCAGCTGCTGCTGCGCGCGGGCATGATCCGCAAGCTGGCCTCGGGTCTGTACACCTGGCTGCCGATGGGCCTGCGGGTACTGCGCAAGGCCGAGACCATCGTCCGCGAGGAAATGAACGCCGCCGGCGCCCTGGAAGTGCTGATGCCGGCCGTGCAACCCGCCGAACTGTGGCAGGAATCCGGCCGCTGGCAGCAGTACGGTCCCGAGCTGCTGCGCCTGAAGGACCGCCACGATCGCGAGTTCTGCGTCGGCCCGACCCACGAAGAAGTGATCACCGACCTCGCGCGCAACGAGCTGTCCAGCTACAAGCAGCTGCCGATCAACTTCTACCAGATCCAGACCAAGTTCCGTGACGAGATCCGTCCGCGCTTCGGCCTGATGCGCGGTCGCGAGTTCATCATGAAGGACGCCTACTCCTTCCACATGACCCAGGACTCGCTGCAGCAGACCTACGACGGCATGTACGCCGCCTATTGCAAGGTCTTCACCCGCCTGGGCCTGGACTTCCGCCCCGTGCAGGCCGACAACGGCTCGATCGGTGGCAGCGGCTCCCACGAATTCCACGTGCTGGCCAACTCCGGCGAAGACGACATCGTCTTCAGCGACAGCTCCGACTACGCCGCCAACATCGAGAAGGCCGAAGCCCTGCCGCGGGAAACCGTGCGTGGCGCGGCCAGCGAGGAACTGCGCCTGGTCGATACCCCGGCGACCAAGACCATCGCCGACCTGGTGGAAAAATTCGGCCTGGCCATCGAGAAGACCATCAAGACCCTGGTGGTGCATGGCGCCGAGGAAGGCAAGCTGGTCGCCCTGGTCATCCGTGGCGACCACGAGCTGAACGAAATCAAGGCCGCCAACCTGCCGCAGGTCGCAAGCCCCCTGCAGATGGCCAGCGAAGCCGCGATCAAGGCCGCCATCGGCGCCGCGCCCGGCTCCCTCGGCCCGCTGAACCTGCCGCTGCCGTGCATCGTCGACCGTTCCGTGGCCCTGATGAGCGATTTCGCCATCGGCGCCAACGTCGACGACAAGCACTACTTCGGCGTGAACTGGGAGCGCGACCTGCCGCTGCCGGAAGTCGCCGACCTGCGCAACGTCGTCGCCGGCGACCCCAGCCCGGACGGCAAGGGCACCCTGGTGATCCGTCGCGGCATCGAAGTCGGGCACATCTTCCAGCTCGGCACCAAGTACAGCGAGGCGATGAAGCTCAACGTCCTCAGCGAGCAGGGCAAGCCCGTCACCCTGATCATGGGCTGCTACGGTATCGGCGTGTCCCGCGTGGTCGCCGCCGCCATCGAGCAGAACAACGACGCCCGCGGCATTCTCTGGCCGGACGCCCTGGCGCCCTTCCAGATCGCCCTGGTGCCGCTGAAGTACGAGACCGAGAGCGTGCGCGAGGCGACCGACAAGCTCTACGCCGAGCTGACCGCCGCCGGTTACGAAGTGCTGCTGGACGACCGCGACAAGAAGACCAGCCCCGGGGTGAAGTTCGCCGACATGGAACTGATCGGCATCCCGCACCGCATCGTGGTCAGCGACCGCGGCCTGGGTGAAGGCACCCTGGAATACAAGGGCCGTCGCGACAGCGAATCGCAGAACATCGCGGTGACCGGTGTCATGGACTTCCTCAAGGCGAAGATCGGCAACTGAGCACGACGATGTCCCCGCGAAGCACCACCCGCCTCAAGGCTGCCGCCCTGTGCGGCAGCCTTGTACTGAGCGGCTGCGCCAACCACATGTCGCAGCGCAGCGAGCACGAGGAACGCGTCGAGCGCAAGCTGCTCGACCACAGCCTGCAGATCGACGTCGGCGAGCCCGGCGTCCTGCAGCTGCCGCAGCGTCGCGTGCGCATCCAGGAACAGAAGACCTTCGAGGTCACCACCTTCGAGGTGAGCCGTCGCTACGACCGCTACACGCCCTACCAGGCATGGCGCGAGCTGTACGAAGTGCCGCTGGGCGCGGTGACCTTCGTCGCCGGCGTAGGCGCCAACGTGGTCAATGTGTTCGCCCTGGGCAACCTGCCGGAAAGCGTCACCCACGGCTGGATCAGCTACGGCATCGACGGCATGAACCCGTTCATGAACGTGCAATCCAACGGTCGCGCCGAGCAGAACCTGGCCGGTATCGACGAGCAGCAGCGCAACAAGCACACCGAGTACTCCAGCCTGCCCTGGGCCGAACGTCCGGTGCAGGTCAGCGTCGGCAAGGAAACCCAGGAGCTGCTGACCGACCGCCACGGCATCCTGCGCCTGAATCTGCTGGACAGCCCCTTCAGCGACAATGCCGTGTACAGCAGCGGACGCCTGCAGCTGAGCGTGCGCGACCCGCAGGACAGCGCCCATGGCGAAGCCGCCCTGCTGGTCAGCCCGACGCTGCGCGGCAAGCTGCACGAAGCCCATGGGCTGATCTACGACGACCTGGAAGGCGAAGACGTGCAGCACTGGGTGCACCGGGTCAAGCGCCTCTCCGACCTGGGCCTGGAAGAAGAAGCCAGCGAGCTGGAACAGAGCCTGATCGAGCTGACCCGCAACGATCCGGAACTGCAGAAGGACTTCCTGCACCGCCTGCTGACCGACGCCGGTCGCCTAGCCGCCGACCCCGGCGCCAGCAACTGAACCCATCGGCGCGCCCCGCGCGCCGACGGTGCCCGGCTCAGCGCCGGACGATGAACCCGGTGATGCCCTGGGCGGGCATGTCCTGTAGCTCCACCGACGTCACCTCGGCCTCCTTCGGCCCCTCGCGCAGCCACTCGCGCAGCTCGTTGACGGCGACCTCGTCCCCCTCGGCCAACACCTCGACCCGGCCGTCGTCCAGGTTGCGCACCCAGCCATCGATGCCCAGGCGCTCGGCCTGCTCCTGGGTGCTCTGGCGGTAGTACACCCCCTGCACCCGGCCACTGACGAACCCGTGCACGCAGATTCTCGCCATCAGCGCTTCTCCTCCTGCAATGCCTGCAAGCGTGCCTTCACGCCGCTGGCGGTCTGCTCGCCGAGCAGGCTATCGCGCACCTGGCCCCTGGCATCGACGATATAGGTGACCGGCAAGGCTTCGCTGCGCGGCAGCTTGAAGCGCTCCGCCGGATCGTCGGCCAGCACGGTGTACTGGATGCCGAGCGCCTCGGCGGCCTTGCTCAACTCGGCGTCACGCAGTCCATCGTAGTTCACTCCCACCACCCGCACGCCCTTGTCCCGGCCCTCTTTGGCCAGCGCATTGAGCTCGGGCACTTCCTTGCGACAGGGAGCGCACCAATCGGCCCAGTAATTGATGACTAGCCACTGGCCATCTAGGCTTGCAGCCGGTACCTTTCTTCCGTACTGATCGACGCCGTAATCCGCCGAGCAGCCAGCCAGGATCAGGCCGGCCAACAGTCCACCGACAAAACGGAGCCGTACTCCCATGCCTTCAGTCCTCGTGTATGCGGGGTGGTCATGATGCTCAGCGCCCTGCGCCTGGAAGTACCGGACATTCTCGAAGAGGACGGCGACGCGGCGAGCAATCTGCCGGCGGGCCTGGCGCAGGCCCGACGCCTGTCGGTACATGAAGGTCTGCAGCATTGCCTGGGGGTCCTGTTCCGCCTGAATCGTTGTGCGCTGACCTTACTGGAAAGGCAGCGCGCGCTGCAAAGCCTCGCCGAAGAATATCGCCACTACACCCGGCTGATCCGCAACGACAAATCCCCGCCGGCGCTCTTTGTGCATTTCTGCGGCGAGCTGGCCGCCGGCTTCAAGCGCCTGCTGCTGCAGATTCTCAACGGCCACAAGCCGTCGCGCCCGCACCTGGCCTGGTGCCTGTACATGGCCGAGCACTTCCTCGCCCAGGCCCTGCTGCGCCACTACCAGCAGTACCAGGAGCCGCCGGGCTCGCTGTGGCGCGACAGCCACCTGCTGTACTGGATCGGCGAGCACCAGGAATGCCTGGACGAACCCATCGCGGCGGCCTTCGAGCCGGCGCCGGCCGGCACCCTGCGCGGCCTCTACCAGCAATCGCTGCTGCTGGCCCTGAGCAACCCCTTCCACCTGGCCGAAGGCGAAGCCCCGTTGCTGTTCGGCGCGCTGGCGCCGCTGGCCGGGCTGGCGCGCTTGCAGCCCTGGGACGACGAGGAACAGGAAGGCTACGTGGTCGACCTGGGCGAGGATCGCCCGTGCCTGGGCTTCGAGCAGAAGCCCGCCGCGCCGGCCGAACAGTTGCGGCGCCTGGAACTGGGCGCGCTGCTGATCGCCCTGCACGACCCGGCGCCGCTGCGCCCGGCACCGGAGGCGCAACTGCTGGAGCAGGTTCGCCCGCACTGGCTCGGCCATCAGCAGCGCCGCCACCTGCGCGCGGAGAAACACGAAAACTGCCAACTGATCGTCGGCCTGACGGCCATCCAGGCGCACCTGCTGGCCAGCGCCGCGGGCAGCTGCGAGGCCCAAGTGGCGGACAGCAGCCCCGGCGGCGCGCGCATTCTCTGCCAGGGCAGCCAGTCTCAGCGCCTGCCGATCGGGCAATTGCTGCTGATTCTCGGCACGCCGGGAACGCCGATTCTGGCGGTGGTGCGCTGGCGCCACCTCAACGGGGAAGGCCTGCACCTGGGCCTGCGTTACCTCAAGGGCCTGCCCAGGCCGGTCTGGTTGCGCCGCACACCTGACGCCCAGCGTCACCCGGCAGTACTGCAAAGCACGCCCGATCCCGGCAACGGCTGGTACCACGGCATCTGGTTGCCCCAGGGGCAGTTCGTCGAAGGCGAGAATCTCTGGTTGCAGCTGGCCAGCTTCGACAACCAGACCATACTGCCGCTGCCCGTGGCCAACTTGCGCACCCCGCTGGTCAGTCGCCACCCGTTGCGGCTGGCCTGATGCCGCCATTTGCGAGCGGCGTCACAGCCAAGATCGGCAGCACGCACGTTCTGCCGCGAACGCGCTTCCTATAATGCCGGCGATCGGCGGAAGTCACGCTTCCGTCGCCCCAGAGCCGGTGCCATGCACGCCGGCCGCCCGCCAACACGGAACCGCCAGATGCAGCCCACGGATCAGCTTGTCAGCCGGGTGCCCGAACACATCGTGGTCAACGCCCGCGCCCGCGACGCCGCCAACGGCGGCCACCTCAGCGACTACAACGTCGCCGCCTGGCTGCAGGTGCCGGGCATGGCCGAGCTGCCGGTAACGCTGCTGGCCAGCTATGGCGATGGTGAAAGGGCTCGCGAGGTGGTGATCGACCACGGCGCGCTGAACGCCAGCGGGCGCATCCTGTTGTCCGGGATAGCCCGCCTGCCACACCGCCACAGGATAGACAACCTGCAGATCAAACTGCGTTCGGCGGTGGGATTGGCGCGCCTGACGGTGGAAGAGCTTTTCGTCCAGGCGGTGGAGCAGATTGCCATTCAGGACGGCCGGATTCACGCCGGCAGCCTGTAAGGCTTAGCCGAGCTGGCGGCAGGCCTGCTCGTCGTGGGATTCGGCGGTGCTTTTGTCCTGCTCGTCGTGAGCCCCCTGGACGCTGGGCAGCAGCGACTCGGGCCAGCTGCTGAACTGCAGACCGGTGATTCTATTCAGCCGCTCCAGGGCGCTTTGCGGGTCGCGCTGGTGCAGGTGTACAACTTTGTTCTGGTCTTTGTTCATGAAGGGTGGGGCCTTTTAGGAACTTCCGGGGAACATCACTGTCCTGACCCAGCTATAGCCAGAAGCGTGCCAATCGTTCCGGCCCCACGATTTCTCGGCTTTTCGTCCCCGCCCCGGCGGCACTGACTATCTGTTGCGCCGCAAACTGACCATTTACGTCACCTGAATTGTGACGGACTCAACCATTCGGCGAGGCTGGCGCCGAACAGGCTCTCGCGCTCGGCCTGGTAATGCTGCAGCGCCTCGCGCAGCTCCGGGTACCAGGCCTCGTCGAGGCTGGCCGGCAGGCTCTCCAGGCAGGGCAGCGGCCACGGGCTGCGGTTGAGCAGGCGGTGCAGGCTGTAGCTGCCCAGGTCGCGGCACAGCACCCAGGCCTCGTCGCTGCTGCCGGAACGGCACACCAGCTGTTCGCGCTCGAGGAACGCCAGCAGCTCCTCCCACTCGTCCTCGGGCAGCATCCAGCCGGCGGCGTGCAGGTGCGCCAGGCGGGTCGGCTCGCCCATCCGCTGGCGCTCGTAGAACACCCGCAGCACGCCCAGCAGCACCAGCAGGCGCGGCAGGGCCTTGCGCCGCCACAGGCGGGTCGAGGACAGGTTGCAGACCAGCTCCGCGCCGAACAGCACGATCAGCCAGGACAGGTAGATCCACAGCAGGAACAGCGGCACGGTGGCGAAGGCGCCATAGATCAGCTTGTAGCCGGGGAACAGGCCCACGTAGAGACCGAACAGGGCCTTCGCGGCCTCGAACAGCGCGGCGGCGAAGGCGCCGCCGGCCAGGGCGTGCAGCGGCGGCACGCGGGCGTTGGGCACCGCGGCGTAGATCAGGGTGAAGGCCGCCACGCTGAACAGCAGCGGCATGAACTTCAGCAGGGTGCCGGCGCCTGGCAGCGCGTGCGGGCCGGAGAGCAGCGACAGCGAGGTGACGTAGGTGGACACCGCGAAGCCGGCGCCCAGCAGCAGCGGGCCAAGGCTGAGGATCGCCCAGTACAGCAGGAAGCGCGTCACCCCGCGACGCGGCTTGCGCACCCGCCAGATCTGGTTGAACACCCGCTCGATGGTCACCAGCATGCTGAACGCGGTCACCGCCAGGAAAGCCACGCCGAGCCAGGTCAGGTGGCGCGCCTGGACGGTGAAGTTGCGCAGGTAGGCCTCCACCGCTTCGCCGGTGGAGGGGACGAAGTTGTGGAAGATGAATAGCTGGATGCGCTCGCCCATGCCTTCGAACGCCGGGATGGCCGAGACGATGGCGAAGGTCACGGTCATCATCGGCACCACGGCGAACAGCGTGGTGTAGGTCAGGGCCGCGGCGTGGCTGCTGACGCGGTCGAGGCGAAAACGCTGGAGGAGATAACGCCAGAACTCGATCAGTTCCTGTAGGCGCGGCTGCATGCTGTGTCCTTGAGAAATCACCGTGCCGCCGGCCCGGCCGAACGCGGACGGTTCAGCCAATCCTCGGGAGGCGGTTAGAATAGCCGCCACTTTAACGGCCCAGCGAGTCCATGGATATGAGCCAACTGACACTTTTCCATAACCCGCGCTGCTCCAAGTCCCGCGGCGCCCTCGAACTGCTGGAGGCGCGCGGCCTCGCCCCGACCGTGGTGCGCTACCTGGAGACGCCGCCGAGCGCCGCCGAACTGCAGGCCCTGCTCGGCAAGCTGGGCATCGGCGCGCGCCAACTGCTGCGCACCGGCGAAGACGAATACAAGGCCCTCGGCCTGGACGATGCGCAGCTCAGCGACGCCCAGTTGATCGACGCCATGGTCGCCCACCCGAAACTGATCGAGCGCCCGATCCTGGTGGTCGGCGACAAGGCGGTGATCGGCCGTCCGCCGGAGAAGATGCTGGAGATCCTGCCTTGAGCGCGCCCTACATCCTGGTGCTCTACTACAGCCGCCACGGCGCCACCGCCGAGATGGCCCGGCAGATCGCCCGCGGCGTCGAGCAGGGCGGCCTGGAGGCGCGCCTGCGCACGGTGCCGGCGGTGTCCACGGAATGCGAGGCTGTGGCCCCGGAGCTGCCCGAGGAAGGCGCGCTCTACGCCAGCCTCGACGACCTCAAGGACTGCGCCGGCCTCGCGCTGGGCAGCCCGACGCGCTTCGGCAACATGGCCGCGGCGCTGAAATACTTCCTCGACGGCACCAGCAGCCTGTGGCTGACCGGCGCCCTGGTCGGCAAGCCGGCGGCGGTGTTCACCTCCACAGCCAGCCTGCACGGCGGCCAGGAAACCACCCAATTGTCCATGCTGCTGCCGCTGCTGCACCACGGCATGCTGGTGACGGGCATCCCCTACAGCGAGCCGGCCCTGCTGGAAACCCGTGGCGGCGGCACGCCCTACGGCGCCAGCCACTTCGCCGGCGCCGACGGCAAACGCCCCCTCGACGAACACGAGATCACCCTCTGCCGCGCGCTGGGCAAGCGCCTGGCGCAAGTGACCGCAAAACTGGAGCGCTGAATGGCCCGCAAGAAGAAACCCCTGCCCTCCCTGGAGCACCTGCGCCCGCGCCTGGCGGCCAGCCGCGCGGTGAGCCTGGGCAGCCTGCTGGGGCTGGTCGTGCTGATCCTCGTCTGGGGCCTGCTGTTCACCGACGCCCATGGCGCGCCGAGCTGGGTGCCGAAGGCGTGGACCGCGCTCAAGCTGCTGCCGTTGCTGCTCATCGCACCGGGCATGCTGATCGGCAGCGCCCGCGGTCATGCCTGGGCCTGCTACGTGGTGAACCTGTATTTCATCACCGGTGTGCTGAACACCTTCGAACCGGGCCAGCGCATCTACGGCTGGGCCGAAGTGCTGCTCAGCGTCAGCCTGTTCTGCGCGGCGCTGCTCTATACGCGCTGGCGTTTCCAGTACGAGCGCAAGCTGGCCGGCGAAGACTGAGTTCGAGAGTCAAGCGAAAGGCGCTGGGCTCCCGCGAACGCGGGGATCCAGCGCCCTGGCCTCACGCTGACGCCATGATCGAGCGAAGCTTCGTAGGGCGAATAACGCGAAGCGTTATCCGCCGACCGAGCGACTCACTTGGCAGCAGAATGGCCATGGCGCTCCGGGCGACGGTGGATAACCGTGAGCGGTTATTCGCCCTACCCCGCCTGTAGCCCCCCCCCGAAGGGTTCTACCAGCCCAGGGTTTCCTTGAGGAAGGGGATGGTCAGCTTGCGCTGCGCCTGCAGCGAGGCCTTGTCCAGCTCGTCCAGCAGGTCGAAGAGGTATTCCATGCTGCGCGCGCCGCGGGTGAGGATGAAGCGCCCCACCTCGTCGGTCAGGTGCAGGCCGCGACGCGAGGCGCGCAGTTGCAGGGCGCGAAGTTTTTCCTCGTCGCTCAGCGGATGCAGCTGGAAGATCAGCGACAGGGTCAGGCGCGACTTCAGGTCGGGCAGCTTGACCGGCAGCTCGCGCGGCGGCATCGAGGCCGCCAGCAGCAGGCGGCGACCGGAATCGCGCAGGCGGTTGAACAGGTGGAACAGCGCCTCTTCCCACTCGGGAAGGCCGGCCAGCGCCTCGATGTCGTCGAGGCAGACCAGTTCCAGTTGCTCCAGGTCGTCGAAGATCGCCGGGCCGTATTGCACCAGCTCGGCCATCGGCAGGTACACCGAGGTTTCGCCGTACTGCTCGAAGCGCAGGCAAGCCGCCTGCAGCAGGTGGCTGCGCCCCACGCCTTCGACGCCCCACAGGTAGATCAGGCTTTCCGTCCAGCCGGCGTCGCAGTCGCAAAGTCGCTCGACGTATCCCAGGGCGGCTGCGTTGGCGCCGGGATAGAAGTTGGCGAAGGTGGCATCGTCGCGCAGGCGGATGCCCAGGGGGAGCTGCATTGGTTGTTTCATGCCGGGCGGGGCTTTTCTTCGAAAACGCTTACAGTGAAGCCGTACGGATCAAAAGTGTAACCAAATCATCATTTTGGCGCACCCGAAAAGACGCCGGAGGCGCAGCATACTGCGAATCCGGCGTCAGGCCCACCATCATTGCCAACGGAAGCGCAGCACGTTGCTCGGCGCCGCGGCTTGCGCCGGGGCCGGCTGGCCGCTGGCGTCGACCGGCTGGGCGGCGGCTTCCACCGGCACCTCCTGCAGGCGCGCCAGGCCCAGTTGGGCGCGCAACTGGTCGGGGCTGGCGTTGAGGCGGTACTGCAGGTTGTCGCCCTGCGCCGAGAGCAGGCGGGCACCCATGGGGTCGAGCAGTTTCTGCAGCTGGGCGTAGCGGTCCAGGTTCGCGCCCTGCACCTGCAGGGTCAGCGCGCTGGAGGCGCCCGGGGCGCCGACGAAACGCGGCGCCAGGCGCTGGCTGACCGCCAGCATCACGGCGTCGGCCAGGGCGTCCGGGGTGTCGCCCTGGGCCTGACCCTGTTCGCGCGAGTCGCCCAGCCACAGGCGCCATTGCGCCTGCCACTTGCCATCGGCTTCCTTGGCGTCGACCGCCAGCAGGCCGTCGGCGGAGTAGCGTTCAGAGGCGGAGCGCAGCGCGTCGGGCTGCGCGGCGGTGATGTTCTGCGCGGTACCGACGCCCTGCTCGGAAAGATCGGCCATCGGCAGCAGCAGCGGCAGGCCGCGACGCTGGGCGGCGCGATTGAGCGGTGCGGCGCTGTCCTGGCTGCCGCCCACCAGGTTGCTGCCAGTGGCGCTTTCGTTCAGCCACCAGGCCAGCAGGCTCGGGCGGTTGGCGCCCCAGACCGGCAGCCCGGCCTGGCGCAGCGCGTTGTCCACCGACACCGGGTCGAAGTCCACTACCAGCGCCAGTGGCGGGCCGTTCTCGTAGCCGTACTGGCTGATCAGTTGCTGCGGGTCCTTGAAGTAGCCGGCCAGGGCGCCGCTCTGGGCCGCCCGGGCGTCGCCGGTGAGGCGCAGCACCAGGGTCTGCAGCGCGCGGCTCAGGCCGGCGCTGCGCTCGTCGGGCTGTTGCGAGGCGACCGGTTCGTGCACCTGATAGAGGTTGTTCAGCGCGGCGGCGAAGGTCGGCAGGCTGAGCAACGACAGGCAGAGGATCAACAGGCGGGCGGTAAGTCGCATGAACGGGCTCTCGACGAACGGAACAAGGAAGGGAACGACACCTGGCAAGCCCTTCCGGAAGGCCTATACCTTAAACAGCCCTCCGGTCAGCGGCAACAGCGCGAGATGGCCGCTGCCGGGCAAGCCTGATAAAATCCCGCGCCTCCCGCGGGGCCGGGGCGCATTTCGCGCATCACGGCCGGCAGACGAATCACTCCTTTCTACAGGCCTGGATTTATGAGCAGCAAGCAACCCTCGTTGAGCTACAAGGACGCCGGTGTGGACATCGACGCCGGCGAAGCACTCGTCGAACGCATCAAAGGCGTCGCCAAGCGCACCGCGCGTCCTGAAGTCATGGGCGGCCTGGGTGGCTTTGGCGCTCTGTGCGAAATCCCGGCCGGCTACAAACAACCCGTGCTGGTCTCCGGCACCGACGGCGTCGGCACCAAGCTGCGCCTGGCGCTGAACCTGAACAAGCACGACAGCATCGGCCAGGACCTGGTCGCCATGTGCGTCAACGACCTGGTGGTCTGCGGCGCCGAGCCGCTGTTCTTCCTCGACTACTACGCCACCGGCAAACTCAATGTCGACGTCGCCGCCACCGTGGTGACCGGCATCGGCGCCGGCTGCGAACTGGCCGGCTGCTCGCTGGTCGGCGGTGAAACCGCCGAGATGCCCGGCATGTACGAAGGCGAGGACTACGACCTGGCCGGCTTCTGCGTCGGCGTAGTGGAAAAGGCCGAGATCATCGACGGCTCGAAAGTGCTCGCCGGCGACGCCCTCATCGCCCTGCCCTCCTCCGGCCCGCACTCCAACGGCTACTCGCTGATCCGCAAGATCATCGAAGTCTCCGGCGCCGACATCGAAACCACCCAGCTCGCCGGCAAGCCCCTGGCCGACCTGCTGATGGCGCCGACGCGCATCTACGTCAAGCCGCTGCTGAAGCTGATCGAGGAAACCGGCGCGGTCAAGGCCATGGCCCATATTACCGGCGGCGGCCTGCTGGACAACATTCCGCGCGTACTGCCGGACAACGCCCAGGCGGTGATCGACGTGGCCAGCTGGCAGCGCCCGGCGGTCTTCGACTGGCTGCAGGAGCAAGGCAACGTCGACGAGCACGAGATGCACCGCGTGCTGAACTGCGGCGTGGGCATGGTCATCTGCGTCGCCCAGGACCAGGTCGACGCCACCCTCGCCTCCCTGCGCGCTTCCGGCGAGCAGCCCTGGGTCATCGGCCGTATCGACGCCTGCGCGGCCGACGCCGAGCGCGTGGTGCTGAACAACCTGAAAGGTCACTGATGTCCCGTCCTTGCAATGTCGTGGTGCTGATTTCCGGCTCCGGCAGCAACCTGCAAGCACTGATCGACAGCCTCGAAGCCGGCGACTCGCCGGCTTCGATCCGCGCGGTGGTATCCAACCGCGCGGAGGCCTACGGCCTGCAACGCGCGGCCGACGCCGGCATCGCCACCGAAGTGCTCGACCACAAGGGCTTCGCCGACCGCGAAGCCTTCGACGCCGAACTGATCCGCCGCATCGACGCCCACGCCCCCGACCTGGTGATGCTGGCCGGTTTCATGCGCATCCTCAGCCCCGGCTTCGTGCGCCACTACCATGGCCGCCTGTTGAACATCCACCCGTCGCTGCTGCCCAAGTACAAGGGCCTGCACACCCACCAGCGCGCGCTGGAGGCCGGCGACGCCGAACACGGCTGCTCGGTGCACTTCGTCACCGAGGAACTTGATGGCGGACCACTGGTCGTACAGGCGGCAATCCCGGTAGAGTCGCAAGACACGCCGGAAACGCTGGCCGCGCGGGTGCACGTGCAGGAACACCTGATCTACCCGCTGGCCATGCGCTGGTTCGCCGAAGGCCGTTTGCGCCTCGGCGAGCAAGGCGCCATGCTGGATGGTCAGGCGTTGCCGGCCACCGGCTACCCGTTCCGAACCTAGGAGATTCGTGATGCGTAGAGTCCTGCTGTTCCTTATGGCCATGCTGACACTGCCGGCGTACGCCGCGTCGTTCCAGCTCAAGCCGTTCGAGGCCAGCTACACCGCGGACTGGAAGCAGATGCCGCTCAGCGGCACCGCCTCCCGCAGCCTCAAGCAAGGCGATGGCGGCAACTGGGAACTCGATTTCCAGGCCTCCATGCTGCTCGCCAGCCTGAAGGAGAGCAGTGCCTTCAAGGTCGAGGGCGACAACTACCTGCCGCAGACCTACCACTGGTCCCGCGAAGGGCTGGGCAAGAACAAGTCCACCGACCTGCAGTTCAACTGGGCGCAGAAGCAAGTCACCGGTAGCGACCGTGGCGACGCGGTGCACCAGGCGCTGAAGACCGGCCAGCTGGACAAGTCCACCTATCAACTGGCCCTGCAACACGACGTCGCCGCCGGCAAGAAGAGCATGAGCTACCAGGTGATCGAGGGTACCGACACCGACACCTACGACTTCCGCGTGCTCGGCGAGGAAAAGGTCGCCACCCGGGCCGGCCAGATCACCGCCATCAAGGTCGAGCGCGTGCGCGACCCGACCAAGAGCAACCGCAAGACCATCCTCTGGTTCGCCAAGGACTGGGACTACCTCCTCGTGCGCCTGTACCAGCAGGAAACCGACGGCAAGGAGTACCAGATCATGCTCAAGGACGGCACCGTCGACGGCAAGCAGGTCAAGGGTTCCTGACCTTCCGCCGCAACGAAAAAAGCCGGGCATCTGCCCGGCTTTTTCGTTTTCGCCCGCCTCACCACATGAGGTCGTCGGGCACCACGTAGTCCTTGTACGGATCGTCCTCGTCCGGCTCGCCGCTGGGCTCGTTGAGCAGCACCACGCGGCGCTCGTCACGCTCCTGGATACGCAGCGCGGCGTCGCGCGGGACTATCTCGTAGCGCCCGTCGTAGCTGACGATGGCCAGGCTGCCGCGGCTGAGCTTGTCGCGCACCAGCGCGTTCACCGAGATGCGCTTGACCTTCTTGGCATCGACGAAGTTGTAGTAGTCGTCGCCCTCCAGCTTGGGCAGGCGGGTGCCTTCGATCAATTGCTTGATCTGGGCGGCCTTGGATTTCTTCTCGGCCTTCTCCTGTTGCTGGCGGTTCAGCTCCTGGTCGCGGGCCTGTTTCTCGGCCTGCGCCTGCAGCGCGGCCTGGCGCTGGCTGTCGTCCTTCTCGACCTGCCCTTTCTGTTCCAGGCGATGTTGTTTCTGTTTCTGCTTACCGGCCTGCTTGGCCTGCTTTTCGTTGACCAGCCCGGCTTTCAGCAGCTGGTCACGCAATGACATGCTCATTAGCTAACGACTCTCCGACAGCCTGCGAATTTACGCAGGACAATTCTGACATGGCGGAAAATTCAGCGGCGGCGCTCGCTGAGGGTATAATCCTCGGGCCTGAGCCGGCGATGCGCAAGTGGCCGGCCGTTTTTCAGCCAATCAGGGCGGACTTGCCATCCCATGATCAAGCTCCTCGTCGTCGCGATTCTCGCTGTCTTCCTCATCGCCATCCTCTACGTACACCTGCGCGGCAAGGTGCGCCTGCCGTTCCTGCGTCAGGTGGTGAACCACTCGGCCTGGTTCGCGCCCTACAACTCGCTGATGTACCTGAACTCCAGCGTACCCTCCAAGCCCTACCTGGACCGTGAGCGCTTCCCCGAACTCGACAAGCTGCGCGACAACTGGCAGATGATCCGCGAGGAAGCCGAGCAACTGTTCGACGAGGGCTACATCCGCGACGCCCTGAACAACAACGAGGCCGGCTTCGGCTCCTTCTTCAAGAAGGGCTGGACCCGCTTCTACCTGACCTGGTACGACGGCCCCCTGCCCTCCGCGCAGCAGCTGTGCCCGAAAACCGTCGAGCTGGTCAGCAGCATCCCCAACGTCAAGGGCGCGATGTTCACCCGCCTGCCGCCCAAGAGCCACCTGAACAAGCACCGCGACCCCTACGCCGGATCGCTGCGCTACCACCTGGGCCTGGCCACGCCGAACTCCGACGACTGCCGCATCTTCGTCGACGGCCAACCCTACGCCTGGCGCGACGGCGAAGACGTGATGTTCGACGAGACCTTCGTGCACTGGGTGAAGAACGAGACCGACGAGTCGCGCCTGATTCTCTTCTGCGACATCGAGCGCCCGCTCAAGTCGCCGCTGCTGACTCGCGTCAACCGCCGCGTCAGCGCCTTCCTCGGGCGCGCCACCGCGCCGCAGAACGTCGAGGGCGAACGCGTCGGCGGGATCAACCAGGCCTACTCGGTGCTGATCCGCCTGGGCAACGCCGTGGGCGCCCAGGTGAAGAAGTTCAAGCGCCGCTATCCCAAGGCCTACCGCATCGGCCGGCCGATCCTGGCGGTGGCGCTGCTGGTGCTGTTGCTGCGCTGGATGTTCACGTAAGGCGGCTAACGCCTACGACGTTAGCCGCCGAATCGCGGACAGAGTCCGCTCCTACAGTTACAGGGAAGCACGGGCGTAGAAGCGGACTCTGTCCGCGATTGGACTCACCGGCCACGCCGGACGCCCCGGTGGCACGAACAGCCCATTCGCGAGCAGGCTCGCTCCCACGAAAAGCAAAAAGCCCCGGCGAACCGGGGCTTTTTTTCATAACGCCGGCGAACTAGCCGCAACCCAGCGGGTTCTTCTCTTCGCGCTTGGCCTCGCCCCAGAGCGCGTCCAGCTCTTCCAGGCTGCATTCCTCGGCCTTGCGGCCCTGGTCGCGCAGGGCGCACTCGATGTAGCGGAAGCGTCGCTCGAACTTGCCGTTGGCCGCGCGCAGGGCGGTTTCCGGGTCGACCTTCAGGTGCCGCGCCAGGTTCACCACCACGAACAGCAGGTCGCCGACCTCCTCCGCCTGGGCTTCGGCGTCGCCGTCGGCCATGGCCTCCAGCACCTCGTCCAGTTCCTCGCGCAGCTTGTCCACCACCGGCAGGGCTTCCGGCCAGTCGAAGCCGACCTGGGCGGCGCGTTTCTGCAGCTTGGCCGCGCGGCTGAGCGCCGGCAGCGCCGTGGGCACGTCGTCGAGCAGCGACAGCTGCACCGGCTCGGCGGCCTTGGCGGCGCGCTCCTCGGCCTTCAACTCTTCCCAGCGCTGCTTGACCGCGGCCTCTTCCAGCTTCGCCGGATCAGGCTCGCCGTACAGGTCGCCGTCGGGGAACACGTGGGGATGGCGGCGGACCAGCTTGGCGGTGATGCCGTGGACCACCTCGGCGAAGTCGAAACGCTGTTCCTCGCGGGCCAGCTGGGCGTAGTAGACGACCTGGAACAGCAGGTCGCCGACTTCCTCGCGCAGGTGACCGAAGTCGCCGCGCTCGATGGCGTCGGCGACTTCGTAGGCTTCCTCGATGGTGTAGGGAACGATGCTCGCGTAGTTCTGCTTGAGGTCCCAGGGGCAGCCGTGCTGCGGGTCGCGCAGGCGGGCCATCAGGTGCAGCAGGTCGTCGAGCTTATACATCCTTGCCACTCGCGCGGTCGCGCCGCGCCTCGATGATGTTGGGCAGTTGCGAGATGCGCGCGAGCAGGCGACCGAGGGACTCAAGGCCGGGAATCTCGATGGTCAGGCGCATGATCGCGGTGTTGTCGTCCTTGTCCGAGCGGGTGTTCACCGCCAGCACGTTGATGCGCTCGTTGAGCAGCACCTGGGACACGTCGCGCAGCAGGCCGGAGCGGTCGTAGGCGCGGATGACGATGTCCACCGGGTAGGTCTGCACCGGCACCGGGCCCCAGCTCACCTGGATCATCCGCTCGGGTTCGCGGCCGCCCAGCTGCAGCACGGTGGCGCAGTCCTGGCGGTGGATGGTGACGCCACGGCCGAGGGTGATGTAGCCGACGATGGGGTCGCCCGGCAGCGGCTGGCAGCAGCCGGCCATCTGCGTCAGCAGGTTGCCCACGCCCTGGATCTGAATGTCGCCGCGCTTGCCGTGGCCGATGCGGCTGGGCTTGCGCGGGATGAGTTCGAGCTGCTCGTTGCCGCGCTCCGGCTCCACCAGCGCCTGGGCGTAGCTGACCACATGGGCCAGGCGCAGGTCGCCGGCGCCGAGGGCGGCGAACAGGTCCTCGCCGGTCTTGTAGTTGGCCTTCTCGGCCAGCTTCTCGAAGTCCACCGGCGGCAGCGCCAGGCGCGACAGCTCGCGTTCGAGCATGGTCTTGCCGGCGGCGACGTTCTGGTCGCGGGCCTGCAGCTTGAACCAGTGGACGATCTTCGCCCGCGCCCGCGAGGTGGTGACGTAGCCGAGGTTCTGGTTCAGCCAGTCGCGGCTCGGGCCGCTGTGCTTGCCGGTGATGATCTCCACCTGCTCACCGGTCTGCAGGCTGTAGTTCAGCGGCACGATGCGGCCGTTGATCTTGGCGCCACGGCAGTTGTGGCCAACCTCGGTGTGCACGCGGTAGGCGAAGTCCAGCGGCGTGGAGCCCTTGGGCAGGTCGATGGCGTGGCCGTCGGGGGTGAATACGTAGACCCGGTCCGGCTCGATGTCCACGCGCAGCTGCTCGGCGAGGCCGCCGATGTCGCCCAGTTCCTCGTGCCACTCCAGGACCTGGCGCAGCCAGGAGATCTTCTCCTCGTAGTGGTTGGAGCCGGACTTGACGTCGGTGCCCTTGTAGCGCCAGTGCGCGCACACGCCGAGCTCGGCCTCTTCGTGCATCGCGTGGGTGCGGATCTGCACTTCCAGCACCTTGCCCTCGGGGCCGATCACCGCGGTGTGCAGCGAGCGGTAGCCGTTTTCCTTGGGGTTGGCGATGTAGTCGTCGAATTCCTTGGGAATGTGCCGCCAGAGGGTGTGCACGATGCCCAGCGCGGTGTAGCAGTCGCGCATTTCCGGGACCAGCACGCGCACCGCGCGGACGTCGTAGATCTGGCTGAAATCCAGGCCCTTGCGCTGCATCTTCCGCCAGATGGAGTAGATGTGCTTGGCGCGGCCGCTGAGGTCGGCCTTGATGCCGGTGGCGGCCAGGGCGTCCTTGAGCTGCTGCATCACCGTGGCGATGTACTGCTCGCGGTCCAGGCGGCGCTCGTGCAGCAGCTTGGCGATCTGTTTGTACTGGTCGGGTTCGAGGTAGCGGAAGGACAGGTCCTCCAGCTCCCACTTGATGTGGCCGATGCCCAGGCGGTGCGCCAGCGGCGCGTAGATGTCGAACACCTCACGGGCGACGCGCATGCGCTTTTCTTCGTCGGCGTTCTTCACCGCGCGGATCGCGCAGGTACGTTCGGCGAGCTTGATCAGCGCGACGCGCACGTCGTCGACCATGGCCACCAGCATCTTGCGCAGGTTCTCGATCTGCGCCTGGGTGCCGAGCACCATGGATTGCCGGGGATTGAGGCTGGCGCTGATCGCCGCCATGCGCAGCACGCCCTCGATCAGCTTGGCCACCACCGGACCGAAGCGCTGCTGCACCTCTTCCAGCTTGACCTTGCCCTCGCGCACGCCACGGTAGATCACCGCGGCGACCAGGGATTCCTGGTCGAGCTTGAGGTCGGCGAGGATTTCGGCGATCTCCAGCCCGGTCTGGAAGCTCGAGGTGCCGTCCGCCCAGGAGGCGTCCGCCTGGCTGGCCGCCTTGTGCTCGGCCTCGCGGGCGAACTCGCAGGCCTCCAGCAGGACCTTGCGATCCAGCTGCGGAACCAGGGTCTGGACGTGGTCCAGCCAGGCCTCGAGGTTGATGCTGCCGTCGGTATTGACCGGCTGGTGCGCTCTCACCTGTACCATCTTGTCTACCCTTCCCCACGGTGCACCCTGGCACACCGCTCGACTGCGCCGGCCTTTCTTGCGCGGGCCGGTCGGATTGCGCAGGTCTTCCTAACCTGCCTCGAACAGAGCCATCGCCTCCACATGCGCCGTCTGCGGGAACATGTCGAGGATTCCGGCACGCTTCAGGCGATAGCCCTGTCGGGCCAGTTCGCCGGCGTCGCGCGCCAGGGTCGCCGGATTGCAGGACACATAGAGTACCCGCTCCGCGCCCAGGTCACGCATGCCCCGCGCCATTTCGAACGCGCCATCACGTGGCGGGTCGAGCAGCACGGCAGAAAATCCTTGCGCCGCGTCGCCAGCGAACCAGCGCGCCGCGGACAGCGGCTGCGCCAGGTCGGCCTGGTGGAACACGGCGTTGTCCAGGCCATTGGCCCGGGCGTTGGCCGCGGCGCGCGCGACCATGCTCTCCACGCCCTCCACGCCCACCACGGAGGTGGCGCGACGGGCCAGCGGCAGAGCGAAATTGCCCAGGCCACAGAACAGGTCTAGCACCCGTTCGCCGGGCGCGGGGGCCAACCATTCGAGCGCCTGCTCGACCATGGCCGCGTTGACCGGTTCGTTGACCTGGACGAAATCGCCCGGCCGGTAGGCCAGGGTCAGGTCCGCCAGGCGATAGCCCAGTTGCGCACCCTCTTCCAGCGGCGTCGGTTCGCCGTCGCCCTGCAACCACAGTTGCACATCCCGTGCCGAACAGAAGGCCCGCAGGCGTTCGAGGTCGGCGTCGGGCAAGGCTTCGGTGTGTCGCAGCAGCAAGGCGCAGGCGGTGCCGTGGAACAGTTCGACGTGACCGATGGCCTGGGGACGGCTGAAGCCCCTGAGCAACTCCGGCAGCGCGCGGGCCAGGGCCTGCAGCGGCGGCACCAATACCAGGCAATCGTCGAAGGCGACGATCGCCTGGCTGGCGGCGGCGCGGAAGCCGACGTCCAGCCGGCGCGCCTTGATATCCCAGCGCACCGCGATACGGGCACGGCGGCGGTAGCCGAATTCCGGCCCGACCAGGGGCGCGGCCCAGGCTTCGGGCACGATGTCGCCGAAGCGCTGCAGCTGCTCGGCGAGGGCGCGCTGCTTGAGCGCCAATTGTTCGGCGTGGGGCAGGTGCTGCAGGTTGCAGCCACCGCACTTGCCGGCCACCGGGCAGGGCTCGACGCGACGTTCCGGCGCGGCGACCAGGATGCGTTCGCCGCGGGCGTCCACCACCTGGCTGCGCGCGGCCAGCACGCGGGCCTCGACCTCTTCGCCGGGCAGGGCGCCGGAAACGAACCAGGTGCGTCCTTCCAGGTGGGCGATGCCACGGCCGTCATGGGCCAGGCGCTCGATGTTCAGGCGCTGCTTCTTGCCCACCGGCACGCCGGTGTTGCGGGCGCCGCCGCTGGGCTGGAAGCGCAGTCCGCTTCTCTGCTTGGCCATGTCAGCTGGGGTCGAAGATTCCGGAGGACAGATAACGATCACCGCGGTCGCAGATGATCGCCACCAGCACCGCGTTCTCCAGCTCGCGGGACAGGCGCAGCATGGCCGCCACCGCACCGCCGGAGGACACGCCGCAGAAGATGCCTTCCTCGCGGGCCAGGCGGCGCATGACATCCTCCGCCTCGCTCTGGTGCATGTCCACCACGCGGTCGACGCGGGTGGCGTCGAAGATCTTCGGCAGGTATTCCTGCGGCCAGCGGCGGATGCCGGGGATGGCCGAGCCTTCCATCGGCTGCAGGCCGACGATCTGCACCGCCGGGTTCTGCTCCTTCAGGTAGCGCGACACACCCATGATGGTGCCGGTGGTGCCCATGGAGCTGACGAAATGGGTGATCTCGCCGCCGGTCTGGCGCCAGATCTCCGGGCCGGTGCTGCTGTAATGCGCCACCGGGTTGTCGCCGTTGGCGAACTGGTCGAGGACCTTGCCCTTGCCGTCGCGCTGCATCTGGTCGGCGAGGTCGCGGGCGCCTTCCATGCCCTGCTCCTTGGTCACCAGGATCAGCTCGGCGCCATAGGCGGTCATCGCCGCCTTGCGTTCGGCGGTGGAATTGTCCGGCATGATCAGGATCATCCGGTAGCCCTTGATCGCCGCCGCCATGGCCAGGGCGATGCCGGTGTTGCCGGAGGTGGCCTCGATCAGCGTGTCGCCGGGCTGGATGTCGCCGCGCAGCTCGGCGCGGGTGATCATCGACAGCGCCGGGCGGTCCTTCACGGAACCGGCCGGGTTGTTGCCCTCGAGTTTCACCAGCAGGGTGTTGGAGGTTTCCCCGGGCAGGCGCTGCAGGCGTACCAGCGGAGTGTTGCCGATGCACTCGGCGATGGTGGGGTACTGCACGGTCATGGAGTCGCTCGTGGTCCGCAAGGCAGATCTGGATAACGCCCTATGATACCGGTAAACCGCCGCTGGCCATATCGGCAAGCGCGATGAGCGCCGCGCAAGCTGTCGCAACGTCCCGCGAAGGCTCAGGAATCGGCCTTCCAGGCATAGAAGTCGCGCGTAAGACGTTTCCCAAACTTACAGATTGTGGCAAAGGGTTCCAGGCTCCGGGAGCCGTGGCCTGCCGGCTGATTGGCGGGCCATGGGGACACATGCGGTTACCGCCGATTGAATGCAAATGATTTTCGTTAGCCACAGGCTTCGCCGCCACCACACGTCAAGCGGAGCCTACCCATGTCCTACTCCCCTACCCACTCGTCGCTGGCCGGCGCCCTCGCCCTGGCCTTCGTCGGCCAGGCCCAGGGCGACGACACCCTGAACCTCGACGCCACCGTGGTCACCGCCGCCGGCTACGAGCAGAAAGTCACCGAGGCGCCCGCCAGCATCAGCGTGCTGGGCCGCGAGGAGCTCGAACAGAAGCGCTACAGCAACCTCGCCGAGGCCCTGGATGACGTCGAGGGCGTCGATATCGGCCAGGGCACCGGCAAGACCGGCGGGCTGAACATCAGCATTCGCGGCCTGCCCAGCGACTACACGCTGATCCTCATCGACGGCCGCCGGCAGAACAGCGCCGGCAACATCACCCCCAATGGCTTCGGCGAGACCTCCACCAGCTTCATGCCGCCGCTCTCGGCGATCGAGCGCATCGAGGTGATTCGCGGCCCCATGTCCACGCTGTACGGCTCCGACGCCATGGGCGGCGTGGTCAACATCATCACCCGCAAGGTGGCGCCGCAATGGGGCGCCACCCTCAGCCTCGACCACACCGTGCAGGAACACCGCGACTACGGCGACAGCAGCGGCACCAGCCTCTACGCCAGCGGCCCGCTGGTGCCCGAGCGGCTCGGCCTGAACCTGCGCGGCAGCTTCTTCGATCGTGGCGCGTCGGACCTCAGCTTCGACGACGGCGCCACCGTCAGCCGGCGCGGCGCCTCGCCGGTGGAGGGGCAGAACTACAACATCGGCAGCCGCCTGACCTTCACGCCCAACACCGAGCACGACATTTCCCTGGACTTCGAACGCGGGCGCCAGCGCTACGACAACGCCGACTGCCAGCTCGGCACCCTCGACGGCAAGGCCGGCGGCAGCGCCACCGACGGCTGCAGCCGCGACGCGCCGACCCGCGCCAACGGCTACGCCGACGAGCTGCGCTTCGAGCGCGACCAGTACGCCCTGGCGCACACCGCCCGCCTGGGCTTCGGCACCCTGGACAGCAGCCTGACCCACAGCACCACGCAAACCCTCGGGCGCACCATCCCCGGCACCATCGGCCGCCCCTACAGCGGCTACCCGTCGATCGTCGGCGGCGACGCGCGCACGCTCAAGTCCACCGACCTGGTGCTGGACAGCAAGCTGGTCATGCCACTGGGGGATGCGCACATCACCACCCTCGGCGGCCAGTACTGGGACGCCAAGGTCGAGGACGGCATCGCCACCGACGAGTTCCAGCAAAGCTCCTGGGCCCTGTTCGCCGAGGACGAGTGGCGCCTGCGCGAGGACCTGGCGTTGACCCTCGGCGCGCGCTACGAGGACCACGAAGCCTTTGGCGGCCACGTCAGCCCGCGCGCCTACCTGGTGTGGAACGCCAGCTCGGCCTGGACCCTCAAGGGCGGCGTCAGCCAGGGCTACAAGACGCCGACGCTGAACCAGCTGCACGACGGCATCAACGGCGTCAGCGGCCAGGGCCAGACCATCACCATCGGCAGCCCGGACCTGGACCCGGAAACCAGCACCAATACCGAGTTCGGCGTCTATTACGACAACCTGGACGACCTCAACGCCAACCTCACGCTGTTCCACACCCGCTTCAAGGACAAGATCGACAGCGGCACCCCGATCGCCAACTGCAACTGGCCGGACGCACCGAACCAGGCCGGCTGCATCGACCTGGGCAGCAGCTTCCTGCAGGAGAACTTCGCCCAGCAGGTGAACATCGGCAAGGCCCGCACCCAGGGCGTGGAGCTGGCCGGCCGCTGGGGTTTCGCCCCGGCCTGGAGCGCCTCGCTGAACTACACCTTCACCGACAGCGAGCAGCTCAGCGGCAAGGACAAGGGCGCGCCGCTGACCAACACCCCCAGGCACGTGGCCAACGCCCGCCTCGACTGGCAGGCCAACGAGCGCCTGAAGCTCTGGCTCAAGGGCGAATACCGTGGCGAACGGGCGCGCTTCACCTCGCGCTACGCCAACCTCACGGCGGCCAACCAGGCCATCGCCGACCAGGTCGGCGACCTCGACGCCTACCAGCTGTTCCACCTCGGCGGCTCGTTCAAGGCGACGCGCAACCTGACCCTCAACGCCACCCTGTACAACCTGTTCGACAAGGACTTCCTCGACGGCACCTACTACACCGCCGTGGACGGCAGCACGGGCTGGGCCTCGGACTACACGCAGATCGGTTCGAGCACCAGCGGCACGCTGGAGGAAGGGCGCCGCCTGTGGATGTCGGCGGTGCTGGAGTTCTGAGTCGTGGCGCCTGGCGGCGACCTCAGGCCGCCGGCAGGCGCAGGTGCATACGCAGGCCGGGGTTGCCGCGCTCGGCCCAGAGCTCGCCGTCCTGCAGGTGAATGGCGCTGCGCGCGATGCTCAGGCCGAGGCCGAAGCCCTCGCCGGAGCGCGCGGCGGACAACCGCGTGAAAGGCAGGAAGATACGCTCCAGGTCGCGGGATTCGACGCCCGGTCCCTGGTCCGCCAGGCACAGCTCCCAGCAGCCGCCATCGCGGCGACCGAACAGGCGGATATGCCCGCCCTCGGGCGAATGGCGGATGGCGTTGCGCAAGAGGTTCTCCAGCGCCTGGGCCAGGCCGTTGAGATGACCATGCACCACACAGTCCGCCGGCAGCTCGCACTGGAAGCGCTCGGCCTGCCAGCCGGACTCGAAGCCGGCATCCTCCACCAGCAGCTCCCACAGCGGCAGGATGGCGATGTCCTCCATCGCCAGGCGCGGCCGCTCGGTGTCCAGCCAGGCCAGCTCCAGGGTGTTCTCCACCAGGCGCTGCATCACCTCCACCTCGCGCTCCAGGCGCAGGCGCAGCGGGTCGTCCGCCGGCGCCGTCTCCGCCGCCACGCGCAGGCGGCTCAGCGGTGTGCGCAGTTCGTGGGACAGGTCGCGCAGCAGCTGGCGCTGGAACTCGATGTGGCTGCTCAGGCGCTGGGTCATGTGGTCGAAGGCGCGGCCCAGTTCGCCCAGCTCGTCACGGCGCACGCTCACCTCGCGCCCGGCGCCGGAGCCAAGGTCGTCGGCGCGCAGCGCGTTGGCGTGCTCGCGCAGGCGCGCCAGCGGGTGGATCAATTGGCGGTAGAGCAGCGTGCACAGCAGCAGGGCCAGGCCGGCGGGAATCAGGCCGTGGCCGAGCAGCCGCGTCCACAACGAAAAGCCACCGGGAAGGAAGCGCTGCGGCAGTTGCAGCACCAGGCGCCCGTCGTTGGGGTTGCCGGGAAAGGGAATGCCGATATACGGCAACTGCCTGCTGCGGTTGCTCACCGGCCAGTCGAGGCCGCGCAGGAAGGTCAGCCGCGTCGATTCCTCGACGCTCAGCGGCTGGTTGCCCAGCGCCTGCAGATGGCTATCCACGGCGACCATCCAGGTGTCTTCCTGGGCACGCATGCGCGCCAGCCAGGCATCCACGCCGCCACGCCCGCCCTCGCGCCAGGCGCGCTCCAGGTCGGCGGAGTAGCCGTTGAGCACCCGATGGGCCTCGCTGTCGAGGAAGAAGCCCTTGCGCTCGACCTGCCGGCCCCAGGTCCAGGACAGCCAGATCAGCAGCAGGCAGAGCAGCACCACCGGCACCGCCAGGCGCCAGAACAGCGAATGCCGGCTGGGCAGCGCCAGGCGCGCGCGGCCCTCACTCGGCGCTAGCGAAAACATAACCCTTGCCCCAGACGGCGCGCAGCTGGTGGCGCGTGTAACCGATGGCCTGCAGCTTGCGGCGCAGGTGGCTGACGTGCATGTCCAGGCCACGGTCGTGGGCGGTGTAGCCACGGTGCAGGACGTGCTGGTAGAGGAACGGCTTGCTCAGGGTCTCGTCGACGTTGCCGAGGAAGACTTCCAGCAGACGGTATTCGGTGGCGGTCAGCGCCGTGGTGACGCCGTCCAGGGAAACCTCGCAGGGCTCCTCGGACAGTTGCAGGCCGGCCACCACCGGGGTCGGCTGCAGGCTGCCGCGCTCCAGGGCGACGCGCCGCAGGATGGCGTCGATGCGCACGTTCAGCTCGGCCAGGCTGAAGGGCTTCGGCAGGTAGTCGTCGGCGCCCTGGGAGAAACCGGCGATGCGGTCCTGCTCGGCGCCCAGGGCGGACATCAGGATCACCGGCACGCGCTGTTCGCGGCGCAGCTGGCGCAGGGCCTCCAGGCCGGAACAGCCGGGCAGCATGACGTCCAGC
Organism: Pseudomonas citronellolis; assembly: GCF_029335315.1. GTDB lineage: Bacteria > Pseudomonadota > Gammaproteobacteria > Pseudomonadales > Pseudomonadaceae > Pseudomonas > Pseudomonas citronellolis_A. Next base: position 28,993 of record NZ_JARJLT010000110.1, read on the forward strand.
AGAACCAGGTCGTAAGCCTCGTTGAGCGCCTGGCCGAGGCCCTCGCGGCCGTCGCGGCACCAGGTCACGGCGAAACCGCGCTGGCTCAGGTGGCTGTGCAGGTGGGCGCCCAGGGTCGGGTCGTCCTCGATGGTCAACAGGCGGGGCTGGCTGGCGGCGGTCGGGGTCATGACAAATAAGACTTATTCGCGAAAGACAAGTATTCACGACGCGGCCGCTCCAGGGCAAGCGCAGCCGTCCGGCGGTCAATCACCGAGATTCCCACCCGGCAACCCGCTAAACTGCCCCGAAACCGCTTGGGAGGACGCGCGTGTACAAGGATCTCGGCATCAAGGGGCGGGTGCTGCTGCTCACCCTGCTACCCACCAGCCTGCTGACGCTGGTGCTGGGCGGCTACTTCACCTGGGTGCAGCTGTCCGACATGCGCGTGCAACTGATCGAGCGCGGCCAACTGATCGCCGAGCAGCTCGCCCCGCTGTCGGCCCCGGCCATGGCCCACGAGGACCGCCAGTTGCTGGAGCGCATCGCCAACGAAGCGCTGGACCAGCCCGACGTGCGCGCGGTGACCTTCCTCAACCCCGAGCGCGAGCGCCTGGCCCACGCCGGCCCGAGCATCCTCACGCCGATGCCCAGCGGCGACGGCAGCCACCTGAGCCAGGTCAGCAACCTCGACACCACGCACTTCCTGCTGCCGGTGCTGGGCCACCACCGCAGCCTCTCCGGCGCCCCGGAAGAAGACGCCAACCGCCTGCTCGGCTGGGTCGAGCTGGAGCTCTCGCACCACGCCACCCTGCTGCGCGGCTACCGCAGCCTGTTCACCAGCCTGCTGCTGATCATCAGCGGCCTGGTGGTCACCGCCCTGCTCGCCCTGCGCATGAGCCGGGCGATCAGCGCGCCGCTGGGGCAGATCGCCCAGGGCGTCGCGCAGCTCAAGGAGGGCCGCCTGGAAACCCGCCTGCCGGCCCTCGGCAGCCATGAGCTGGACGAACTGGCCGCCGGCATCAACCGCATGGCCGAAGCGCTGCAGAGCGCCCAGGAAGAGATGCAGCACAACATCGACCAGGCCACCGAGGACGTGCGGCAGAACCTGGAGACCATCGAGATCCAGAACATCGAGCTGGACCTGGCGCGCAAGGAGGCCCTGGAGGCCAGCCGCATCAAGTCCGAGTTCCTCGCCAACATGAGCCACGAGATCCGCACCCCGCTCAACGGCATCATCGGCTTCACCAACCTGCTGCAGAAAAGCGAGCTGTCCGGGCGCCAGCAGGATTACCTGGCGACCATCCAGAAATCCGCCGAGAGCCTGCTGGGGATCATCAGCGAGATTCTCGACTTCTCGAAGATCGAGGCCGGCAAGCTGATCCTCGAGAACATCCCGTTCAACCTGCGCGAACTGGTCCAGGACACCCTCACCATCCTCGCCCCGGCCGCCCACGAGAAACGCCTGGAGCTGGTCAGCCTGATCTACCGCGACACCCCGCTGAACCTGGTGGGCGACCCGCTGCGCCTGAAGCAGGTGCTGACCAACCTGGTGAGCAACGCCATCAAGTTCACCCACGAAGGCACCATCGCCGTGCGCGCCATGCTCGAGGACGAGAACGACGAGCGCGCGCAACTGCGCATCAGCGTGCAGGACACCGGCATCGGCCTGACCAACGCCGACCTGCGCGCGCTGTTCCAGGCGTTCAGCCAGGCCGACAACTCGCTGTCCCGGCAGGCCGGCGGTACCGGCCTGGGGCTGGTGATCTCCAAGCGCCTGATCGAGCAGATGGGCGGCGAGATCGGCGTCGACAGCAGCTCCGGCGACGGCTCGGAATTCTGGATCAGCCTGAGCCTGCCCAAGGCCCGCGACGACGGCGACGACAGCCTGCCGGCGCCACCCAGCGGGCACCGCGTGGCGCTCTGCGAACCCCACGAGCTGACCCGCGCGGCGCTGCACCACCAGTTGCAGGACTGCGGCCTGGAGGTCACCGAGTTCGTCGACCTCGACAGCCTGCGCGCGGCGCTGGAGCAGCCGCCGGCCGGCGCGGCGCCGATCGAGCTGGTGGTGCTCGCCGTCAGCCAGTCGAGTAACCAGCCGGACAGCCTGCGCCAGACCATCCGCGAACTCGAATACAAGGGCTGCAAAACCCTGGTGCTGTGCCCGACGGTCGAGCAGGCGCTGTACAACGCCGTGCTCCCCGAAGGCCAGGTGCAGAGCAAGCCGGCCTGCACGCGCAAGCTGCAGCACGCCCTCGACCAGCTCCTGCACCTGCGCCCCAGCCGCAAGGACAAGCCCGCCCTGCGCGCCGAGCGCCAGGTGCCGCACCTGCTCTGCGTCGACGACAACCCGGCCAACCTGCTGCTGGTGCAGACCCTGCTCGGCGACCTGGGCGCCGAGGTAGTGGCGGTGGACAGCGGCCAGGCCGCGGTGGACGCCGTGCAGCGCGAGCGCTTCGACCTGGTCTTCATGGACGTGCAGATGCCCGGCATGGACGGCCGCCAGGCCACCGAGGCGATCCGCCACTGGGAAGCCCAGCGCGAAGTCAGTCCGGTGCCCATCGTGGCCCTCACCGCCCACGCCCTGGCCAACGAGAAGCGCGCCCTGTTGCAGGGCGGCATGGACGACTACCTGACCAAACCGATCGACGAGCGCCAGCTGGCCCAGGTGGTGCTCAAGTGGACCGGCCTGTCCCTGGCCGGCCGCGAGGCCGGCGGCCCCGGCGCGCGTCCCGAAACCGCCGGGCTCGCCGTGCTCGACGCCGAGGAAGGCCTGCGCCTGGCCGCCGGCAAGGCCGACCTGGCCGCCGACATGCTGGCCATGCTGCTCGCCTCCCTGGCCGCCGACCGCCAGACCATCCGCCAGGCCCGTGAACGCAACGACCGCGCCGCCCTGATCGAGCGCGTGCATCGCCTGCACGGCGCCACCCGCTACTGCGGCGTGCCGCAGTTGCGCGCCGCCTGCCAGCGCGCCGAGACCCTGCTCAAGCAGAACGACCCGCAGGCCCAGGCCGCACTGGACGCTCTTGACCAGGCCATCGGCGAGCTGAACCGCGTCACCGCGAGCGCCACCGGGCAGCCCGCGCCCCACGACTCCCATTGAGGCCGGCCATGCGCATCATCCTGTTCAGCAGCCAGAACTACGACCGCGACAGCTTCCTCGCCGCCAACCCGCCCCACGGTTTCGAGCTGCACTTCCAGCAGAGCCCGCTGCGCCCGGACACCGCCGCGCTGGCGATGGGCTTCGAGGTGGTCTGCCCGTTCGTCAACGACGACCTCTCGCGGCCGGTGCTGGAGCAACTGGCGGCCGGTGGCACGCGGCTGATCGCCCTGCGCTCGGCCGGCTACAACCATGTCGACCTCGCCGCCGCCAGGGCCCTAGGGCTGGTGGTGGTGCGCGTGCCGGCCTACTCGCCGCACGCCGTGGCCGAGCACGCCGTGGGCCTGGTGCTGGCGCTGTCGCGGCACCTGCACCGCGCCTATAACCGCACCCGCGAGGGCGACTTCTCGCTGCACGGGCTGACCGGCTTCGACCTCCACGGCAAGACCGTCGGCGTGGTCGGCAGCGGGCAGATCGGCCAGGTATTCGCGCAGATCATGCACGGCTTCGGCTGCCGCATCCTCGCCTACGACCCCTACCCCAACCCGACCATCGAGGCCCTCGGCGGGCGTTTCGTCGCCCTCGACGCGCTGCTCGCCGAGGCCGACGTCATCAGCCTGCACTGCCCGCTCAACGACGCCACCCGGCACCTGGTCAACCCGCGCAGCCTGCAGGGCATGAAGCGCGGCGCCATGCTGATCAACACCGGGCGCGGCGCGCTGGTCGACACCCCGGCGCTGATCGAGGCGCTGAAGAGCGGCCAGCTCGGCTACCTGGGCCTGGACGTCTACGAGGAGGAGGCGGAAATCTTCTTCGCCGACCGCTCCGACCTGCCGCTGCAGGACGACGTACTGGCGCGCCTGCTGACCTTCCCCAACGTCATCATCACCGCGCACCAGGCCTTCCTCACCCGCGAGGCGCTGGCGGCCATCGCCGAAACGACGCTGGACAACATCGCCGCCTGGAGCAAAGGTAACTGCAGCAACCAGGTCGAACCCTGACGCCAGAGTTCGCCGGCCCGCCTTCGCGGTCGCGGCAGCGGGCCATATCCCCTACCATTAGGGGTCTTTCGGAGGACCCATGGCTCAACACGATTTCCGCTACAACCTGCTCAACCCGCAACACACCCTCAACGAGTGCCGCGCGCTGGTGCCGGGCCTGTACCAGGTCACCGGCAACGGCGGCTCGATCCAGAACGGCGACACCCTGCTGGTCACCCTCAAGGGCAGCCGCGACCTGAGCATGACCCTCAGCGTCGACAAGGTCCGCCACCTGATCAACCCGCCGGGCCAATGGACCGCCGTGGCCAAGGGCCCGGTGTTCAAGGAGCTGTCGATCCTCAACTGGCAGGTCAAGTGCGACGGCTGCGGGACCATGCTGGACTTCGAGTTCGCCGTCGACGGCAGCCTCGGCAAGGCCGCCCAGGGCCCCGCCGCCAGCGCGCGCATCGTCGAGCTGGGCTGGACCGTGGAAGGCGACCGCCACCTCTGCAACGCCTGCCAGGCCTAGGAGCGTTCATGAAGAAGCTGCTGACACCCCTGCTCGGGGCCCTGCTGCTGGCCGGCTGCGCCCAGCACCCGACGGAGCCGGAAAGCGACCAGGCCTACCGCGTGGAATGGATCGGCAAGCGCCCGCTGGTCGGCCACAGCCACGTCAGCCTGACCTTCGACGGCCAGGGCCGGGCCTTCGGCAACGCCGGCTGCAACCACTGGTTCGCCAGCTACCAGATCGACGGCGACACGCTCAGCTTCGGCCAGCCCGGCAGCACCCGGCGCATGTGCGCCCCGGCGCTGATGGAACAGGAACAGCGCTTCTTCCAGGCCCTGGGTGAAGTGCAACGCTGGGAAATCACCGACAAGGGCGAACTGCGCCTGCTCTCGGCCGACAGCCGCGCGCTGCGGATGTGGCCGGAAGACTGAGGCGCCCAGCGGCTCTTCGCAGGAGCGAGCTTGCTCGCGAACGAGGCTTCCGGGGACTCTGTCGCCAGGCCTGAGAGCGCCCTTGCCGGCGCAATCGCGGATGAATCCGCTCCTACGGGGGAAATGCCATGCCTCCTGGCAAACGCGTAGGGCGAATAACGCGAAGCGTTATCCGCCGTTCGGACGCGTCATTTAGCACCCGCATGACCATGGCGCTCGGAACCACGGCGTATAACCGCGAACGGTTATACGCCCTACCCCGCTTTTTCGTAGGAGCGGACTCCGTCCGCGATGCTCTTCAGCCGCGGTAATACCGCTGCGGCACGAACGGCGTGCGCGCCACCTTCATCGGCACGCGCTTGCCGCGCACCATCGCGAAGACTTCGCTGTCCAGCGCCGCCTGGGCGCGGGCCACGTAACCCATGGCCAGCGGCGCGCCCAGGCTCGGGCCGAAGCCGCCGCTGCTGACCTTGCCGATCACCGCGCCCTGCGCGTCGACGATTTCCGCACCCTCGCGCACCGGCACCCGCTCCTGCGGCAGCAGGCCGACGCGCTTGCTCGGCACGCCTTCACGCTGCTGGGCGAAGATCCGCTCGGCGCCAGGGAAGCCGCCGGCGCGCGCGCCGTCGGCGCGGCGTACCTTGGAGATGGCCCAGCCCAGGCTGGCCTCGACCGGCGTTGTGGCGCTGTCCATGTCATGGCCGTACAGGCACAGGCCGGCTTCCAGGCGCAGCGAATCGCGCGCGCCGAGGCCAATGGGCTGGACTTCTTCCTCGGCCAGCAGGGCGCGGGCCAGGGTTTCGGCGTGGGCGGCGGGCACGGAAATCTCGTAGCCGTCTTCGCCGGTGTAGCCGGAACGGCTGACGCTGCAGGGCACGCCGAGCAGTTCGAGCGTGGCCACCTGCATGAAGGTCAGCGCCTTCACCGCCGGGGCGAAGCGCCCGAGTACCTCGACGGCGGCCGGGCCCTGCAGGGCCAGCAGCGCGTGGCTGTCGAACAGCGACTCGATCTCGCAGCGGTCACCGATATGCTGGCGCAGGTGCGCCAGGTCCTGCTCCTTGCAGGCGGCGTTGACCACCAGGAACAGGTGGTCGCCGGCGTTGGCCACCATCAGGTCGTCGAGGATGCCGCCCTCGGCGTTGGTGAACAGCGCGTAGCGCTGCTGGCCCAGCGGCAGGTCGAGGATGTCCACCGGCACCAGGCTTTCCAGCGCGGCCGCGGCGTCGGCGCCGCGCAGGCGCAGCTGGCCCATGTGCGAGACGTCGAACAGGCCGGCCTGGGCTCGGGTGTGCAGGTGCTCCTTGAGCACCCCCAGGGGATATTGCACCGGCATCTCGTAGCCGGCGAAGGGAACCATCTTCGCACCCAGTTCCAGGTGCAGGTCGTACAGCGGCGTCTTGGCGAGGCTCATGGTGTCTCCTTGGCGAAAAAAAGGCCGCGTTGGCGCATCCCTCGCCAACCGCGGCCATGGCGCCCGCCGAGGCGGGCGCGGGGACTAACGAACCTGTCTACGATCTGCTGCGCGTCGGCATAACTGCGTTAAAAACAGGCGAGCGATGCTCATTTAGCGGACTAAACTGCGCTCTCTCGCCTGTTTTTGCCTTGTTCTGCTCTAGCTCGCGAGATCGTAAACAGGCCCGAACGAGTCAGGCGTCCTGGTAGTCGGCGATCGACGGGCAGGAACAGGCCAGGTTGCGGTCGCCGTAGACGTTGTCCACGCGGCCCACCGGCGGCCAGTACTTGCCGTCCACCAGGCTCGCCAGCGGGAACACCGCCTGCTCGCGGCTGTACGGGTGCGACCACTCGCCGACCAGCTCCGCCGCGGTGTGCGGGGCGTTCTTCAGCGGGTTGTCGTCCGCGTCCAGTTCGCCGCGCTCCACCGCGCGGATTTCCTCGCGGATGCAGATCATGGCGTCGCAGAAGCGGTCCAGTTCCTGCTTCGACTCGCTCTCGGTGGGCTCCACCATCAGCGTGCCGGCCACCGGGAAGGACATGGTCGGGGCGTGGAAGCCGAAGTCCACCAGGCGCTTGGCCACGTCGTCGACGTTGATCCCGCTGGTTTCCTTCAGCGGACGCAGGTCGAGGATGCACTCGTGGGCCACCAGGCCGTTCTCACCGGTATAGAGCACCGGGTAGTGCTCTTCCAGGCGGCGGGCGATGTAGTTGGCGCCGAGGATGGCCATCTGCGAGGCGCGCTTGAGGCCCTGGCCGCCCATCATGCGGATGTACATCCAGGTGATCGGCAGGATCGAGGCGCTGCCGTAGGGCGCCGCGCTCACCGCGCCCTGCTTGCGTTCCAGCAGCTCGCCGTGGCCGGGCAGGAAGGGCGCCAGGTGCGCCTTCACGCCGATCGGGCCGACGCCCGGGCCGCCGCCGCCGTGGGGGATGCAGAAAGTCTTGTGCAGGTTCAGGTGGGACACGTCGCCGCCGAACTTGCCCGGCGCGCACAGGCCGACCATGGCGTTCATGTTGGCGCCGTCGATGTACACCTGGCCGCCGTTGTCGTGGACGATGGCGCAGATGTCGCGCACCGCTTCCTCGAACACGCCGTGGGTCGACGGGTAGGTGATCATGATCGCGGCCAGGCGCTCGCGGTGCTCTTCGGCCTTGGCCTTGAGGTCGGCGAGGTCGACGTTGCCGCGCGCGTCGCAGGCGGTGACCACCACGCGCAGGCCGGCCATCTGGGCGGTGGCCGGGTTGGTGCCGTGGGCCGAGGACGGGATCAGGCAGATGTCGCGGTGCGCTTCGCCACGGCTGGCGTGGTAGGCACGGATGGCCAGCAGGCCGGCGTACTCGCCCTGGGACCCGGCGTTGGGCTGCAGCGACACGGCGTCGTAGCCGGTGGCGGCGCAGAGCATGGCCTCCAGCTCCTCGGTCATGGCGCGGTAGCCGGCGGCCTGCTCGGCCGGGACGAAGGGGTGCAGGTTGCCGAACTCGGCCCAGGTCACCGGGATCATCTCGCTGGCGGCGTTCAGCTTCATGGTGCAGGAACCCAGCGGGATCATGCTGCGGTCCAGCGCCAGGTCCTTGTCGGCCAGCTTGCGCAGGTAGCGCATCAGCTCGGTTTCGGAGTGGTAGCGGTTGAACACTTCGTGGCGCAGGAAGGCCGACTGGCGCAGCAGCGCCTGCGGCAGGCGGTCACCGACGCTGGCGGCCAGCGCGGCGAAGTCCGGCAGCGCCTGGCCGGCGGCGAACACCGCCCACAGGGCTTCGACGGCGGCCTGCTCGCAGGTTTCGTCGAGGGATACGCCGACGCGTACGTCGTCGATCACCCGCAGGTTGATGGCGGCGGCCTTGGCGGCGGCGTGGACCTCGGCGGCCGGGCGCGCGGTGACGACGCTCAGGCTGTCGAAGAAGAACTCCTGCTCGACGCGCTGGCCCAGTTGCGCCAGGCCGGCGGCCAGGATCGCGCTCAGGCGGTGCACGCGCCGGGCGATGTCGGTCAGGCCCTGCGGGCCGTGGTAGACGGCGTACATGCTGGCGATGTTGGCCAGCAGCACCTGGGCGGTGCAGATGTTGCTGGTGGCCTTCTCGCGGCGGATGTGCTGCTCGCGGGTCTGCATGGCCAGGCGCAGCGCCGGGTTGCCGAAACGGTCGATGGAGATGCCGACCAGGCGGCCGGGCATGTCGCGCTTGAACGCGTCGCGGGTGGCGAAGTAGGCCGCGTGCGGGCCGCCGAAGCCCAGCGGCACGCCGAAGCGCTGGGCGCTGCCGAGGACCACGTCGGCGCCGAACTCGCCCGGCGGGGTCAGCAGGGTCAGCGCCAGCAGGTCGGCGGCCACGGCCACCAGGGCGCCGGCGGCGTGGGCGCGCTCCACCAGCTCGCGCTGGTCGACGACGGCGCCGGTGCTGGCCGGGTACTGCAGCAGCACGCCGAAGTAGGCGGAGAAGTCTTCCAGCGCAGCCTCGTCACCGACCACCACGTCGATGCCCAGCGGCTCGGCGCGGGTACGCAGCACATCGAGGGTCTGCGGGTGGCACTGGGCGGAGGCGAAGAAGGCCTGGGCGGCCTTGTTCTTCGACAGGCGCTTGCAGAAGGTCATGGCTTCGGCGGCGGCGGTGGCTTCGTCCAGCAGAGAGGCGTTGGCGATCTGCATGCCGGTGAGGTCGCTGATCAGCGTCTGGAAGTTCAGCAGCGCTTCCAGGCGGCCCTGGGAGATTTCCGGCTGGTACGGGGTGTAGGCGGTGTACCAGGCCGGGTTTTCCAGGAGGTTGCGCAGGATCGGCGCCGGGGTGTGGCAGGGGTAGTAGCCCTGGCCGATGTGGTTGCGCAGCAGCTGGTTCTTCGCCGCGATGGCGCGCAGTTCGGCCAGGGCCTGGGCCTCGCCCTGCCCCTGGCTGCCACCGAGGACGCTGGTGCCCTTGATGCTGTCGGGGATGACGCTGTCGGTCAGCGCGTCGACGCTGGCGTAGCCGACCAGCTCGAGCATGGCCTGGGTGTCGGCGTCACGCGGGCCGATGTGGCGGGCGATGAATTCGTTGGTGGTGCTCAGTTCGATCTGGCTCATGGCGGCCTCCGGGGTCAGGCGCGAGCGGACAGGTAGGCTTCGTAGCCGGCCTGGTCCATCAGGGTGTCGAGGACGGCGGCGTCATCCAGGCGGATGCGGAAGAACCAGCCCTCGGCCAGCGGCGCCTGGTTGACCAGCTCCGGGCTGTCGACCAACGCGGCGTTGACCTCGGTGACTTCGCCGGCCAGCGGCATGACGATGTTGCTGGCGGCCTTCACCGACTCCAGCACCGCCACTTCGGCGCCCTGCTCATGGCGGCCGAGCTCCGGCAGCTGGACGTAGACCACGTCGCCCAGGGCCTCCTGGGCATAGTCGGTGACGCCGACGGTCACTTCGCCGGAAGCTTCGAGGCGCAGCCATTCATGGTCGGGTGTGAAGCGCAGGGTGGTCATGGATCGTCCTCTTGTTCTCGAGAGAGCCGTCGGGTGGCTCGGCGATTTTTCCGCCGAGCAGAGCAAGGGCGATGCCAATAAATTAAAATACCTTACAAATCAAATAGTTAAATAAATATCGAAGGCACTGCAAAGCACCACATGGAACGAAAACATTCCACTCAGTGAGCATTGGGGGATCCCTGGGACGGGGTGCAAGCCACAGCCGGCGCGGCTCGCGGCAATTGGAACGAAATCGCTCCACTGGAGCGAAATCGCTCCAGCATTCAGCGCTCGCCGATCCCGTACTTGCGCAGGCGCTGGCCGATGGCGGTGTGCGAGGTACGCAACCGCGCCGCCAGCTGGCGGGTGGACGGATACGCCGCATAGAGTCGCTGCAGCAGCGACTTCTCGAACTGCTGCACGGCTTCCTCCAGGCTGGTGACCTCCTCGTCGGCTGCCTGCCGGGTGTCCAGCTCGGTGCCGGCCACTTCGAGGTCCTCGACGCCGATCACCTCGCCCTCGCCGATGGCGGCAGCGCGGAAGATCTTGTTCTGCAGCTGGCGCACGTTGCCGGACCAGCGGTTGCCCAGCAGCAGCGGATGGGTTTCCGGCGCCAGGCGGCACGGCGGGCGCTGGATCTGCGTGCAGGCCAGGCGCAGGAAGTGCTCGGCCAGCAGCAGGATGTCCTGGCCGCGCTCGCGCAGCGGCGGCACCTGCAGGTTGAGCACGTTGAGGCGGTAGTACAGGTCCTCGCGGAAGCTGCCCTCGCCGACCATCTTCGCCAGGTTGCGGTGGGTGGCGCAGAGCACCCGCACGTTCACCCGCACCTCGCGCTCGCCGCCGATGCGGCGGAAACAGCCGTCGCTGAGGAAGCGCAACAGCTTGGCCTGCAGGTAGGGCGACATTTCGCCGACCTCGTCGAGGAACACCGTGCCGCGGTCGGCCAGCTCCAGCAGGCCCGGCTTGCCGCCGCGCTGGGCGCCGGTGAAGGCGCCCGATGCGTAGCCGAACAGCTCGCTCTCGGCGAGGCTTTCCGGCAGCGCCGCGCAGTTGAGCGCGAGGAACGGCTCTTCGCGGCGCGCGCTCAAGGCGTGGCAGGCGCGCGCCACCAGCTCCTTGCCGGTGCCGGTCTCGCCCTGGATCAGCAGCGGCGCATCCAGCCCGGCAACCTTGCGCACCCGCGCCTTCAGCTGCATCAGCGGCGGCGAGCGGCCGATCAGGCCCTGCAGGCCCTCGGCGTGGTCATGGTGCAGCAGCGACAGGCGTTCGCCGATGCGGCTCGGCGGGTACAGCGTCAGCAGGCCGCCGTCGAGGGCATCGCCGGCGCCACGGATCGGCGTGGCGTCCAGCAGCAGCGGCTGGCCACCCAGGCTGACCTCGTGCATCGGCAGGCGGAAACCCTTCTCCACCAGGTGTTCGGCCAGGCCCGGCTCGTCGAACAGGGTGGACAGCGACTCGCCGGCCGGCTGGCGGCCGCAGAGGTCGATCAGCCGGGGATTGGCCAGCAGCACCCGGGCCTGGGCGTCCACCGCCAGCACCGGGTCGCCCATGGCTTCCAGCAGCGCGTCCAGGTGCAGGCTGCGGCGCTGGCCGGGGAGCATGTCGACGATCTGCACCGAGAGCACGCCGCGCACCCGCAGCAGCGCGCCGTGCAGTTCGTGGAGCACTTCCTGGCGCAGCTCGGGGGCGTCTATATAGACGTTCGGCGGCACCATCTCGACGGCGTCCAGGTTGAGGTTGCGCGCGCCCAGCAACGCCAGGACTTCCTGGGTGATGCCGACGCGGTCGGTGAAGGTGACGTGGATTCGCATGCTCGGGGCCCTGGCTACGCGCAGCGCATGATCGGCATTTTTCGCTGGCCAGGCAATTTCAGAACAACGTGAGCTGCTCGGCCTTTCCGCGCAGGTCTTCCAGGCGCACGCCCACGCCGATCAGCCGCACCGGCCGCTCACCGCGCTGGAAGGCCTGCGTCAGTAGCAGCCGGTAGCTGTCCAGGTCGCGGCTGGCGCCGGCCTGTTCCAGAGTGGTCTGGGTGAAGTCGTGGAACTTCAGTTTGACGAAGGGTTTGCCCGGCCGGTAGCTGGCATCCAGGCGCTGCATGCGCCGCTGCAATTCGTCGAGCAGCCCAGGCAGTTCGGCCAGACAGGCGTCGACGTCGGGCAGGTCGCGGTCGAAGGTGTTCTCCACGCTGATCGACTGGCGCCGGCTGTCCACCTGCACCGGGCGCTCGTCGAGGCCCCGGGCCAGGTTCCACAGGCGCTCGCCGAAACCGCCGAACTCGCGCACCAGCGCCAGGCGCGACCAGTCGCGCAGCTGCAGGCAGTCCTGCACGCCCAGGCGCGCCAACTTCTCGGCCGTCACCTTGCCCACGCCGTGAAGCTTCTTCACCGGCAGCGCGGCGACGAATGCCTCCACCTGGTCGGGGGTGATGACGAACTGCCCGTTGGGCTTGCGCCAGTCGCTGGCGATCTTGGCCAGGAACTTGTTCGGCGCCACCCCGGCGGAAACCGTGATGCCCAGCGACAGCCACACGCGCCGGCGGATGTCCTGGGCGATCAGCGTGGCGCTGCCGGAGAACTGCTGGCAGTCGCTGACGTCGAGGTAGGCCTCGTCCAGCGACAGCGGCTCGATCAGGTCGGTGTAGTCGCGGAAGATCGCGTGGATTTCCCGTGACACGCCTTTATAGACGTCCATGCGCGGGCGCACGATGGTCAGGTCCGGGCACAGCTTGACCGCGGTGCGCATGGCCATGGCCGAGTGCAGGCCGTAGGCGCGCGCCTCGTAGTTGCAGGTGGCGACCACCCCGCGCTTGTCCGGCGAGCCGCCCACGGCCAGCGGCTTGCCGGCGAGGCTGGGGTCGTCGCGCATCTCGATGGCGGCGTAGAAGCAATCGCAATCGATGTGGATGATCTTTCGCTGCCGGGAACTCAACGCGGAACCTGCTCGGACGGAAGGGCGTTCGGCAATGCGCGGTGCGACCGACATTTCCTACGCCTTATGGGAAGCCTCCCATGGTAATGCAAAACGCCGCGCACGCCTGCGGCGCCCCGCCTGCGCGCCGTGGCGCCGCCTCGATGGCGGCCGTCGCTTGGCTAAGCATTTGAAGAAAAAACACTTTTTCTCAGAAATCGGTTGACAGGGTGTCCGTCCTGAGTAGAATGGCCGCCGCGGGATGGAGCAGTCTGGTAGCTCGTCGGGCTCATAACCCGAAGGTCGTTGGTTCAAATCCAGCTCCCGCAACCAACATCGAAAAAGGCCACTCCCCGGAGTGGCCTTTTTCATTTGCGCTCAATTTAAATAATTGATTGAAAAGCAGAAATCGATTGACAGGGTGTTCGTTCCGCGTAGAATGGCCGGCGCGGGATGGAGCAGTCTGGTAGCTCGTCGGGCTCATAACCCGAAGGTCGTTGGTTCAAATCCAGCTCCCGCAACCAAACACAGAAAAAAGCCACTCTCTCGAGTGGCTTTTTTCGTTATACCGGAAAAAAGACTGAGCCTTCCCCGAGGCGCGCCGCTCATAATTGCGGACAATTGTTCCCAAGGACTTGGGAATTGGCGATCAGGCCCCACCTAGATCGCGCAAACTCCATGAGGTGCCCGATGCGCGCAAACTCCACCGCGCCCGAGATTCCGGATTCCCCTGCCGCTCTCCCCCGCTCCGGCCTGCTGGAGCGACTCGCCCCCTATCGCCAGGCCATCGGCGTGGGCATCACCCTGCTGCTGTTCGCCCTGGCGCTGATCGCCTGCTACCACCTGCTGCGCGACATCGATCCCTATTCCCTGCATGACGCCATCCTCGACATTCCCGGCGACGCGCTCTTCGGCGCCCTGGCCGCGACCGCTGCCGGCTTCGTCTGCCTGCTCGGCTACGAATGGTCGGCCACCCGCTTCGCCGGCGTGAAGCTGCCGCTGCCGACGCTGCTGACCGGCGGCTTCAGCGCCTTCGCCATCGGCAACGCGGTGGGCTTGTCGATGCTCTCCGGCGGCTCGGTGCGCTACCGCCTGTACGCCCGCGCCGGGCTGAACGCCATGGAAGTGGCGCGCATGACCCTGTTCGCCAGCCTCTCGCTGGGCTGCGCCCTGCCGATCCTGGCCGCCGTGGCGGCGCTCAGCGACCTGCCCGACGCCGCCCTGGCGCTGAACCTGCCGCAATGGCTGGTGGCCGTCCTGGGCGTGACCATCCTGGTGTTCTGCGTACTGCTGGTGATCGGCATGGAGCGCCGCCGCGAGGCGGAGCAGCCGTCGCCGGACAGCCAGCTGATTCGCCTCGGCCGTCGCTCGGTGCGCCTGCCGACGCTGCGCCTGTCGCTGCTGCAGCTGGTGATCACCGCGCTGGACGTGGCCGCCGCCGCCACCGTGCTCTACCTGCTGCTGCCCGAAGCGCCGCCGTTCGGCGCCTTCCTGCTGGTGTACATGATCGCCCTGGCCGCCGGCGTGCTCAGCCACGTGCCCGGCGGCGTCGGGGTGTTCGAGGCGATCCTGCTGGCGGCCTTCGCCGGTCAGCTCGGCGCGGCACCGCTGGCCGCCGCGCTGCTGATGTACCGCCTCATCTATGTGGTGCTGCCGCTGCTGCTGGCCTGCCTGCTGCTGCTGGTGGTCGAGGCGCGGCGCATGCTCCTGGCGCGCCAGGCGATGCGCGTGGCCTCCGGCCTGGCCGCGCCGGTGCTGGCGGTGCTGGTGTTCATCTCCGGCATCGTCCTGCTGTTCTCCGGCGCCACCCCGTCCATCGACACCCGCCTGGACGAGCTGGACTTCCTGGTGCCGCACCGTCTGGTCGACGCCTCGCACTTCGCCGCCAGCCTGATCGGCGTGCTCTGCCTGCTGCTGGCCCAGGGCCTGCGCCGGCGCCTGTCGGCCGCCTGGGTGCTGACCCTGGTGCTGCTGATCAGCGGCGCGGTGCTCTCGCTGCTCAAGGGCGTGGACTGGGAGGAAGCCAGCATCCTCGGCGTAACCGCCCTGCTCCTGGCGATCTTCCGCCGCTCCTTCTACCGCCGCAGCCGGCTGATGGAAGTACCCTTCTCGCCGATGTACCTGGCGGCCGCCGCCTGCGTGGTCGCCGCGTCCATCTGGCTGTTCCTCTTCGCCTACCAGGACGTGCCCTACAGCCATGAGCTGTGGTGGCAGTTCGCCCTGGACGCCGACGCGCCACGCGGCCTGCGCGCCGCCCTCGGCAGCTGCCTGCTGCTGGCCGCGGTCGGCCTGACCTGGCTGCTGCGCACCTCGCCGCCGGCGATTCACGCGCCGAGCGCCGAGGAACTCGACCGCGCCGCCGCCATCCTGGCCCGCTCCGAGCAGCCCGACGGCGGCCTGGCGCTGTCCGGCGACAAGGCCCTGCTGTTCCACCCGACCCAGGACGCCTTCGTCATGTACGCCCGCCGCGGGCGCAGCCTGGTGGCGCTGTACGACCCGATCGGGCCGACCCAGGCACGCGCCGAGCTGATCTGGCAGTTCCGCGACCTCTGCGACCTGCACCACGCGCGCCCGGTGTTCTACCAGGTGCGCGCGGAGAACCTGCCGTTCTACATGGACATCGGCCTGACCGCCCTCAAGCTCGGCGAGGAGGCGCGCGTGGACCTGCGCCGCTTCGACCTGGAGAGCAAGGGCAAGGACATGAAGGACCTGCGCTACACCTGGAACCGTGGCCAGCGCGACGGCCTCTCGGTGGAATTCCACGACGCCGGGCAGGCGCCGCTGGACGAGCTGCGGGCGATCTCCGACGCCTGGCTGGGCGGCAAGGCGACCCGCGAGAAAGGCTTCTCCCTGGGCCGTTTCACCCCCGAATACCTGCACTACTTCCGCGTCGCCGTGGTGCGTTTCCAGGGCCGCGCGGTGGCCTTCGTCAACCTGCTGGAGACCTCCAGCCAGGAACTGGCCAGCCTGGACCTGATGCGGGTGGTGCCGGACGCGCCGAAGATGACTATGGAATTCCTCATGCTCGGCCTGATCCTGCATTACAAGGAGCGCGGCTACGCGCGCTTCAGCCTCGGCATGGTGCCGCTCTCCGGCCTGCAACCGCGCCGCGGCGCGCCGCTGACCCAGCGCCTGGGCGCGCTGGTGTTCCACCGTGGCGAGCAGTTCTACAACTTCCAGGGGCTGCGTCGCTTCAAGGACAAGTTCCAGCCCGACTGGGAGCCCCGCTACCTGGCAGTGCCCGCCGGACTCGATCCGCTGGTGGCCCTCGCCGATACCGCCGCCCTGATCGCCGGCGGCCTTTCTGGATTGGTGAAACGCTGATATGTCGAAACGTCGCTGGCGCCTGTTGGCCATCGTCCTGCTGTTGCTGATCGCCGCCGCCGTCGCCGGCGCGCTGTTGTGGCTCCACCCGCTGTCCCAGGCGCGCCTGGAACACAGCCAACTGCCCGACGGCAGCCCGGCGGCCCTGGCGATTCCCGCCAAGCACCCGACCGCCACCGTGCTGCTGGCGGTCCCCCAGGACAATAAGCTGGACGACGCCCAGCTGCTGGCGCTGGCCCACGACAACGGCGCCCGCGTGGTGCAGTTCATCTTCCCGGACAACGACTGCGTGGCCCAGCAGCATCGCGCACAGGCCGCGCTGAACCTGCTCGACGCCCAGCCGACCCTGGTCGCCGGCGTGCACCAGGGCGGCGCCTACGCCTGGCGCTGGCTGGCCGGGCAGAACAGCGACAAGGCCAAGGCACTGTCGGTCGGCTTCGCCCTCGACAAGCCCGACTGCGCCTCGCCCAAGCTGCCGGAAAGCGCCGCCCACGGCCACTGGACCGCCGCCTGGAACGACAACCCGTCCGACGAGACCGCGCGCTTCGCCCGCACCCAGCAGAACGCCGAGACGGTCATCGCCAACTACTACGACAGCCTGCCGGTGGTGCTGGACGACCAGCTCAAGCGCCTGATCCAGGGCAGCGGCGACGATTTCCCGGTGGTCGAAGTGCCGGCCGCCAAACCCTCGGAAACCATCACCCTGTTCTACTCCGGCGACGGCGGCTGGCGCGACCTGGACCGCGACGTGGCCGGGCAGATGGCCGAGCTCGGCTACCCGGTGGTCGGGGTCGACGCGCTGCGCTACTTCTGGGAGCACAAGAGCCCGGAACAGAGCGCCGCCGACCTCGCCCTGCTGATGCAGCACTACCGCGACAAGTGGGGCGCCAAGCACTTCGTGCTGGCCGGCTACTCGTTCGGCGCCGACGTGCTGCCGGCCATCTACAACCGCCTGCCGGAAGCCGACAAGCAGCAGGTCAGCACCGTGCTGCTGCTGGCCCTGGCGCGCAGCGGCAGCTTCGAGATCGAAGTGCAGGGCTGGCTCGGCAAGGCCGGCAAGGAAGCCGCCACCGGCCCGGAACTGGCGCGCATGCCCGGCCCGAAGGTGCTCTGCGTGTACGGCATCGACGAGAAGGACGAGAGCGGCTGTACCCAGCCCCAGGCGGTCGGCGAGAACCTCGAGCTGCCCGGCGGCCACCACTTCGACGAGAACTACCCGGCCCTGGCCAAGCGCCTGGTGAACGCCATTCGCGCGCGCCAGGTGCCGCCGAACGAGTCCTGACGCGAAGGCTGGCTTACACTTCCGTCCAGCGGCGGCGTCTTCAGCCTGACTTCAGGTTGACGACGCAAGCTGCCGCAACCCGCCACACGAGCGGGGCAGCCTGAAGAGAAGGAGTTTGCATGAGCCAGTCCCCCTATCCGCGCCGCTACGGCAGCCTGTCCATCGCCCTGCACTGGCTGATGCTGCTGCTGATCGCCGGCGTCTACGCCTGCATCGAGCTGAAAGGCAACTTTCCCAAGGGCAGCGATACCCGCGCGCTGCTCAGCCAGTGGCACTTCATGCTTGGCCTGAGTGTGTTCGTGCTGGTCTGGCTGCGCCTGCTCGGCCGGCTGATCTACCCCACCCCGCCGATCGTCCCGGCGCCACCGGCCTGGCAGATGCTGCTGGCCAAGGTCATGCACCTGGCGCTGTACGCCATGATGATCGGGCTGCCGCTGGCCGGCTGGATCATCCTCAGCGCTGCCGGCAAGCCGATTCCGTTCTGGGGCCTGCAACTGCCGCCGCTGGTGGCGGAGAGCCCGGACCTGGCCAAGCAGATCAAGGAAATCCACGAGACCGTCGGCAACCTCGGCTACTTCCTGATCGGCCTGCATGCCGCGGCCGGCCTGTTCCACCACTTCATCAGCCGCGACAACACCCTGGTGCGCATGCTCCCCGGCGCCGGCGAGGCGCGCCCGGAGTGACCGCCCCCTCGTAGGAGCGCGCCACGCGCGCGAATCGCGGGCATGGCCCGCTCCTACGATTCAGGGCGATTGCACCCTCAATAATGAAAAAGCGCGCCCGAGGGCGCGCTTTTTCGTACCGGCAAGGCCGGTCAGATCTCTACCTGGGTCCCCAGCTCGATCACCCGGTTCAGCGGCAGGTTGAAGTAGCGCAGGTTGCCGTTGGCGTTCTTCAGCAGGAAGGCGAACAGGCCCTCGCGCCAGCGCGCCATGCCGATGCGCTTGGACGGGATCACCGTCTCGCGGCTGAGGAAGTAGGTGGTGCGCATCGGGCTGAAGTCCAGCTCGTTGAGGTGGCAGTACTTCAGCGCCGCCGGGATGTCCGGGTCTTCCATGAAGCCGAAGTGCAGCACCACGCGGAAGAAGCCCTCGCCGTAGGCGTCCACCTCGAAGCGGCGGTCGGTGGAAACCCGCGGGTTGTCTTCGTTGACCACGGTGAGCAGGACCACCTGCTCGTGCAGCACCTGGTTGTGCAGCAGGTTGTGCAGCAGCGCGTGGGGCACGGCATCGGAGCGCGCGGTGAGGAACACCGCGGTGCCCTGCACCCGGTGCGGCGGCTGCGAGCGGATGCTGGCGATGAACAGCGGCAACGGCAGCGAGCCTTCGTCCAGGCGGTCCACCAGCAGCTGGCGGCCGCGCTTCCAGGTGGTCATCAGGATGAACAGGCCGATACCGGCGATCACCGGGAAGGCACCGCCCTGCACCACTTTCGGCAGGTTCGCCGAGAAGAACAGCACGTCCACCAGCAGCATCAGGCAGAAGAACGGGATCGCCAGCCACAGCGGCCATTTCCAGTGCAGCCAGAGCACCACGCCCATCAGCAGGGTGGTCACCAGCATGGTCCCGGTCACCGCCACGCCGTAGGCCGAGGCCAGCGACGCGGACGACTCGAAGCCCAGCACCAGCAGCACCACGCCGACCATCAGCGCCCAGTTCACCCCGGCGATGTAGATCTGCCCCTGCTCGTGGCTGGAGGTGTGCTGCACGAACATGCGCGGCACGAAGCCCAGCTGGATGGCCTGGCGGGTCAGCGAGAAGGCCCCGGAGATCACCGCCTGGGAGGCGATCACGGTGGCCACGGTGGACAGCGCCACCATCGGCAGCAGCGCCCAGGACGGCGCCAGAAGGTAGAAGGGGTTTCGCGCGGTTTCCGGGTTGTAGAGGATCATCGCGCCCTGGCCGAAGTAGTTCAGCACCAGGCCCGGCAGCACCAGGGCGAACCAGGCGCGGGAAATCGGCTTGCGGCCGAAGTGGCCCATGTCCGCGTACAGCGCCTCGGCGCCGGTCAGCGCCAGCACGGTGGCGCCGAGGATGGCCACGCCGATGCCGGGGTGGACGATGAAGAAGTTCGCCGCCCAGTAGGGGTTCATCGCGTTCAGCACCACCGGGTGCTGGTAGATGCCGTAGAGACCGAGGGCGCCGAGCACCAGGAACCACAGCACCATCACCGGCCCGAACAGGATGCCGATACGCGCGGTGCCGTGGCGCTGGATGAGGAACAGGCCGACCAGCACGACCAGCGCCAGCGGCACCACCCAGTGCTCCAGGCCGTCGAAGGCGATCTCCAGGCCTTCGATGGCCGAGAGTACGGAAATCGCCGGGGTGATCATGCTGTCGCCGTAGAACAGCGAGGCGCCGAACAGGCCGAGCACCACCAGAACCGAGCTGAGCTTCGGGTAGCCATGGGCGGCGCGGCGGGCCAGCGCGGTCAGGGCCATGACCCCGCCCTCGCCCTGGTTGTCGGCGCGCAGCACGAAGATCACGTACTTGATCGACACCACCCAGACCAGCGACCAGAAGATCAGCGAGAGGATACCGAGGATCGCGTCATGCCCGACTTCCACACCGTAGCCGCCGACGAACACCTCCTTGAGGGTGTACAGCGGGCTGGTGCCGATATCGCCGTAGCAAACCCCCACCGCGGCCACCATCATGCCTATCGCGGAGCTGGAGTGACGTTCCTGGTGCTCTGCGGTTCCAGCGCTGGCATCGGACATGTAACAAAATTCCTCTAGGAAAAATTCGGCGCATCCTGCTCCGACGGCTGCGACGATGCAAGCGCAACAAAGCATGATCTGAATGACTATAGAGCGTGATCGTTGCGCTTACCCTGTGCTTCGCTGCGCCACGAGGCGCGCCTGCGACACCTTGTCTCACGGAGGCTGGTCAAGCGCGCGGGCTGCCGCTAGAATTGCGCACTTTTTGATCAGAGGCGCCGCCAGCGCGCCCTTAGAGGTTAGCCACCCATGTCCACCGCAACGCCCAAAGTCGGTTTCGTCAGCCTCGGCTGCCCCAAAGCCACGGTCGATTCCGAACGCATCCTCACCCAGCTGCGCATGGAGGGCTACGAGATCGTGCCCACCTACGAGGACGCCGACGTCGTGGTGGTGAACACCTGCGGTTTCATCGACAGCGCCAAGGCCGAATCCCTGGACGCCATCGGCGAGGCCATCGCCGAGAACGGCAAGGTCATCGTCACCGGCTGCATGGGTGTGTCCGAGGACAGCATCCGTGACGTGCACCCGAGCGTGCTCGCGGTCACCGGCCCGCAGCAGTACGAGCAGGTGGTCAGCGCCGTTCACGAAGTGATCCCGCCCAAGGCCGAGCACAACCCGCTGATCGACCTGGTGCCGCCGCAAGGCATCAAGCTGACCCCGCGCCACTACGCCTACCTGAAGATTTCCGAGGGCTGCAACCACAGCTGCAGCTTCTGCATCATCCCGTCGATGCGCGGCAAGCTGGTCAGCCGCCCGGTGGGCGACGTACTCAGCGAGGCCCAGCGCCTGGTCAAGGCCGGGGTCAAGGAACTGCTGGTGATCTCCCAGGACACCAGCGCCTACGGCGTCGACCTCAAGTACAAGCTGGACTTCTGGGAAGGCCAGCCGGTCAAGACGCGCATGCTGGAGCTGTGCCAGGCGCTGTCGAGCATGGGCGTGTGGGTGCGCCTGCACTACGTCTACCCCTACCCCAACGTCGACGACGTCATCCCGCTGATGGCCGAAGGCAAGCTGCTGCCGTACCTGGACATCCCCTTCCAGCACGCCAGCCCGAAAGTGCTCAAGTCCATGAAGCGCCCGGCGTTCGAGGACAAGACCCTGGCGCGCATCAAGAAGTGGCGCGAGATCTGCCCCGAGCTGACCATCCGTTCGACCTTCATCGTCGGCTTCCCCGGCGAGACCGAGGAGGACTTCCAGTACCTGCTCGACTGGCTGACCGAAGCCCAGCTCGACCGCGTCGGCTGCTTCCAGTACTCGCCGGTCGAAGGCGCCCCGGCCAACGACCTGGGCCTGGAACCGGTGCCGGACGACGTCAAGCAGGAGCGCTGGGAGCGCTTCATGGCGCACCAGCAGGCGATCTCCGCCGCGCGCCTGCAGCTGAAGGTCGGCCAGGAAATCGAAGTGCTGATCGACGAAGTGGACGCCGAAGGCGCGGTGGGCCGCTCCTGGGCCGACGCCCCGGAGATCGACGGCGCCGTCTACGTCGACAGCTTCGACGTGAAGCCCGGCGACAAGGTGCGCGTGCGCATCACCGACGCCGACGAATACGACCTCTGGGCCGAACTGGTCTGAGTCGCCGAAAGCCCCGCCCTCGCGGGGCTTTCTCTTTCAAGCCGGGAAACTACCGATGCTCAACAACGATATCCTGCGCAGCCTGCGCTACAGCCTCGACATCGCCGATCGCGAGGTAGCCGCCATCGCCGCCCTGGCCGGGCAAGCGCTGAGCGAGGAAGACGTCGCCGCGCTGCTCGCCCGCGAGGACGAGGCAAGCTTCCGCGAATGCCCGGACGAGGTGCTGGCGCGCTTCCTCGACGGGCTGATCATCCACCGCCGTGGCCGCGACGACAGCCGCCCGCTGCCACCGCTGGAACTGCCATTGACCAACAACCTGGTGCTGAAGAAGCTGCGCGTGGCCTTCGAGCTGCGCGACCTCGACCTGCTGGCGATCCTCGACGACGCCGGCCTGATCATGACCAAGACCGAACTCAACGCCCTGTTCCGCGCGCCCGGCCATGACAACTACCGCCCCTGCGGCGACCAGCTACTGCGCAACTTCCTCAAGGGCCTGAGCGCTCGACTGCGCCGCTGAGGCAGTAGCCGGCAGATAGGCCAGGCTGCGCTCGCCATGTTGCTTGAATAGCCGCTGGCCGTTGTCCGAGCGCGCCACGAGCGCCTGGTGGTCGCCCCCCAGGTAGGCCAGGGGCGGCGCCTGGTGATGGCGGAAGTCCACTATCACTATGCTGCGCGCCGGGTCCCAGGCCTGGCCGCTATAGCGTTGCAGCCAGGCGAAGAACGCGGCGCTGTCACCGTCGCGCGGGTAGTCCGCGCCTTCGGGAACGAAGAAGAATGGCTGCGCCTGCGGCTGCCCCGGACGATTCAGGTACATCGGCAACTTGCGATCGATATCCCCCACCAGCACCACACGCCAGGCCTGCCAGGGCGCCTCGCGCTCGGCCTGGGCCTGCACGTCGCGGGCGAAGGTCATGCTGCCGCCGCCGAGGTTGCTCCACGGGTAGGCCACGCCGAGCACCAGCAGCAGCACCAACGCCGCGCCGGCGATGCCGCGCCGCCAGGCCCGGCTCAGGCCCTGGCGCCGGCGCACCAGCCACCAGCCCGCGAGCAACTGGGCGAACGGCACCAGCGGCAGCACGTAGTAGCTGCGCCGGCTGCCGCTGGCGCTGAAGAACAGGAACAGGATCGCCAGCGCCCAGACCAGCCAGCGTTCGTTGGGCTCCAGGGTCTTCCATTGGCGCACCGCCAGCCATAGCCCGGCGATCCACAGGGGCGCCCAGGGCAGCGTGTAGACCGGCAGGTAGATCAGGTAGGTGTAGATCGGCCCCTCGTGATCGAAGGGTTGGAAGAAGCGCACCAGGTTTTCCCGCACCACCAGGTCGAGGCCGCTCTCCGCGTAGGTCGGCGCGCCATAGCGTTTCGACAGGATGAACGGCACCAGGTACAGCGCCCCGGCCACCGCCGCGGCGGCCAGCAGGCGCAGGTTCAGGTGGCGCTTGAAGCGGCCCTCGCTGAACAGGTGCGGCAACAGCACCAGCACCGGCAGGACGAAGCCGATCAGCCCCTTGCACAGCGACGTGACGCTGAGGATCAGGCAGAAGCCCAGGTAGCGGCTGAAACGGGTGTCGTCCGGCCCGCGCCAGTACCAGTAGAGCGCCGCCAGCACGCCGAACACGGTGAGGATGTCGGCGGTGGCTACCCGCGCCCAGAAGGCGAAGTAGAAGGTGGTCGCCAGCAGCCAGCCGGCGACCAGGCCGACGCGGCGCTCGAACAGGCGCGTGCCGAGCAGGTAGGTCAGCCAGACGCTGCCCCAGCCGGCGAGCACCGTGGAGAGGCGCAGGGTCCAGTGGTTCAGGCCGAACAGGTGCGCCGGCGCGGTAATCAGCCAGTAGGACAACAGCGGCTTGTCGTAGTAGGGCTCGCTGAGCAGGTAGGGGTCGAGGTAGTCGCCCGACTGCAGCATGCGCAGGCTGATGTCCGCCCAGCGCACCTCCGGCCCCCAGACCTCGCGCAGGCCCAAGCCGAACAACAGGATCAGCGCCGTCACGCCGAGCAGCAACAGCAGCTGGCCACGCTCGCTTCGCAGGTACTTCATCCGACCTCTCCCCGGAGTCCATGCCGGGCCCCAGCGGCACGGCGACGGCAAGGTAGCGAGGCGAAGGTTATGCCGGGGTTAAGGAAAGGTGCAGGCCAGGTGAG
This sequence comes from Pseudomonas citronellolis, assembly GCF_029335315.1. GTDB lineage: Bacteria > Pseudomonadota > Gammaproteobacteria > Pseudomonadales > Pseudomonadaceae > Pseudomonas > Pseudomonas citronellolis_A. The sequence goes on from NZ_JARJLT010000110.1 coordinate 52,819, forward strand.
ATTCACCGCATGGCCGAGTATTTGCGCCCTGGATAGTGATCGGCCGAAGCATCACCACGGCAGTAGGGTGACGGCCGAGCCCCTCAACGGAGAATCGTCCCATGCACCCCTATTTCAGCCTGGCCGGCCGCACCGCGCTGGTCACCGGCGGCACCCGCGGCATCGGTCGGATGATCGCCCAGGGCCTGCTCGAAGCCGGCGCCCGCGTGTTCATCTGCGCCCGCGACGGCGCCGCCTGCGCCGAGACCGCCAGCGAACTCTCGGCCTACGGCGAGTGCCATGGCCTACCGGCCAACCTGGCCAGCGAGGAAGGCGCCCGCGCCCTGGCCGCCAGCCTCGGGGAGCGCATCGACAGCCTGGACATCCTGGTCAACAACGCCGGCACCACCTGGGGCGCGCCCCTGGAAAGCTACCCGGCGGCGGGCTGGGACAAGGTCATGCAGCTCAACGTCACCGCCGTGTTCAGCTGCATCCAGCAACTGCTGCCGCTGCTGCGCAAGGCCGGCAATGCCCAGAGCCCGGCGCGGGTCATCAACATCGGCTCGGTGGCCGGGCTGGCCTCGCTCGGCGAGCAGGCCTACGCCTACGGGCCGAGCAAGGCCGCGCTGCACCAGCTGTCGCGCATGCTGGCGCGGGAACTGGTGAGCGAGCACATCAACGTCAACGTGATCGCCCCGGGGCGCTTCCCGAGCAAGATGACCCGGCACATCGCCAACGACCCCGAGGCGCTCGCCGAGGACAACGCGCACATCCCGATGAAGCGCTGGGGCCGCGAAGAAGAAATGGCGGCGCTGGCGGTGGCCCTGGCGAGCACCGCCGGCGCCTACATGACCGGCAACATCATCCCCATCGACGGCGGCTTCCACCTCTGATCGGGTAACATGGCGGCCCCTGCGCCACGCGTCCGCCGCCATGTCCTACTCCGTCGCCCCCATCGGCCACATTCGCTCCTGCTTCAAGGAGAAGTTCGCCATCCCGCGCCAGCCGCAGCTGGCCCCGGCGGCGCGCGGCGTGCTGGAACTGTTGCCGCCCTTCGACGGCGGCGAGGCGGTGGAGGGCCTGGAGCAGGTCAGCCACGTCTGGTTGCTGTTCCTCTTCCACCAGGCGCTGGAAGACAAGCCACGGCTCAAGGTGCGCCCGCCGCGCCTGGGCGGCAACCGCTCCCTCGGCGTATTCGCCACCCGCGCCACGCACCGCCCCAATGGCATCGGCCAATCGGTGGTGAAGCTGGACAAGGTCGAGCCCGGGCGCCTGTGGCTGTCCGGCATCGACCTGCTGGACGGCACCCCGGTGCTCGACGTCAAACCCTACGTGCCCTATGCCGACGCAGTGGCCGGGGCGCGCAACGCCATCGCCGAGGCGCCGCCGGCGGCGATTCCGGTGCAGTGGAGCGACGCCGCCCTGGCCCAGGCCCGCGAGCAGGCGCTGCGCCTGGGCGAGCCGGTGGTGGAGCTGGTGGAACAGTGCCTGGCCCAGGACCCGCGCCCGGCCTACCAGCAACCCACGGCGGAACGCCGCTACGGCGCGCGCCTGTGGGACCTGGACGTGCACTGGCACTACCCCGAGCCGGGCATCATCCGCGTGCTCGACGTGCAGCGCGGCGACGCCTGAAGCCGGCTCGGTTCAACGCAGGCGCTCGCGCAGCAGACGGTAGCTCTTGAGGGTCAGCGCGGGCGCACCATCGAGCAGGACCAGATAACCCAGGTGGGCGAGCAGCCCGATGAGAGGCGCGCTCAGTTCGCCGATGCAGCCATCCCTGACCTTGGAGAGTACCTGCCTGAGCTCGCTCCCCCCGCCCATCGTCACCTTGGGATTCTTGAACATCCGTAGCTCCAACCGCTCCTGATCGCACGCGAAGGCATCCATCCTTGTCGTCAGACGGGACAACGGGCACACCCGCCGAATCCGACAAGATCCCGGGCGGGCCCTCCCCGAACTATCGAGCCGCAACGCGGTCAAAGGCGAGCCCATCTGCAATGAAAAATAACAGATTGGCCATCCACTCCCGCAGAGGCGCCCGCCTTGATTGCGAACCACTTTGCAGCTTGAGCATTCAGCTGACTTTCCAGCGAATAACAGGAATTCCCCTACACCCAGGGCATCCCAAATGCTCGTCTGAAATATCCCAAACGCTTTCTTCCAGGCGATTGTCGCGCGGACGGGCCCCCACCCGGCCATAAAAAAACCCGCCATGCCGGCGGGTTCTTTCGACGCGGACGCGCTTACTTCTCGACGAAGGCGCGCTCGATCAGGTAGTCGCCCGGCTCGCCCATGCGCGGCGAAATCTGCAGGCCGAAACCGTTCAGCACTTCGCTGGTCTCGTCGAGCATGCTCGGGCTGCCGCAGATCATGGCGCGGTCGTCCTGCGGGTTCATCGGCGGCAGGCCGATGTCGGCGAACAGCTTGCCGCTACGCATCAGGTCGGTCTGGCGGCCCATGCTGTGGAACTCTTCGCGAGTCACCAGCGGGCAGTAGATCAGCTTCTCTTTCACCATGTCGCCGAAGTATTCGTGCTCCGGCAGGACCTTGGTGATGAAGTCCGAGTAAGCCAGCTCGCTGACCCAGCGCACACCGTGGACCAGGATGACCTTCTCGAAGCGCTCGTAGACTTCCGGGTCCTGGATCACCGACAGGAACGGCGCCATGCCGGTGCCGGTGCTCAGCAGGTAGAGGTGCTTGCCGGGCTTGAGGTCGTCCAGCACCAGGGTGCCGGTGGGCTTGCGGCTGACCATCAGCTCGTCGCCTTCCTTCAGGTGCTGCAGACGCGAGGTCAGCGGACCGTCCGGTACCTTGATGCTGAAGAACTCCAGGTGCTCTTCGTAGTTCGGGCTGGCGATGGAGTAGGCGCGCATCAGCGGGCGACCGTTGACTTCCAGGCCGATCATCACGAACTGGCCGGTCTTGAAGCGCAGGCCCGGGTTACGGGTGGTCTTGAAGCTGAAGAGGGTGTCGTTCCAGTGGTGAACGCTGAGAACGCGCTCGGTGTACAGGTTGCTCATCAAGGACTCCTAGAGAGTGGTGGCGCACCCCAGCGAATCCCGGACGTAGCGCAATTGCGCAACATTTTATAGGGGGCGAGAATATCCGCAAAATAAATTATCTGGATATTGCTAATCCAAAACGCAGATAAGCCCCGGATTTACTGGGCTGCGCCAGGATAATCAATGCTCGACCGTTCCCGGGGCGACCAAATGTCGCGACGGGATTCCCCTCTGGAGCCCCCGAAAAACATGAAATTCACCCTGCGCCAGATGGAAGTCTTCGTCTCCGTGGCCCAACAGGAGAGCGTGTCGCGCGCCGCCGAGGCCCTGGCGTTGTCGCAATCGGCGACCAGCACGGCGCTCGGCGAGCTGGAGCGGCAGTTCGACTGCAAGCTGTTCGACCGCGCCGGCAAGCGCCTGACCCTCAACGCCCTCGGCCGCCAGCTGCTGCCGCAGGCGGTGGCCCTGCTGGATCGCGGCAGCGAGATCGAGAGCCTGCTCAACGGCAAGAGCGCCTTCGGCTCCCTCGACCTGGGCGCCACCCTGACCATCGGCAACTACCTGGCGACCCTGCTGATCGGCAGGTTCATGCAGCGCCAACCAGATTGCCGGGTACGCCTGCACGTGCACAACACCGCCCACGTGGTGCAGCGCATCGCCCACTATGAACTGGACCTGGGCCTGATCGAGGGCGATTGCCAGCACCCGGACATCGAAGTGCAGCCGTGGATGGAAGACGAACTGGTGGTGTTCTGCGCGCCGCAGCACCCGCTGGCCAGCGCGGGCCCGGCGGACCTGCGGCGGTTGAGCGGCGAGGCGTGGATTCTGCGCGAACAGGGTTCGGGCACCCGCCTGACCTTCGACCAGGCCATGCGCCATCACCGCGAGCCGCTGAACATCCGCCTGGAGCTGGAGCACACCGAGGCGATCAAGCGCGCCGTGGAATCCGGCCTGGGCATCGGCTGCATCTCGCGCCTGGCCCTGCGCGACGCCTTCCGCCGCGGCAGCCTGGTGCCGGTGGACACCCCGGAGCTGGACCTGCGCCGGCAGTTCTACTTCATCTGGCACCGGCTCAAGTACCAGACCGCGACCATGCGCGAATTCCTCGAACTGTGCCGCAGCGAGACGGCGGGCATCAGCCGCAGCGACGAGATCGTGCTGCCGCTGATTCCCTGAGGCG
>NZ_JARJLT010000111.1 GCF_029335315.1 Pseudomonas citronellolis
CCCTTCCTCGCCACTGTATCGCCCGACCCGATGAACGCCATGACCCGCATCAGCGCGCGCCTGCCCGACGCCGACGCGCTGCGCCAGGCGGCGTCCGCCTGGGCCCGCAGCGACGGGGTGACCTGGGTGTTCATCGCCAAGACCCTGCTCACCGCCTTCCTCGCCCTCTGGCTGGCCTACCGCCTGGAGCTGCCGCAGCCGAACACCGTGCTGGTCAGCGCCTTCATCGTGCTGCAACCGCAGAGCGGCCAGGTGCTGGCGAAGAGTTTCTACCGCATCCTCGGCACCCTCGCCGGGCTTGCGGTGATGGTCACCTTCATCGCCCTGTTCGCCCAGGAGCGCGTGCTGTTCCTGCTCTGCGTGTCGATCTGGGTCGGCCTGTGCACCGCCGGCGCCGCGCGCTACCGCGACTTCCGCGCCTACGCCTGCCTGCTCGCCGGCTACACCGCGGTGATGATCGGGATTCCCGCCACCCTGCACCCCGAGGGCGCCTTCATGGCCGCGCTGTGGCGGGTGCTGGAGATCACCCTGGGCATCTTCTGCACCGGCCTGGTGAGCGCCCTGGTGCTGCCGCAGACCAGCAGCGCCGCGCTGCGCAACGCCCTCGACACGCGCTTCGGCGACTTCGCCGGGCTGGCCGCCGCCGGCCTGGAAGGCACCCTCGACCACGCCCGCTTCGAGCAGGCCGCCGCGCGCATCGCCGCCGAGGCGGTGGGCCTGGAGAACCTGCGCAACGTCACCGCCTTCGAAGACCCGCACATGCGCCTGCGCAGCGGCCGCCTGGCGCGCCTGAACAGCGAATTCATGCAGCTGACCACGCGCTTCCACGCCCTGCAGCGGCTGCTCGACCGCCTGCGCGAACGCCAGGCGGCGGCCGTACTGGAAGTGCTGATGCCATGCCTGGTGGAAGTCGGCGGCCTGCTCGCCGGCTGGCACGGCCGACCGCTGCGCGACGCCGACGCGGCCTTCCTCGCCGCGCAGCTGGAACACTGCCGCCAGCAGCTCATGCCGCAGATCCGCGACGCCCGCGCGCGCCTCGGCCACGCCTGCCCGCGCGACGCCGACCAGCTGGACTTCGAGACCGCCGCCGAGCTGCTGTTCCGCTTCGTCGGCGACCTCCACGACTACGCCCAGACCCACGCTTCGCTGGCCGCCCACCGCCACGCCCGTGAGCAGTGGAAGGAGCGCTTCACGCCCAAGGCCAACGCCGTGGCGGCGGCCGTCGCCGGACTGCGCTGCGGGCTGCTGGTGATCGTCGGCGGGGTGTTCTGGATCGAAACCTCCTGGGTCAGCGGCGCGACCTTCACCCTCACCTCGGTGCTGATCGCCGCGCTGTCCTCGGCCTCGCCCAACCCCAAGCGCCTGTCGCTGCAGCTGACCCTGGGCACCCTGCTCGGCGCCAGCCTCGGTTTCATCCTGACCTTCCGCGTGCTGCCGCACCTGGATGGCTTCCCGCTGCTGTGCTTCGTGCTCGCCCCGGTGTTCGCCCTCGGTGCCTTCCTCATCACCCGCCCACAGTGGAGCGGCTACGGCGTGGGCCTGCTGGTGTGGTTCTGCATCGCCTCGCTGCCGGCCAACCTGGCGCGCTACGACGCCTACACCTTCATCAACGAATACCTGGCCATGCTGCTGTCGATGGCCATGGCGGTGGTGGCGTCGATGGTCATCCTGCCGCCCAACCGCCCGTGGCTGTGGCGGCGCCTGGAGGCCGAGCTGCGGATGCGCGTGGTGCACACCATCAGCGACCCGCTGAAGGGCCTGTCGGCGGGTTTCGAGAGCGGCACCCGCGACCTGCTCAACCAGGCCTACGGCCTCGCCAGCGGCCGCCCGGATGTGCAGCGCCGGCTGCTGCGCTGGATGTTCCAGGTGCAGGAAGTGGGCCTGGCGATCATCGAGCTGCGCCGCGAGCAGGATCGCCTGCCGGACGAGCCCTGGTACGCCGAGCGCATGCCCTGGCGCCGCGCCATCCGGGTGATGGGCCGGGCGCTGATCCGGTTGTTCATCCAGCCCAGCGAGAACAACCGGCTGCGCGCCCTGGCGGCGGTGGAACATGCCATCCACTGCACCCGCACTACCCAGGAGCCGCGCCCGCCGCACTTCGAAACCTCGCCGCTGCGGCGCATGTGCAGCTACCTGCACTTCATCCGCACCTCGCTGCTCGACCCCAGCTCGCCGCTGCGCGAAACCTCGCGGGTGTGAGCACGCCGCGATACGCCCTTCGCAAACCGTAGGCGGATAACGCCCCAGGCGTTATCCGCCGTCGACCGCCGCGCCGGGGCCAACGGCGGATAACCGCGAACGGTTATGCGCCCTACGACGCCCGCTGGCGTTATGGGTGTTCCCGTAGGAGCGGGCCGCGCCCGCGAATCGCGCGCATGGCGCGCTCCTACGGGAAGCTCGGCTATCGCCCCCTTGCCGCGACATGACAGCGCAGCGACATTCTGACCTGCAGCACCCCGAAAACCCGCGTCCTTGGCGGATTGTTGCCTGTGAGTACGAGGTATTTGTGGCTTCCAGGCATATGAATATGCCCGTCCCGGACCTACCATTTGCTTGCTGTTGAAGCGCGCCGCAACACCAAGAACCCGATCGATACATCCCTAAATACACCTTCTCGATGAAGCCACAGAACTTCGTCCCGGCCGCGTGCGCCCGGACGCGGCCTCCGCTCGGGAAAAAGGCAGGTAAATTCATGAAAGCCCTAGTCGTTCTGGCCCTGGCCAGCTTCTCTTCGCTCGCCCTCGCTGCGCAGGCGGACGCTGCTGCCCAACCTCAGAGTCCGGCAGTGGAGCAATACACCTACGGCATGGAGCTGGACGTCGCCCACGTGGTTTCCACCACCGACGTTTCCAATCAGTGCGGCATCGTCCCCGCACAGATGACCTACGACGATTCCAAAGGTCAGCGCCATACCGTCGAGTACCAGGTCTGGGGCAACGGCTGCACTGGCGGCTAACCTCACCCTGAGACGCCACCGCGAAGGGTCCACGCCCCCTTCGCGGCGCGTCGCGCCAGCCTCACCCTCCCCGCTTCGCCCCCTCGCCCTACTGCTGCAGCGCCGACCTCGCCAGGTTGCGGCTGTGCGCCCCGAACGCCCGGATCAAGCCCAGCAACTGCTCGTCCAGCTGCACATCGTGCCGCAGCGGCGCCACCGCATTGCCGGCGCTGAAACCGCCGCCGGCGTCCGCCGGGATTGTTGCCAACCAGTGACCGATCGCCGCATCGAAGGCCGCCGCGTGAGCGTGGGATTCGGCCGCCACCACCTCGCGTGGATAGTCCACCGAATAGGCCGGGTAGCTGCCGTCGGTGCGGGTGTCCGCGTAGGCGGCGAGCAGCGCCGAGCCCCGCGGCGCGCGCAGCGACTCCAGCAGCCAGTCGAGCTGGTAGCGCTCCACGCCCAGGTGGCGGCTGGCCACGCGGCTGATGGCGGCCTTCTTGTCGGCGTCGAAGCCGGCCATGGCCTTGAGCGCCGTCCACAGCATGCTGGCGGTGGTTTCGCCGGGCAGCGGGGTGCTGTGGTAGGGCTGGGTCAGGTCCTGGACGTAATGCATCGACCAGCCGAGGAAGCGGTAGCCCCAGTACGGGTGGCCGTGCTCGAAGGCATAGCGCGCCAGGCCGAGGAACTGGTAGGCGCGCCACTCCGGCCAGCTGCGCGCGAGGTAGGGCGCGCCGGCGAAGATGATCGCCGACTCGTGGTAGAAGCCCATGTGGAACGGCGCCTGCGAGCTGAACTCGTAGCCCGGGTCGCCGAACGGCTGCGGGCCGAAGCCGTAGCGCTGGCCGGCTTCACCGGGGCTGTCGCTGAACAGGCCGATGTCGTGGCCGAAGTCCGGCTCGTCGCTGGCGCTGGCCAGCACCGCCAGGGCCGCCACCGGCTCGCCCGGCTGCAGGGCGATGAAGCGCCAGCGCGCCCAGCCGGCGAGATTGTGGAACACCAACACGTCGGCCAGGTTCAGGGGCGGGCGCGCCGGCTGATCGCGGCCCGGCTCGGGCTGGATGGCGTTGGCCAGGCGGATCTGCGGATTCAGTCGCAGGGCGCCGAGAAAGGCCAGCCGCAGGTCCTGCTCCGAGCCCTGGAAACGCAGCGCGTCGGGGCGCGCCGGGTACTTGCGGAAGTGCTCGCGGGCGAAGTTTTCCTGCTCGTCGAGCAGGCTCGCCAGCCCCTCGCGCTCGGCGCCGAGGAAGGCCTCCAGCGGCTCCATCGGCACCGCCGGCGCCTGGGCCACGGCGGGCAGCGCCGCCAGCGCCGCGTAGCTGCCCACGGCGTGGTTGGACCAGGCCCAGAGGCAGCGCGGCAGGATCAGCAGGGACAACAGCAGGCAACAACGCGACAGGTGGCTCATGGGGCCTCCACTCTTCTGGACGATGGGCCGCAGCCTAGCAATGCCGGGGCCACGCGGCACGGTCGCGGCGAGCCAGCGCGAGTCACCGATGCGGCCATGGCTGACCGCCATCAATGGCGCCGCCGGGCTCGCCCACTACACTTGCCGGGCATGACCCGCCGGCCATTCCGTACAAGGGCGTACCCATGCTCCAGTCCGTTTCACCCAAGCACGACCTGCCGCTGAAGAACGAAGCCGAGCCGCAACGCAGCGGCATCCTGGCGCCGTTCGGCATCGCCGCCTTCCGCATCATCTGGATCTGCAACCTGTTCGCCAACCTGGGCACCTGGGCGCAATCGGTGGCCGCCGCCTGGGTGGTCACCGAGGCCCACGCCAGCCCGCTGATGGTGGCGATGATCCAGGTCGCCTCGGCGCTGCCGCTGGTGCTGCTGTCTATCCTCTCCGGGGTGCTGGCGGACAACCACGACCGTCGCAAGATCATGCTGGTGGGGCTGACCATCGAACTCTCCGGCGCCGCCCTGGTGACCGTCCTGGCGTTCTTCGGCTACCTCGACCCGCTGCTGCTGATCGCCTCGATCCTCTGGCTGTCGCTGGGCAGCTCGATCACCATCCCGGCCTGGCAGGCGGCGGTGAACGAGCAGGTGCCGGCGAGCCTGGTGGGCGACGCGGTGCTGCTCAACAGCGTCAACTACAACGTCGCCCGCGCCGTCGGCCCGGCCATCGGCGGCCTGCTGCTGTCGGCCACCGGCGCGCCCTGGGTGTTCCTGTTCAACTGCCTGTGCTACGCCTCGCTGATCTGGGCCATCTGGCAATGGCGCCGCGAGGTGCCCAAGCGCACCCTGCCGCCGGAGCACATCTTCGAAGGCGTGGTGGCGGCGCTGCGCTTCACCCAGTACTCCAGCGTGACCCGCCTGGTGATGCTGCGCTCGGCGGTGTTCGGCCTGTCCGCCAGCGCGGTCTGGGCGCTGCTGCCGCTGCTGGCGCACCGCAACCCGGACGGCAACGCCTCGGTGTACGGCTACATGCTCGGCGCCCTGGGCCTGGGCGCCATCGTCGGCAGCACCCTGGTCGGCCGCCTGCGCAAGCTGATCGGCACCAGCCGCCTGATCAGCCTGGGCGGCGGCACCCTCGGCCTGGTGCTGCTGATCCTCGGCGGGGTGGATAATCTCTGGATTCTCTTCCCGGCGCTGATCGTCGGCGGCAGCTGCTGGATCGCCGCGGTGGCCAGCTACAACTCGGCGGTGCAGATCCTGGTGCCGGACTGGGTCAAGGCGCGCGCCCTGGCGCTTTACCAGACCGCCCTCTACGGTGGCCTGGCCCTGGGTTCGTTCCTCTGGGGCCACTTCGCCGAGACCATGGGTGTGCAGGGCGCGCTGCTCGCTGCCGGGGTGCTGCTGCTGATCTCCGTGGCGCTGCTGTACAACTCGCGGCTGCCGGAGCTCGACCCCGGCAGCATCGCCCGCGCACCGAGCGCGCTGCCGGGCGAGCCGACCTTCGTCTTCGACACCCAGCGCGGCTCGGTGCTGGTGACCATCGAGTACCGCATCCCGGTGGAGCGCACCCGCGACTTCGTCCGCGCCGCCAACCCGCTGCGCCGCCTACGCCTGCGCAATGGCGCCGAGCGCTGGTCGCTGTACCGCGACATCAGCGACAAGGAGGCCTGGCAGGAAGTGTTCCTGGTGGACAACTGGATCGGCCACCTGCGCATGCTCGACCGCATGACCCTGGAGGACAAGACGGTGATCGACACCGTCAGCAGCCTGCACGTCGGCGACGCGCCGCCGAAGATCCGGCACGGGGTGAGCTACGAGTCGGGGAGCTACGAGGCGCCGCCGGAGACGCTGGGCTGAGGGTTCCGGACAAACCCTGCGACGATGCCCAACCGTAGGGCGGATAACCGTTCGCGGTTATCCGCCGTTGGCCAATGCACTGAAACGGCGGATAACGCTGGAGGCGTTATGCGCCCTACGAACTGCCGGCTCACGTCCGGCTAGATCGCCAGGGCTAGCAGCACCGCGCACTCCACCAGTTCCACCAGCGCGCCGGCGGTATCCCCGGTGGTGCCGTCCAAACGCGTCATCAGGCAACTGCGCCACCAGAGGAACACCGCCAGGGTCACCACCAGCGCGATGACGCCGCTGAGCCCGGTCAGCAGCATCAGCCCGGCGTGCAACGCCAGCATCCACGGCAGCACGCGCCGGGGCAGGTGGTCGGCCAGGGCCTGGCCGAGGCCGCCGGGGCGCGCGTAGGGCGTGGTCAGGAACAGCAGCGGCAGCGCCACCCGCGCCAGCCAGGGCGCCAGCAGCAGGGCCCAGAGATGATGCTGGTCGAGCAGCGCGGCGATGGCGGCGACCTTCAGCAGCAGCAGGACCACCAGCACCACCACCGCGACCGGGCCGCTGCGCGGGTCCTTCATGATCGCCAGGGTGCGCTCGCGGTCGCCCAGGCCGCCGACCCAGGCGTCCGCCGTGTCGGCCAGGCCGTCCAGGTGCAGGGCGCCGCTGAACGCCACCCACACCGCCAGCAGCAACGCGGCGTGGAGCAGCAGGTGGGTCTCGCCGAACAGGTAGCCGAGCAGGTACAGCAGCCCGCCCATCAGCAGCCCCACCAGCGGGTAGAACAGGGTGGCGCGGCCGAACTGCTCGGGCGACGGCACCTCGCCCAGGCGAATGGGGACGCGGGTGAGGAACTGCAGGGCGATCAGGGGCAGGAACAGGTTGCTCATCGGGGTGTGCTCAAGGCGTCGGGCTCGATCGTCCGGATGCTCCAGCCGCCGTCTCGCGGCTCGACCCGCAACGCCATCCGCTCGCCATGGGCGACGCTCACCTGCAACAGCTGTTCGCGCGGCAGGCCCAGCGCGCGGGCGCCGAGCAGGCGCATCACGCCGCCATGGGTGAGCAGCAGCAGGTGTTTTCCGGCGTGCGTGGCGTAGAGTCGCTCCAGGGCGGCGAACACCCGCGCCTCGAACGCCGCCAGCGGCTCGCCGCCCGGCGGAGTGAAGGCGTAGGGGTCGTTCCAGAAGCGAGCTAGCGCATCGCTATCAGTCTCCATCAGCGTAGCTGCGGAAAGCCCTTCCCACTCGCCGAAATCCAGCTCGCGCAGATCGGCCTCGAGGTACAGCGGCAAACCGCTGGAGGCCGCCAGGCGCTCGGCGAAGGCCGCGCAACGACGCAGCGGCGAGCTGACCAGCGCATGCCACGGCAACTCCAGGCCCAGGCCGGCCTGCATCTGCGTCCAGCCGGCGGCGGTCAGGTCGTCGTCCAGGCGCCCGCGAAAGCCACCGCCGCGCTCGGTCTCGCCGTGGCGCAGCAGGTCCAGGCGCAGGCTCATGCCGGGCGGTCCGACACCGCCGCCTCGGCGAAGGTCGCCATCTCCCCGTGCAGCCGGCAGGCCTGGCGCAGCAGCGGCACCGCCAGGGCCGCGCCGCTGCCCTCGCCCAGGCGCAGGCCGAGGTCCAGCAGCGGCTGCGCCTCCAGGGCCTGGAGCACGCGCTGGTGGCCCGGCTCGGCGCCGCTGTGGGCGAACAGCAGCCAGTCGCGGCAGTGCGGGTTCAGGCGCACCGCGCAGAGCGCGGCGACGCTGCAGATGAAGCCATCCACCAGGGCCACCACGCCCTTCTGCGCGCACGCCAGGTAGGCGCCGGCCAGCGCCGCCACCTCGAAACCGCCGAGGCGGCACAGCGCCTCGAAGGGATCGGCGCAATGCGCGCCGTGCAGGGCCAGGGCACGCTCGATCACCTCGGCCTTGTGCGCCACGCCCTTGGCGTCCAGCCCGGTGCCGGGGCCGACCAGCACGCACGCTCGCTCGCCGAGCAGGCCGCAGGCCAGGGCGGCGGCGCAGGTGGTGTTGCCGATGCCCATCTCGCCGCCGATGAACAGGTCGCTGCCGGCCTGGCGCGCGCGGCGCACGGACTCGCGCCCGGCTTCCAGGGCGATCAGGCATTGCGCGGCGGTCATCGCCGGCTCGCGGGCGAAGTTCAGGGTGCCGGCGCCGACCATCAGGTGCAGCACGCCGGGCAGCGGCTCCAGCGGCACGGCGGTGCCGAGGTCGATCACTTCCAGGCGCGCGCCCAGGTCGCGGGCCAGCACGCTGATGGCCGCGCCGCCGCGCACGAAGTTGCGCAGCATCTCGCCGGTCACCGCCTGCGGGTAGGCCGAGATACCTTCGGCGACCACCCCGTGGTCGCCGGCGAAGAGGGCGATCCAGACCTGCTCCAGGCTCGGGCGTTCGCGGCCCTGCAGCCCGGCGAGCTGGATCGCCACCTCTTCCAGGCGGCCCAAGGCGCCGCGCGGCTTGGTCAACTGGTCCTGGCGCGCGGCGGCCTTGTCGCGCGCCACGCGGTCCACGGGTTGGCACGGCTCGCGCCACCATTGCAGGCTCATACGGGGTCTCCCTTGAGGGTCATGGGCAGGCCGGCGACGGTGAACACCACGCGCTCGCCGAGTTCGGCCAGGGCCTGGTGCAGCCAGCCGGCCTGGTCGACGTAGCGTCGCGTCAGCTCGCCCAGGGGCACCACGCCCAGCCCGGTTTCGTTGCTGACCAGGATGATCCGCCCGGGCAGTCCGGGCAGCGTGGCCAGCAGGTCGTCGATTTCCGTTTGCAGGTGCGCGCCGTCGTCGGCGAGCAACAGGTTGGTCAGCCACAGGGTCAGGCAGTCGACCAGCAGGCAGCGCTCCGGCGCGGCGTGCTCGGCCAGGCGCCGGGCCAGGCGCAGCGGCTCCTCCACCAGGCCCCATTCGGCCGGGCGGCGCTGGCGGTGCTGGCGGATGCGCTCACTCATCTCGCCGTCGCCGACCTGCGCGGTGGCGAAGTAGGTGACCGGCAGGCCGCTGCCCTGGGCCAGGCGCTCGGCCAGGCGGCTCTTGCCGGAGCGGGCGCCGCCGAGGATCAGTTCAAGCATGGGTTTTCTCCGGGGGAATCATGTCCTACGAAGAGCCGCAACTGCGCTCCTTGGCTCAAAGGCCGCACAGGGTTTTCAGCTTCGCGGTGTCCAGGTGCGCCTCCACCTGGTCGGCCAGGCGTTCGATGTCGCGCTCGCGCAGCGCCTGGTAGTCCAGCTCGGCTACCTCGCCCAGGCCGGCCCAGCGCAGCAGCGCGCTGCAGGCGGCCGGGGATTCGAACAGGCCGTGCAGGTAGGTGCCCATGACCTGGCCGTCCGCGCTCAACGCGCCATCGCAACGGCCGTCGTCCAGGCGCACCGCCGGATGCTCCAGCGCGGGGCCGCGGGTGACGCCGGCGTGGATCTCGTAGCCGCCGACCTCGGCGTCTTCCAGCGCCAGCCGGCCGCGCACGTTGCGCAGTTGCTTTTCTGGTTCCAGCACGGTGTCCAGCTCCAGCCAGCCGAGCCCGGCGCTGTCGCCGGCGGCGCCTTCCAGACCGTGCGGGTCGGACAGCGTGCGGCCGAGCATCTGCAGCCCGCCGCAGATGCCCAGCAGCTTGCCGCCATAGCGCAGGTGGCGCTCGATGGCGGCGTCCCAGCCCTGGGCGCGGAAGAACGCCAGGTCCGCGCGCACGCTCTTGGAGCCGGGCAGGATGATCAGGTCCGCCGCCGGCATCGCCTGGCCGGGGCCGACGAAGCTGAGCTGCACTTGCGGGTGCAGGCGCAGCGGGTCGAAGTCGGTGTGGTTGCTGATGCGCGGCAACACCGGCACCACCACCTTCAGGCTCTCCCCGGCCTTGGCGGCCTGGCGCAGGTCGATGGCGTCCTCGGCTTCCAGGTGGAAGTCCATCAGGTACGGCAGCACGCCGAGCACCGGGATGCCGGTACGTTCCTCCAACCAGTCCAGGCCCGGTTGCAGCAGGCCGATGTCGCCACGGAAGCGGTTGATGACGAAGCCTTTCACCCGCGCCCGTTCGCTGGCCGAGAGCAGTTCCAGGGTGCCGACCAGGTGGGCGAAGACGCCGCCGCGGTCGATGTCGGCGATGAGGATCACCGGACAGTCCACCGCTTCGGCGAAGCCCATGTTGGCGATGTCGTTGGCGCGCAGGTTGATCTCCGCCGGCGAGCCGGCGCCCTCGACCATAACCACGTCGTAGGCTGCGCTCAGCCGCTGGTGCGACTCCAGCACCGCCTGCAGCGCCACCCGCTTGTAGTCGTGGTAGGCGGCGGCATCCATGCTGGTCACCGCGCGGCCGTGGATGATGATCTGCGCGCCTGTGTCGCTGTTGGGCTTGAGCAGCACCGGGTTCATGTCGGTGTGCGGCGCCAGCTGGCTGGCCTGGGCCTGCACCGCCTGGGCGCGGCCGATCTCGCCACCGTCGGCGGTCACCGCGCTGTTCAGCGCCATGTTCTGCGGCTTGAACGGCGCCACCGCCACGCCCTGGCGGCGCAGCCAGCGGCACAGCGCGGTCACCAGGGTGCTCTTGCCGGCGTCGGAGGTGGTGCCCTGCACCATCAAAGTAGTGCCTTGCACCATCAAAGTAGCGCCTTGCGCCATCAGGGTCGTCATGTCGGGCTCCATTCGCCGAGGGCCTGGCGCAGGCGCGCCCAGCCGGACTCGTCGGCGGGCAGGCCGAAGCGCAGGCTCGGCGGGGTATCGAAGTGGCGCACCAGGATGCCCCGGCGCGCCAGATGCTCGTGCAGTTCTGCCGCCCGAGGATAGGCAAGCCACTGGAACAGCGTCGTGCCCTGGGTCAGTAGCCGGTGCTCGGCCAGAAGTCCGGCCAGGCGCGCGCCACTGCGTTCCAGCTCGGCGCGGCGCAGCTCATGCAGCGCGGTGTCGGCCAACGCCTGTTGCGCCACCCAGCGGGTCGGCCCGCTGATGGACCAGGGCCCGAGCAGCGTGGCCAGGCGTTGCAACAGCTGCGCCTCGGCGAAGACGAAGCCCAGGCGCGCGCCGGCCAGGCCGAAGAACTTGCCCAGCGAGCGCAGCACCAGCAGGCCCGGCTGGCCGCCGGCCAGGGGCAGCAGGCTGCGCTCGGGGGTGGCGTCCATGAAGGCTTCATCGACCACTAGCCAGCCGCCACGGGCGCTCAGCCGCGCATGCCAGGCGAGCAGGCGTTCGGGGTCGAAGCGCCGCCCGGTGGGGTTGTTCGGGTTGACCAGCAGCAGCACGTCGAGCTGGTCGAGCAGGCCGTCGACCTGCTCGTCGGCCAGCTCCAGCAATTCGTGGCCGCAGGCCCTCCAGGCCGCCGCGTGCTCGGCGTAGCACGGCGCGAGCACCCCGACCCGACCCGCCGCGCGCAGGCGCGGCAGGCTCTGGATCGCCGCCTGGCTGCCCGCCACCGGCAGCAGCGACGCGCAGCCGTAGTAGGCGCTGGCGGCGCGTTCCAGGCCGTCGTCGTCCTCCGGCAGGCGCTGCCAGGCGCTTGGTGGAATCGTCGCCAGCGGCCACGGCCAGGGCGCGATGCCGGTGGACAGGTCGAGCCAGTCCTCCAAGGGAATGCCATAGCGCCGCGCCGCCACGCGCAGCTTTCCGCCGTGCTCAAGCATGCAGCAGCGCTCCCACGCCGAGGATCGCCAGCAGCCACAGCAGCACGCCCTGACGCACCAGGGCCAGGGCCCGCCAGATGTCGCGGGCGCCCGGCGCCGGGCCATCGCCGAGTGGCGGGCGTTCGTGCAGTTCGCCGTGGTAGACCGCGTTGCCGCCCAGGGCCACACCCAGGGCGCCGGCGCCGGCGGCCATCACCGGGCCGGCGTTGGGGCTGTCCCACTGCGGCGCCTGGTGGCGCCAGCTGCGCAGGGCCAGGCGGGTGTTGCCGAGCAGCGCGTAGGTCAACGCGACCAGGCGCGCGGGAATGTAGTTGAGGGCATCGTCGATCTTCGCCGCGGCCCAGCCGAAGCGTTCGAAGCGCGGGTTGCGGTAGCCCCACATGGCGTCCAGGGTGTTGCTCAGGCGATAGAGCACCACGCCCGGCGCGCCGGCCACGGCGAACCAGAAGAGCGCGGCGAACACCGCGTCGCTGCCGTTCTCCAGCACCGACTCGGTGGCGGCCTTGGCCACCGCGCTGGCGTCCAGTTCGGCGGTCTCGCGACTGACCATGTAGCCGACGCGCTCGCGCGCCTGCGCCAGGTCGCCGTCGCGCAGCGCCAGGGCCACCGGCTCGGCGTGCTCGCCGAGGCTGCGCAGGCCGATGGCGGCATACAGCGCCACGGCACAGACCAGCCAGCCCAGGTGCGGAATCAGCGTAAGCAGCCAGGTCGCGAAGGTCAGCGGCAGCACGGCCAGGGCCCAGGCCGTGACGCCGTGGCTGCGCCAGCCGAGGCCGGGGGTGTTCGGGTCGGCCGCCTCGCGCGCGCGGTTGAAGCGGCGCTCCAGGCGGTCGGCCAGACGACCGAAGGCGACCAGCGGGTGCCAGCTCTTCGGCTCCCCCAACAGGCCGTCGAGGGCCACCCCGACGACGCTCAACAGGGCCAGGCTCATGGACGTTCCCCCCAGTGATCGTGGTAAAGCAGTTCGCTCAACGGGCGCGGCTGGCGCCAGCCCTCCAGGGCCAGCATCGGCGCCGGATAGAAGCCCTCCACCGGGCCCAGGCAAAGCACCGCCACAGCCTCGCTGCCGGCCGGCAGGCCAAGCAGTTCGCCGAGGGCGGCCGGCTCGAACAGCGACACCCAGCCCATCCCCAGGCCTTCGGCGCGAGCCGCCAGCCAGAGGTTCTGGATGGCGCAGGCCAGCGAGGCCAGGTCCATCTGCGGCAGCGTGCGGCGGCCGAAGACGTGGGCCTCGCGGCCATCGGCCAGCGCCGCCACCAGCAACTCGGCGCAGTCGCGGACGCCCTCGACCTTCAGCCGCATGAATTCGTCGGAACGCTCGCCCAGGGCCTCGGCGGTCTTCACCCGCTCCTCCTCCACCAGGCCGTGGATGGCCTCGCGCAGCTCCGGACGGGTGACGCGGATGAACCGCCACGGCTGCATCAGGCCGACGCTGGGCGCCTGGTGCGCCGCTTCGAGCAGGCGCGCCAGCAGCTCGGGCGCCACCGTGCCGCCGCTGAAGTGGCGCATGTCGCGGCGTTCGGCGATGGCGCGGTAGATGGCCGCGCGTTCCTCGGGGCTGTAGGCGTGTTCGCTCATGGGCGGAAGATCGCGGCGGCGGCCGCCGGGTTCGACGGCAGGTAGAAGTGGATGTAGGACGCGGTCAGCCGGCCCAGGCGGAACACCGCCTCGGCCACCGGCTTGGCGTTCGGGCAGCTGCCGCGCAGGGCCGGCTCCAGGCGGGTGTCCAGCAATGAATGGTGGAAGGTGTGGCCACGCAGCGGGCCTTCGGGCAACTCGACTTCCTGCAACGCCAGCGCGGCCAGGCGCTTCTGCAGTGTGGCGCGGCCGGGCAGCAGGCCGAGCAGTTGGCCGCACAGACCGCTGGCGTCGGTCAGGCCGTCGAGCAGGTAGAGCATGCCGCCGCACTCGGCCAGCAACGGTTTGCCGGCGGCGTGGTGGGCGCGGATGGCCTCGGCCATGGCGCGGTTGTTCTCCAGCTGCGCCAGGTGCAGCTCGGGGTAGCCGCCGGGCAGGTAGAGGCTGTCCACCTCCGGCAGGCGCTCGTCGCTCAGCGGCGAGAAAAAGCGCAGCTCGGCGCCCAGGTCGCGCAGCAGGTCGAGGTTGGCCTGGTAGAGGAAGGCGAAGGCGGCGTCGCGGGCCACGCCGATGCGCACCCCGGCAAGGGGCGACGCGGCGACATCCGGCGTCGGCGCGGCGAAGCTCACCGGCGGCGGCAGGTCCACCGCGCTGCTCGCGGCCAGGGCGTCGGCGGCGGCGTCCAGGCGCGCGTCGAGGTCGGCCAGTTCCTCGGCCTGCACCAGGCCCAGGTGGCGGCTCGGCAGCTCCAGGTCAGCGCTGCGCGGCAGGGCGCCGTACCAGCGAATCCACTCGGGCAGGCTTTCGCGCAGCAGGTCGCTGTGGCGCTGGCTGCCGACGCGGTTGCCGAGCACCCCGGAGAACGGCAGGCCCGGCTGGTAGGTGGCCAGGCCCACGGCGAGGGCGCCGAAGGTCTGCGCCATGGCCTGGCCGTTGATCACGCCAAGCACCGGCACATTGAAGGCGCGCGCCAGGTCGGCGGCCGAGGGCGTGCCGTCGAACAGGCCCATCACCCCCTCGATGAGGATCAGGTCGGCCTCCCCCGCCGCTTCCCAGAGCAGGCGGCGGCTCTCGGCCTCGCCGACCATCCACAGGTCCAGCTGGTAGACCGCCGCGCCGCTGGCGCGGGCGAGGATCATCGGGTCGAGGAAGTCCGGGCCGACCTTGAACACCCGCACCGTGCGCCCCTGGCGCGCGTGCAGGCGCGCCAGGGCGGCGGTGACGGTGGTCTTGCCCTGCCCGGAGGCGGGCGCGGCGATCAGCAGCGCCGGGCACTGACGCGCTGGCGCCATCAGAACTCCACCCCTTTCTGCGCCTTGATGCCGGCCTTGAAGGCGTGCTTGACCAGGCCCATCTCGGTGACGGTGTCGGCGGCTTCGATCATCCCCGGCTGCGCGGCGCGGCCGGTGACCACCACGTGCTGGTGCGGCGGGCGCGCGGCGATGTCGGCGAGCACGCTGTCCAGCTCCAGGTAGCCGTGCTTGAGGGCGATGTTCAGTTCGTCCAGCAGCACCAGGCCGACGGCCGGGTCGGCCAGCAGCTCGCGGGCCACGGCCCAGGCCTGGCGGGCCGTCTCGATGTCGCGCTGGCGGTCCTGGGTTTCCCAGGTGAAGCCCTCGCCCATCACGTGGTAGCGCACCTGCTCGGGGAAGCGCCGGAAGAAGGCTTCCTCGCCGGTGCTGGCGGCGCCCTTGATGAACTGCACCACGCCGGCCTGCATGCCATGGCCGAGGGCGCGGGCGAGCATGCCGAAGGCCGAGCTGCTCTTGCCCTTGCCGTTGCCGGTGAGCACCAGCAGCACGCCGCGCTCGTCCCGGGCCTGGGCGATCTTCTCGTCGATCACGTCCTTCTTGCGTTGCATGCGCTCGCGGTGGCGGGCGTCCTTTTCCGGGGATTCGCTCATCGTTCTGTCTCCTGGCCATGGGCGGCCGTGCCCGCGATGCCGGGGCACCGAGGCGGATTGGGCGTAGGGGAAAGCGCGGCGCGGGAGGCCGGGGAACAACGACGGAGGGCAGCCGGGCGGCACGCGGCCTTGGCTGCAAGGGAAATGCTCATCTGCCTGATCGCTCCACCGCTCTCACCCGCGCGGCTCAAAACCGGGAAGACGCGGGGCGATCGGAGCGCGGCCAGGGCAGCGCCCGACGGCATCCTGCGCGTCGACTTCAGCTACGGGCCGGTCTCCGGGCTCGCGAGTGGAAGTTCGGGAACTTCCCCGGTCGCGCCTTCCCATGCCATGGGCACAGTGGCTGTTGCGACCGTCTGACTCGCCTACCGTTGCGGGGGCAGCGCCGGAATGACCGAAAAACTCGGTTCCACCGGCTTCCCTGTTTCACCTTCAGCCGCGGCTGAAGGCACCTGTAGCAGGCGCGCAGCTTAGAGGCTGGCGGGGTGGCCGGTCAATCGGCGGCGGCGATGGGTCGCGCCTCGCTGACGGGCTGCGCGGCCGGGTCCTGGCGGCACCAGCGCAGCCAGATGAACTGCAGCTGGAGCAGGGTGGCGCGGGCCAGTTCGCGGTCCTCGGGCGCCAGTCGGTGGTCGTTTTCCAACGCCTGGAACAGCGCCACGCTGGCGCCGTCCAGGGCCTGCTCGCGCCCCGCGCGCGGGCCACCGCCGAGCAGCAGTCCGTGCAGGCGCAGCAGGTAGGCGTCGCGCGCCCGCCGCAACGGCCCGCGGGCAGCGGCCAGGCGCGCGCGGAGGAACAGCAGCTCGTCGCCCAGGTCCAGCCCCAGCAGGCCGCCGCGCCAGCGCGCGCGGCGCTCGGCCGGCAGGTTCCTGTAGAACTGCGCCAGGCGCAGCAGGCGGTCGGCGCTGCGGCCGTCGAACCAGCCCTCCACCAGCGGCAGCGGGCCACGGGTAAGGCGCGCCAGGTCGGCGAGGATGGCCGCCAGCACGCGACGGTAATGGCGCTGGCCGGGCGCCAGGCGCACCAGGTTGAACACCAGCACGGCGAAGGCCACGCCCACCACCGTGGCCAGCGCCGAATTGAGGAAGTGGCCGAGGTCGTAGCTCATCTCGTTGCTCGGCCCGATGTTCTTCACATAGAAGATGCAGAAGGACGAGGCGATGGCGGTCAGCGCCGGCCGCGACATGCACAGCGCGGCAAGGAACAGCGGCACGCCGAGCACCGCCGCCAGCGCCGGGAAGCCGTCGCACAGAGGCAGGATCACCAGCCCGGCGACGCCGGCCAGGGGGATCGACAGGACGATGCCACGGAGGAAGTTCAGCCCGGCGCTGGCCGGGTTGTCGCGGCTGGCGAACAGGCTCAGCACCACTCCGGTGATGGACACCGCGCCCAGGCCGCTGGGCCAGGTGCTGGCCAGCCAGAAGGCCGAGACGCAGAGGAACGCCAGGGCGCTGCGCAGGCCGTAGAGCAGGCCGCGCTCGATGTCGCGGTGCCAGACGATCACCCCCGGCGCGTTGCGCGGCGCCTCGCCGTAGATCAGCGCCTGCATGCTGCGCTGCGCTTCTGCGGCCAGTTCCAGGGTGCGTGCCAGGCATTCCAGGCACAGGCGCTGCTGGGCGTCGTCGAGCGCCTGCGCGGCGTCGCCAAGGCGCTCGCGGGTGGCGTCGAAGGCGCGGTAGTCGGCTTTCTCCAGCAGCTCCATGACCTCGCGCCGCCAGGGTTCCAGCGCGGCGCCGGCGGCCCGGTCGAGCAGCCGCCACTCGCGCGCCACCTTGCGCGCCGCGCGCAGCAGGCCCAGCAGGTCAGCGTTCAGCACGCGCAGGGCCTGGGCCCGGCGGCGCCCGCTGCCACCCTCGAACCAGGCGTGCTCGCGCTGCGCGTCCACCGCGACGATGCGGCCGATGGCGCGGATCAGCGGGCCGCGCTCGTCGGCCCCGGTCAGCTCGGCGGCGGCCGCCTGCAGGCCGGTCTCCCAGGTGCTGCGGCCCTGCTCCGCCAGCTGCAGCTGCACCCGCCGCGGCCACAGCACGATGCTCAACAGGCAGGCGCAGAGGATGCCCAGGCCGATCTCCGAGCAGCGCGCCACGGCCTGGTCGAACACCGTCATGGGCGCGGCGCTGGAGGGCAGCGCGACTATCGCCGCCGTGTAGCCGGCGAGGACGAAACCGTAGGACGAGAAGTTCTGCAGCAGCGAGGCGCCGGCGGTGCAGAACGCCAGCCAGGCGGCCATGGCCAGCAGGAACGGCAGCGGCGCCTGGCCGAACTGGGCGATCAGCGCCACCGAGACCATGGCCCCGATGCAGGTACCGAGCAGGCGGAACACGCTCTTGGCCAGGACCATGCCGCTCAGCGGCTGGCTCACCACGAACACCGTCACCAACGCCCACTGCGGTTGCTGCAGCTCAAAGCGGAAGGCCAGGTAGAGCGCGAGAATCCCCGCCAGCACCGACTTGGCGGCGAACTGCAGGTCGCTGCGGCGCGGCCGCGTCACGGCGTGGAAGAACTCGACGAAGAGGCTGAAGGAGGCAGGCATGGAACGGCATACCGGCAGAAACTTGACCAAACTATTAAATAGCATGCTAACGAAGTCAAGAAATATCCTGTTACCGCGCTGCCGGGAATTCGACGGATGGTGCCGCCACGCAACTCCGCTAGACTTCGTGGGATGACCGAAACCGCTCAAGCCGGCCAGCTGCGCCTGGATACCTCCGCCTCCCCGCCCCTGCTGCGCATCAGCGGCGACTGGACGCTCGCGCATTTCGCCGACCTGCAGCGGCAGATCGCCCAGGTCGAGGAAAGCCAGCGCCACAGCGGCGGCTTCGACTTCGACCAGCTCGGCAGCCTCGACACCGCCGGCGCCAGCCTGCTCGCCGACCTCCTCGGCGCCAGCGGCCTGCAGCGCCTGGACGAGGTCGCCGCACAGGTGCCCAAGGAACGCCGCGACCTGCTGCGCGCCGTGGGCGGCTCCATCACCCAGTGCCGCCTGCACGAGAAGGCGCCGCCGCCGGGCAACGCCCTGGTC
Source organism: Pseudomonas citronellolis (assembly GCF_029335315.1). Taxonomy (GTDB): domain Bacteria; phylum Pseudomonadota; class Gammaproteobacteria; order Pseudomonadales; family Pseudomonadaceae; genus Pseudomonas; species Pseudomonas citronellolis_A. The sequence continues at coordinate 18,279 of NZ_JARJLT010000111.1, forward strand.
GACCTGCTGGAACGCATCGGCGTGGCCATGCAGACCTTCGGCAAGGACCTGGTCGGCGTCCTCGGCTTCATCGGCCTGACCCTGGAAAGCCTGCTGCGCTGCGGCCTCAACCCGAAACGCTGGCGGCCCACCTCGCTGGCCGCGCACATGGAGCAGACCGGCCTCGACGCGGTGCCCATCGTCGCCCTGCTGACCTTCATGGTCGGCGCCGTGGTGGCCTTCCTCGGCGCCACCGTGCTGAACAAGTTCGGCGCGGCCATCTACACCGTCGACCTGGTGGGCTTCTCGTTCCTCCGCGAATTCGGCGTGCTGCTCACCGCCATCCTCCTCGCCGGGCGCACCGCCAGCGCCTTCACCGCGCAGATCGGCTCGATGAAGTCGAACCAGGAGATCGACGCCATCCGCGCCCTCGGCCTCGACCCCATGGAGCTACTGGTGCTGCCACGGGTGCTGGCGCTGCTGCTGGTGCTGCCGATGCTGACCTTCCTGGCGATGATCTCCGGCATCGTCGGCGGCGGCGTGGTCTGCGCGCTGTCGCTGGACATCTCGCCGCGCATGTTCATGGTCATGCTGCAGAACGACATCGCCGTGCAGCACTTCCTCGTCGGCATGGTCAAGGCGCCGGTATTCGCCTTCATCATCGCCGTGATCGGCTGCCTGGAAGGCTTCCGGGTCAGCGGCAGCGCGCAGTCGGTGGGCGAGCACACCACCTCGGCGGTGGTCCAGTCGATCTTCGCGGTGATCCTCATCGACGCCATCGCCGCGCTGTTCTTCATGGAGATGGGCTGGTGAGCGACGACGCCATCATCCAGGTCCGCGACCTGACCAACGCCTTCGGCAGCCACGCGGTGCACGAGCACCTCGACCTAGAGGTGCGTCGCGGCGAAATCCTCGGCGTGGTCGGCGGCTCGGGCACCGGCAAGTCGGTGCTGCTGCGCGCCATCATCGGCCTGCGCCGGCCCCAGGCGGGCAGCATCCACGTGTTCGGCCAAGACCTGCTGGCGCTGCCGCCGGAACGCCGCTCGCAGATCGAACGGCGCTTCGGCGTGCTGTTCCAGAACGGCGCGCTGTTTTCCTCGCTGACCGTCAGCGAGAACGTCTGCCTGCCGCTGATCGAGCACGCAGGGCTGTCCCGCGAGCACGCCGAATACCTGGCCAAGGTGAAGATTTCCCTCGCCGGTCTGCCCCCCGAAGCCGGCGCCAAGTACCCCGCGGAGCTCTCCGGCGGCATGGTCAAGCGCGCCGCCCTGGCCCGTGCCCTGGCCCTGGACCCGGACATCCTGTTCCTCGACGAACCCACCGCCGGCCTCGACCCGATCGGCGCGGCGGCCTTCGACCAACTGATCCTGACCTTGCGCGAGGCCTTCGGGCTCACCGTGTTCCTGGTCACCCACGACCTGGACACCCTCTACACCATCTGCGACCGCGTCGCCGTACTGTCGCAGAAGCGCGTGCTGGTGGTCGGCAGCCTCGACGAGGTGGCGGCCAACCCCGACGCCTGGGTGCAGGATTACTTCCACGGCCCGCGCGGCCGTGCCGCGCAGCAGGCGGCGGACCGCCTGCGGGAGGAAAACTGAAATGGAAACCCGCGCCCACCACGTGGTCATCGGCCTGTTCACCGTGCTGGTGGCCATCGGCGGCCTGCTCTTCGGCCTGTGGCTGGCGAAGAACAGCAGCGACCAGCAGTACAACTTCTACGACGTGATCTTCACCGAGGCGGTGACCGGCCTGTCCCAGGGCGGCACCGTGCAGTACAGCGGGATCAAGGTCGGCGACGTGGTCAGCCTGCGCCTCGACCCGCAGGACCCGCGCAAGGTGCTGGCGCGCATCCGCGTCTTCGACCAGACCCCGATCCGCCAGGACACCCGCGCCAAGCTGGCCATCACCGGGGTCACCGGCACCGCCATCATCCAGCTCAGCAACGGCTCGCCGGACAGCCCGCCGCTGGTGGGCAAGGACGGCAAGGTGCCGGTGATCAAGACCATCCCCTCGCCACTGAGCAAGCTGCTGGCCAACGGCGAGGACATCGCCACCAACGTCAGCAACCTGATCAACAACATCAACCGCATGTTCTCCCAGGAGAACGTCGACCGCATCAGCCGCACCCTCGACCATATCGACCAGGCCACCGGGACCATCGCCGAGCAGCGCGACGACATCCGCGTCATCGTCAAGGAACTGGCCGCCGCCAGCCAGCAGGCGCGGCAAACCCTGGCCAGCGCCAACCAACTGGTGGGCAACGCCAACCAGATGCTCGGCAGCCAGGGCAAGGACGCCATGGCCAGCGTGCAGCAGACCCTGGCCGCGCTGCAGCGCAGCAGCGAGAAGATCGACCGCCTGATCGACGGCAACTACGACGCGGTCAACGGCGGCCTCAACGGACTGGGCGAGATAGGCCCGGCGGTGCGCGAGCTGCGCGCCACCCTGGACAACCTGCAGCGGGTCACCCGACGCCTGGAGGAGAACCCGACCAACTACCTGTTCGGCGGCAACCGCACCAAGGAGTTCCAACCATGAAGGCCCCCCTGCGCCTGCTCGGCTACAGCGCCCTCGCCGCCCTGCTCGGGGCCTGCTCGATCCTGCCCAAGGCGGAGACCCCGGACATCTACCTGCTGCCCGCCGCGCAGCAGCCGCCGCGCGCTACCCCGGCGGTGAACTGGTCGCTGCGGGTCGACGCGCCCAAGGCCAGCCAGGTGCTGGACGGCAACCGCATCGCGGTGCAGTCCGAAGGCGACATGCTCAGTGTCTACAAGAGTGTGCGCTGGGCCGACGCCGCCCCGTCGCTGCTGCGCGACCGGCTGCTCGACGCCTTCCGCGCCGACGGCCGCATCCAGGCCCTGAGCAGCGACGAAGTGAGCCTGCAGGCCGACCTGGAGCTGGGCGGCGACCTGCGCGCGTTCCAGAGCGAGTACCGCGGCAAGGCCGTGGAAGCGGTGGTGATCCTCGAAGCCCGGCTGGTGCGCAACGCCAGCCAGCGCATCGTCGCCAGCCGCCGCTTCGAAGTGCGCCAGCCGGCCGGTGGCACCCAGGTGCCGGAGGTGGTCAAGGCCTTCGGCCAGGCCGGCGACCGCCTCGCCGCCGAAGTGGTGGGCTGGACGCTGCAGCAGGGCCAGGCGCAGAAGCTCGAGCGCTAGACGCCCGCGCAACCGGCCATCACGTAGGGCGAAATAGCGCGAAGCGTTATCCGCCGATCGAACGCCCCGCAGCCCGGAAAGCCCACTCCTGCGCCCATCGCCAGGGCCGAGCCACTGGATTCCCGCGCTCGCGGGGACGACGCAGGGGAAGCGAGCCACCCCCGAACCCGTCACTCCCGCGAACGCGGGAGCCCAGTGGCTTCGTCCCGGGCGTTCCCCATGTGGCTCAGTCTTCCGCCTTGCGCAGCAGGTAGGTGTCCATGATCCAGCCATTGGCCTCGCGGGCCTTCAGGCGGGTATCGCGGATGCGCTCGGCGACCTCGTCCAGGCGCCCGGCAATCAGCAGTTCGTCCGGAGTGCCGACGTAGGCGCCCCAGAAGATTTCCAGGTCCTGGCCGCGCAGGCCGGTGTAGCTGTCCTGGGCGTCGAGCATCACCACCAGGTCCTGCACGCCCGCCGGCATGCCGTCGCGGGCCAGGCGGCGGCCGGTGGTGATCTGCACCGCGCCGCCGATGTGGTTCAGGGCGATGCGGTGGCGCGCGGCCAGGGCCTGCACGCTGGTGATGCCGGGGATCACTTCGTAGTCGAAGCGCAGCCGGCCACTGGCGAGGATCGCGTCGAGGATGCGGATGCTGCTGTCGTACAGCGCCGGGTCGCCCCAGACCAGGAAGGCGCCGCACTCGTCGTCGGCGACATGCTCGTCGATCAGCCGCTCGAACAGCGCCTGCTTGGCCGCGTTGAGGTCGACCACGCTGCCGGCGTAGTCGGCCACGCCGCGCTCGCGCTCCGGTAGCTCGGCTTCCACCACGCGGAAATCGCCACCTTCGACGTAGCGCTCGCAGATGTCGCGGCGCAGGTCGAGCAGCTTGGTCTTGCTCGCGCCCTTGTCGAGCAGGAAGAACACGTCGGCGCGGTTCAGCGCCTTGATCGCCTGGATAGTCAGTTGCTCGGGGTCGCCGGCGCCCACGCCGATCAGCAGCAGTCGTTTCATGGTCACTTGCAGTGGTAGGGACTTTCGCCGGCCAGTTCCTGGTCGGCATCGACGTCACGGATGATCACCGTGGCCTTGGGGTAGCTGGAGCAAAGCGCGTTGCGCACGGTGTAGATGCCCGTGCCCTGGGCCAGGAAGGCCTTCTTGTTGAGCTTGTGGCCGTTGCCGTCCACGGCGTCCAGTTCGTAATGGCCACCGAAGGTCTTGCAGCCGCCCAGCACCAGCAGGCTGGCGCCCAGCAGCAGATGAATCGCTTTCATTGCCTCTCCTTGTCTGTCGACCGGCGTTGTTGCAAAGCCGGCCATTCTGAGGAAGTCTGGCCTGCTTCGACAAGCCTGATTGGCTTGTGCTCCGAGGGCAAAAGAAAAAGCCGACCAGGGGTCGGCTCTTCATCTGTCAGCGTTTGCCCATCGAGCGGCGCGACCCGCGTGGCGCCGGTGGCCGGCGCACATCCTTGTCGTGGGCCTTGCGATGCTGGTAGCTCGCGGCGGCGGCTTTCTGCGCGGCCAGGGCGGCCTTGGCCAGTTCGGCCAGGGACAACGGCGCCTGGTCCGGGGTGGCCGCGCTGTCGTCGCGCGGCGGTTGTTGCGAGGAAGTCATGGGTTCGACCGGAAAGGAAGACGGAAACGGCGCCCATGATACCCGATAGACGCCATGGCCGCTGCTCCTCAGGCGCCGACCGGCGGCCCAATGGGTTCATCCGGGCGCGCCTGGCCGTGGCTCTCGTCGAAACGCAGCAGGCTCTCGTCGAAGCGCAACAGGCGCCCGGCGTTGCCCAGCACCAGCAGGGTACTGAGGTTGTGCAGCACGGCGGCGATCATCGCCCCGGCGGCGCCGAGCAGGCCGAAGGCGGCGGCCGCGACTATCGCCAGGGTCCAGCCCAGGCCGATCGCCACGTTCACCTGCAGGGTGCGCCGGCACTGGCGGCTGAGCCGCACGCAGGTGCCCAGGCGGCGCAGGTCGCTGCCGATCAGCACCACGTCGGCCGAGGCCAGGGCGATGTCGGCGCCGCCGGCGCCCATGGCCACGCCGACCACGCCGGCCTTGAGCGCCAGCGAGTCGTTGATGCCGTCACCGACCACCAGCGGGCGGAAGCCCTTGCGAATTTCCTCGCCCACCCGGCGCAGCTTGTCTTCCGGCAACGCCTGGGCGCTGACGTCGCCGATGCCGACCTCGCGGGCCACGGCGTCGGCGACGCTCTGCCGGTCGCCGGTCAGCAGCAGCTGGCGGCCCAGGCCCAGCTCACGCAGCTCGGCCATCGCCCGCGGCGCTTCCGGGCGCAGGCTGTCGGCCAGCAGCAGCCAGGCGCGGAAACGCCCGTCCAGCGCCAGGCCGGCGATCGGGCCGTCGTGCTCGGGCACCGCCGGGGTGGCGATGCCCAGCTGGGTGAACAGTTCGGGGCGCCCGAGGGCCGCTTCGCCCTGCGCGGTATGGGCGATCACGCCCAGGCCCTGGCGTTCGCGGATGTCTTCCAGCGGGTGGTAGGCGTCGTGCTCAGCCAGCGCCGCCAGGGCACGGCTGACCGGGTGGCTGCTCGCCGCGCCGAGGCTGGCGGCCAGCCGGCGCAAGGCCGCCGGGTCTTCGCCGGGCTCGCCGCGCAGCGCCTGCAGGCGCAGGCTGCCGTGGGTCAGGGTGCCGGTCTTGTCGACCACCACCGAGGTCAGGTCGGCCAGTTCCTCGAGGAACGCCGAGCTGCGGATCAGGATGCCATGGCGCGCCGCCACGGCGATGCCGGCGATGGCCGTGGCCGGCGCCGACAGCACCAGCGCGCAGGGACAGGCGGCGACCAGCACGGCGAGCATCGCCTGGGCGTCGTTGCTGATGAACCAGGTGACCGCGGCGATCAGCAGCACCAGCACCATGTAGCCGCCGGCGTAGCGTTCCAGCAGGCGGGTGATCGGCGGCTTGGAGCGCTCGGCGCGCTGCATCAGCGCGATCACCTTGCCGAGGGTGGATTCCTCGCCGGTGCGGGTCACCTCGATGCGCAGCAGGCCGTCGAGGTTGATCGCGCCGCCGTAGACTTCCATCCCCGCGCGCGCTTCCAGCGGCACCGATTCGCCGGTGATCGGCGCGGTGTCCAGGCTGGCCTGGCCGTCCAGCACCCGGCCGTCGGCCGGCACGCGGTCGCCGGCGCGCACTTCCACCTGGTCGCCGGCGCGCAGTTCCGCGTTGTCCACCGCATCCACGCCGCCGTCGGCGCGCAGGCGCCGCGCCTGGCTGCGGGTCAGCCGGCCGAGGGCCTCGATGGCCTCCTGCGAGCCGATCACGCTGCGCTCCTCCAGCACGTGGCCGAAGATCATGATGATCGGCAGCAGCGCGGCGGTCAGCAGGTCGCCGCTGGCCCAGGCGCCGAGCATCGCCAGGGCGATCAACTGGTCGGTGATGCCGTGCAGGCTCGGATGGCGCAGGCTGGAAGCGGCCGAGCGCAGCACCGGCAGCGCCACCAGCAGCGAGGCGACGCCCAGCAGCATCTGCGCCACGCCTTCCTGCTGCGGCGCCAGCCAGCGCCAGAGCAGGCCGAGCAGCAGCAGGCCGAGGGCGACCATGGCCAGGCTCAACTGGCGCGCCGCGGCGCGTTGCTCGTCGCGGCTGAGCATGGCCCCGGTCAGGTGGCCGTGGCTGTGGCCGTGGTGATGGCCGTGATGGTGGTGGTGTGCGCTCATCTGCAACTCAGGTCATTGGGTCGACGCGGTCTGGTCATCCTTGAGGATGGTCGCCCGGGGTGGGAAGCGGGTGTCCGGGCGCTTCACGTATTCGCTGGCTTCGGCCTCGGTCAGCACCCAGATCTGGTTGACCTGGCCGCTCAGGCCGGTCTTGAGCGCGACGAACTTGTCCTTCAGCTGCGGCATCAGGCCGTTGACGATGAACAGGTTGTTCTCGTTGCGGATGCGCACCGAGACGGCGACCGGGTAGCTCACGGTCTTCTGGTACAGGCCAAGGCTGACCACCTGCTTGAGCAGGTTGGGCTTGGGCCGCTTGAGGGTGATGACCGGGAAGCTGGCGCTGTCCACCACCCCCACCAGCATCCCGCTGGGCAGCTCGCGGCCGGCCTCGGCGGTGCCGGCGCAGAGCAGCAGCAAGGCGCCCAGGGCCAGCAGGCGCGCGCCCAGGCCGCGCCAGCGATCGAGCCCGCGCGGCGCCGTGGAGGAGTGCTGGAATGCGACAGCGTTCATGAGTGTCCCGCCCTATGTATTGTTCTCGGAGTTGTGATGTCGGGCCTGCGGCCCCTCCGCGAGCCTAGCGCGTCCGTGTGACATCTGTCCGCCCATTGCTTCACGGCTGCGGCCCCTGGAGGATCAGGTGGCCGGCGTCGCGCGGGTCGACGGTGGTCACCGAGCCGGCCCTGGCGAGGATGCCCGGGACCCGTTCGCGGTACAGCCGCAGCGCCAGGCCGGGGTCCTGGCTGCCGGCCAGGCTGGCGATGGTGGCGGTGTCGGTGCGCGCCTTGGCCAGGCGTTCGCCGGCCTGGGCGTGGGCTACCTGCAGGGTGCGGTCGGCGGCCTGGGTGGCGGCCTGGGTCTGCCGCGCCGCGTCGTTCTGCGCGGCGGCGACGTTCTGCTCGGCCATCTGGCTGGCGGTGAGCACGGCGTTGAAGGCGCTGACCGCATCGCGCGGCAGCGACGACTGCACGTCCACCCGCTCGATCTGCACGCCCAGCCCGCTGCCGGCGGCGGCCAGCGCGGCGAGGCTCTGGTTGACGCCCTGCTGCAGGTCGCCGCGCAGGCGTTCGCGGCGCTCGGCCACGGCGCTGTCGCTGCCGACCAGTTCGGGGCGGGCGACCAGGATGGTGTCCAGGTCGCGGGCGGCGCACACGGTCACGGCGTTGCGCTCCACCAGGCGATCGAGCGCCGGCAGCACGTGTTCGCCCTGCAACACGAAGGCGTAGGGGTCGACCACCTTGTAGAACACCCGCACGTCCAGCTGCACCACCCCGGCGTCGCCGGTCAGCAGGTAGCCGGAGCCGGCGGTGGCGTCGTTGGCCAGGCTGACGTCGAGGTCGGCCTTCTGCGCCTGGGCCGAGCGCAACAGGGTTTCCACCCGACGCTCGATCACCCGTTCGGCGGCCGGCAGCATCACCACCTGCTCGAAGGGGCGCGGCCAGGCCAGCAGCAGGCCGGGGTTGGCGATGCGCTGCAAGGCGCCCATGCGCAGCACCACGGCGCGGCTGTCGGGGCCGACCTGGCGCACGTTGGACAGCGCCCAGCCGGCGGCGGCCAGCAGGGTCACGCCGTAGAGCGCGATGAACGCCAGGCGCCCGGCCTGCAGCCAGGGGCTGCCGCCCTGCTCGCGCTCACTCATGCTGCGCGCCCGCCTTCGGCGCCGGCAGTTGCGGCGGGCCGTCGACCAGCACGCGGAACGGCGCCGCGTCGGTGCGCAGGACCAGGCGGGTGCCGGAGTTGACGATGGTGCCCAGGGTGTCCAGGGAGCGCAGCAGGTTGTACAGCTCCGGCGAGCCGGCGTAGGCCTTGGCGTAGATCTGCGCCGCCTCGACGCGGGACTGCGCCTCGATGTCGGCGGCCTTGACCGTGGCGTCGGCCTGCAGGATGCGCGCGTCGCGCTCGGCGGCGGAGCGAATCTCGGCGGCCTTGCGCTTGCCTTCGGCGGTGCGCTCGGTGGCGATGGTCTCGCGCTCGGCGCGCATGCGATCGACGGTGGCGCCGAGGGTCACCGAGGGCAGCGTCAGGCGCTCGATGCCGACCTGCTGCACGCGCACGCCGTAGGTATCCAGCAGCTGCTTCTCGATCTGCGCGCGCAGGCGCTGCTCGAAGTCGGCGATGCGCACCTTGGAACCGTCGGTGTTCACCAGGTCGGCCAGGTCGAAGCCGCTGGCGGTGGTTTCCAGCGCCGAGCCGACGAAGGTGCGGATCTGCCGCGCGGCCTCGTCGGGCTGGTTCTGCACGGCACGCATGAAGCGCTGCACGTTGTCCGCGTCGGGCTGTACCTGCCAGGCCACGTAGGCCTGGACGATGATCCGCAGGCCGTCGCGGGTGCCGACGTCCTGCAGGCCGCTGGAGGTGGTGCGCAGGCGCAGGTCCACCGGGATCGCCGCCTCGAAAGGCACCGGCAGGCGCCAGGCCAGGCCCGGCTGCAGCAGCACCCGCGCCGGATTGCCGAACCGGGTGATCACCGTGGCCTCGCCGGAGCGCACCTGCACCAGGCTGGCGGTGGCGGCGGCGAACAGCACCAGCAGCGCGGCCAGGCCGGCGCGCCGCCAGGGGAACGGCGTGGCGGCGTGGTCGTGGTCATGCTCGTGGTGGTGGCCGTGGTCATGATCGTGATCGTGATCGTGGTGACCGGCGTGGTCGTGCGGGTGCGACGAACTCAAGGGACGAGCTCCTGTTTGGCCGGCTTGCGCGCCGGGTCGAAGGGCGCGGCGAGGAAGCCGCGCAGGTCGAGGGTCGGCGCTTCGGCGGCGCCCAGGCGGTGGTCGACGATCAGCGCGCTGGCTCCGCCCAGGCCCTGCCCGAGGCGGGCCAGGTACTGTTCCAGCAGGAAGGCCTGGCCAGCGTCCTGCCAGGCCTTGCGCTCGGCGCCGAAGCGCAGGTCGGCGGCCTGGGCCGCGGCGAGGGTCTCGCGGGCGTCGGCGTTGGCCTTGTCCACTGCCTGGCTGGCGGCCAGGCGGGCTTCGTTGGTCTGCTCGGCGGCCTTGCCGCGCTCGCGGGAAATCAGCGCCTGGGCGGTGATCTGCGCCGCCTGCACGGCGTGGTAGGCATTCGCCGCGCCGGCCGGCGGGTGGATCGCCTCGACCACGGTGGCGAGGATTTCCACGCCGCTGTGCAAGCCGTCGAGGTCGGCCTGCACCGCCTTGCCGATGTCCACCGCGAGGGCCTCGCGCTCACCGCCGAGGACACTGTCGAGGGTGCGCGAGGCGAAGTCGTGGACCAGCACGCGGCTGGCCGTGCTGCGGATCAGCGCCGGCACGTCGGCGCTGTTGTAGGTGGCGGCCAGCGCCGCGGCGTCGTCCAGGCCGATGCGGTAGACGAAGCGCACGTCCATGTTGACCACCTGGAAGCTCTGCTTGCCGTCGGCGGAACTGGCGATCACCTGGGATTTCTCGCTGCGGTGCGAGGCGTCCCACAGGCGATTGGCGCCCTCTGGCGCCGGGCCTTCGGCGGCGCTCGGCTGGTCGGCGGCGGCGGAATCGCCGGACGTGGCCAACTCGTGGATCACCCCGTTCTCCACCGCGATCACCCGTCCGAACGGCCACGGCAAGCCGACATGCAGGCCCGGCTGGAGCACCGCCTCGGGCTTGCCGAAACGCTCGTAGACACCCCGTCCATCCAGGGCGATCTCATGGACGCCGCTGAGCAGCCAGCCCACCAGCGCCACCAGCGCGGCCACCGGCAGGAAGGCGCGGCGCATGAAGGAGAACGCCCAGATCTGCCGCAGGTCGATGCCGAAGCGCTGCTGCAGCTCGTCCTGCAGGAACTCCAGCGGGCGCGGCGGCCAGCGCAGTTGCCCGGCCAGCAGGCTGCGGGCGACCAGGCGCGGCTCCTCGCGCTCACGCTGCGGCAGGAACGCCGAGAAGATCGCGCGCAGGATCAGCTCCAGCGCCACCGCGGCGGGAATCAGGCCGATCAGTACCAGCAGGCGCACCGGCCAGAGGTTGTCGGCGGAGGCGAACAACAACCCCGGCAGCGACAGCAGTTGCACGGCGATGACCATCCGCAGCAGCGGCGCCAGGCCGGCGGCCTCCGGCCACTGCGCGTCAGTGTTGGCGGCAAGATGGCGCTCTAGCACCAGCAGGCCGAAGGCGCCGAGCAGCAACAGGCCGGCGCCTATATAGGCGGCCTGACCGAGATCGGCGCCGGGCAGTGCCAGGTTCCAGCCCGCGCGGATCACCAGCAGCGCGGCGCAGGACAGCCCGGCCAGCCAGAGCGCGCCGAGGCCAATGCGCCGCAGCAGCGAGCGAATGCCGCGGCCGATGCCATCGAGGAAACGGTCATAGGCGCTCAGCGCCTCGGGCGACGCCGGTTCTTCAGGGGCGGCATTGCGCCGCAACCAGCCCGACCCGATGGCCCCGCCCTCCCCCAGCGCCCGCGCACGCCAGGCGTCCACACGCCAGCCCGACTGCGCGGCGGCGGCCAGCAGGAGCAAGGCAGCGGCGTTGTTGCACAACAGTGGAAGCCAGGGCGAGGCGGCAGCGAACAGCCCGATGAGGATCGCCAGCAGGAACAACAACCCGGCCAGCAAACCGCTGCCCAGGGCCAGGACGAACAGGCGCCGGGCATGCGCGGCGGCCTGCTGGAAGCGCGGCAGCGCATGCAGGTCGTCGCCCGCGGTGTCCAGGTCGACTCGCATCTACACTCCAGAGGCGGCCACGGAACGGGCCAGCCGGTACATCGGTGACGGTGCGCCGGCGGACGGCGGCGCGGAAACAAAATGTAACCTTATAACAGTCGGCGTGAAATTCTCGTCGACTGCCGCCCTAAAGAAAAGCCCCGCGAGCGAATTGCCGCTCACGGCATCGCGATTTATCTTGGCGAACCGACCAAGCATCCCGAGGCGCCTCGATGAGCTCCCTGCACGACTCCCTCGCCCGCTTCCCGCGCCTCGACCTGATGGGCCCCGTCACCCCGCTGGACAAGCTGGAACGCCTCTCGGCGCTGCTCGGCCGGGAAATCCTGGTCAAGCGCGACGACGTCACTCCGCTGGCCATGGGCGGCAACAAGGTGCGCAAGCTGGAATTCCTTGCCGCCGACGCGCTCAAGGTCGGTGCCGACGTACTGGTGACCGCCGGGGCGATCCAGTCCAACCATGTGCGCCAGACCGCCGCGGTCGCAGCGCGCCTGGGCCTGGGCTGCCTGGCCCTGCTGGAAAATCCGCTCGGCACCGACGACGCCAACTACCTGGGCAATGGCAACCGCCTGTTGCTCGACCTGTTCGGCGCCCAGGTCGAAGCGGTCGCCAACCTCGACAACGCCGATGCCCTGCTCGAACAGGCCTGCGAGCGCCTGCGCGGCCAGGGCCGCAAACCGTACCTGGTGCCCATCGGCGGCTCCAATGCACTCGGCGCCCTGGGCTATGTGCGCGCCGGCCTGGAACTGGCCGAACAGGTGCGCGCCAGCGGCCGCCGCTTCGCCGCCGTGGTGCTCGCCTCCGGCAGCGCCGGAACCCACGCCGGGTTGGCCCTGGCGCTGGCCGAGGCGTTGCCGGAAACCCCGGTGATCGGTGTCACGGTATCGCGCAGCGAGGCGGCGCAACGGCCCAAGGTCGAAGGACTGGCGCAGCGCACCGCGGAACTGCTCGGCCGGCCCCTGGCGGCGCACTTCGCCGTGCATCTGTGGGACAGCTACTTCGGCCCGCGCTATGGCGAACCCAACGCCGACACCCTGAAGGCGTTGCGCCTGCTCGCCTCCAGCGAAGGCCTGCTGCTCGACCCGGTGTACACCGGCAAGGCCATGGCCGGCTTGCTCGACGGCGCGGCCAACGGGCGTTTCGCCGACGGCCCACTGCTGTTCCTGCACACTGGTGGCGCGCCGGCGCTGTTCGCCTATCCGGCGTTTCTGTGAATTCAGACAAGTTATATTAGATTGATAATTTATTATTTTATTGCATAACCATTGACCCCCTATAGTCGCCCGGCCTACTAACCTGCTTGAAAGACCACGAACGAGGGCAACCATGAACGTCTCCATCCTGCGACGCGGTTTCATCT
>NZ_JARJLT010000112.1 GCF_029335315.1 Pseudomonas citronellolis
CCGACTCGAACAGTGACCACCCACAGGTCCGTGCCGACAAGGAGGCCCCATGTACCGGCAAACCCTGCTCACCGCCACCGCCCTGGCCCTGCTCGCGGGCTGTTCCCATGAATCCACGCGACTGCAGAACCCGGTCAACCTCGTGACCTACCGCGACGCCCCGCTGGTGCGCGACGTGCACGACGGCATGAGCCGCGAGGAAGTCCTGCGCATCGGCGGCACGCCGTCCAGCACCCATGCGCGCGCCTACAAGGCCGGTAGCTGCAACAGCTACATCCTCAGCAAGGACGGCCGCGAGCAGCCCTACTACGTAACCTTCGACGACCAGGGCAAGGTCGACGGAAGCGGCTTCCTGACCTGCTCCGAACGCGACCGCCA
>NZ_JARJLT010000113.1 GCF_029335315.1 Pseudomonas citronellolis
CCGAGAGGAGGGTGGTTTTCTCCGGATACCAGCGTGCTAGCCGACGAGCTCCAGGACCCCTCGTTCTGCCCAACGGTCCCCTCTCCCTTCAGGGCGGGGCGCGTAGCCGAGGGTTAGGGAGAGGGGCGGGAGTCGAGCGCTGCGCAGAACCTACACTGAGCGCGCTCTTCCGCCCCCCCATCCACTCAACCGAACGACGACCCCGCCAGCATCCCGCCATCGACGATGAACTCCGCGCCAGTGCAGTAGCTGGACTCGTCGGAAACCAGGAACAGCACCAGCCTGGCCACTTCCTCCGGCTGGCCGATGCGCGGGATCGGCAGGCCGCTGTAGATCGACGACGGATCGAAGTCGGCCATTTCCGGCGGGCGCGCCATGCGCGTGTCGATGCCGCCGGGGTGCACGGAGTTGACGCGGATGTTGTGCCGACCGAGCTCCAGCGCGGCGGCCTTGCTCATGCCGCGTACGGCGAACTTGCTGGCGACGTAGGCGGTGCCGCCGGCGATGCCTTCCATGCCGGCGGTGGAGGAGATGTTGACGATGGCGCCGCCACCGGCCTCCTTCAGCGCCGCCAGCGCGCTCTTCATGCCCAGCCAGCAACCGACCTGGTTGACCTCGATGACCTGGCGGTAGTCGTCCACCGAGCTGTCTTCCAGGGGCACCAGGCGCAGGATGCCGGCGTTGTTGACCAGCCCGTCGAGCCTGCCGAAGTGCCGCTGGGCGCGCTCCACGACGGCGCGCCACTGCGCCGCGTCGGTCACGTCCAGGTGCTGGAACAGCGCGGCCTCGCCCAGCTCGTCGGCCAGGCGCTCGCCGTCCTCGTCGAGCACGTCGGCGATCACCACCTTGGCGCCTTCGGCGACGAACAGCCGGGCTTCCGCCGCACCCTGGCCGCGCGCGGCGCCGGTGATCAGTAGCACCTTGTCTTGCAGTCGTTTCATCGTGGGGTTTCCTTTGTGGGAGAAATCGCCGGCGTTCAGGCCAGCGAGGCGACGCTGTTGAGCAGCGTCTTGATCAGTTGCGCCTGGCGCGTGGCGCCGGTCTTGGCGAAGACCCCGCGCAGGTGCGCGCGCACGGTGTTGCGCGACACGCCCAGGGCGCCGGCGGTCTCGTCGAGGGTCAGGCCGTCCATCATCTGCATCGCCACCTCGGTTTCCGTGCGGGTCAGCTGGAACAGGCTGCGCAGCAGCGAGCGCGAGGCCTGCGGCGAGTCGGCGGGGTCGCGGATGAACAGCGCCAGCGCCGGCCGCCGGGCGCCGCTGCGGCTCTCGTGGTGCAGGGCGATGGGCCGCAGCAGCAGGTTCAGCGGCATCGCGCCGCTGGGCCGGGCCAGCGCCAGCACCTCGACCTCGTCGACCTGGCCGCGCTCACGCAGGCGCAGCACCGCCTGGATGGCGTTCTGCAGGTTGCGGTTGTCCTGGCGGGCGAAGGCTTGCAGGCGCTGGTGCTGGCAGTCGAGGCCGTCGCGGCTGTCGAACAGGCGCTGGGCGGCGCTGTTGCAGCGCATCACCCGGCCGTGCTCGTCGAGGATCGCGGTGCCCACCAGCAGGCGGTCGATGGTCGCGGCGTAGAGCCGGCGTTCGGACTCCAGCTGGTCGAGGCTGGAGTGCAGGTCCACGGCCTGCTGCAGGTGCGGCAGCAGCAGGCGCACCAGGGCCAGGTCGGCGTCGCTGAAGTCGTCGCCGGCGTGGCCGCGGCAGGCGAACAGCGCGCAGTGCATGCCTTCGGCGGTGGTCATGTGGGCGACCAGCACGTAGCGCAGGTCGAGCGGTTCCAGGTAGTCGCGGTAGAAGTCGTGTTGCAGCCAGGCCGCGCTGCCGAGCCCTCGGTCGGCGCTGCTGACCTCGCCGGCGGGCCAGTCGAGGAACGGGCAGATCGCGTAGTAGTGCTCGCTGTAGGACGGCTCGCCGGGCAGGTGCGGGCCATGCTGCGAGGCGTTGACGATCAGCCCCGGGCGCTGCTCGGCGGGGTTGCGCAGGACCAGGGTGACGTAGCTGGCGTCGCAGCGTCGGCGCAGGGCTTCGAGCAGGCTCGCCCAGGGCGTGCTTTCTCGCGGGCCACGGTAGACCAGGCCGAGCAGCTCGCTCAGTTCTTCGGTAGTGGGGCCGCCCGGGGCGGCGGGTAGGCAGGAGGTCATGCGGTGCCTCGCTCGTTCTTGTTTGGGGTCGAGTATCGAAGGCGCGGGAGGGGGGCAAATCGTCCGTTTGGCCTAGGTCGTAACCGGGACCGGCGACGGCCCGCCGCGTGGGCGGGCCGTGCCGGTCGCTCGCGGTCAGCGTTGCAGCAGGTAGTCGACGATGCGCTCGGCGGCGGCCTGGGCCGATTCGTGGCGCGTGTCGATGTGCAGGTCCGGCGCCAGCGGCGGCTCGTAGGGCGAGTCGATGCCGGTGAAGTTCTTCAGCTCGCCGCGCCGGGCCTTGCGGTACAGGCCCTTGGGGTCGCGCTGTTCGGCCAGGGCCAGCGGCGCGTCGATGAAGATCTCCACGAAGTTGCCGGCGCCGGCCAGGTCGCGGGCCATGTCGCGTTCGGCGCGGAACGGCGAGATGAACGAGACCAGGGTGATCAGCCCGGCGTCGAGCATCAGCCGCGACACCTCCGCCACCCGGCGGATGTTCTCCACCCGGTCGGCCTCGGTGAAGCCCAGGTCGCGGTTCAGGCCGTGGCGCACGTTGTCGCCGTCGAGCAGGTAGGTGTGCCGGCCGAGGGCGTGCAGCTTGCGCTCCACCAGGTTGGCGATGGTCGACTTGCCGGCCCCGGACAGCCCGGTGAACCACAGCACCCGTGGGCTCTGGCCCTTGAGCGCGGCGTGGGCCTCGCGGTTCACGTCGATCGCCTGCCAGTGCACGTTCTGCGCGCGGCGCAGGGCGAAGTGCAGCATGCCGGCGCCGACCGTGCGGTTGCTCAGCCGGTCGATGACGATGAAGCCGCCGGTATCGCGGTTGTCGGCGTAGGCATCGAAGGCGATGGGGCGGTCCAGTCTGAGGTTGCCGACGCCGATCTCGTTGAGTTCCAGGGTGCGCGCCGCCAGGTGCTCCAGGCTGTTCACCTCGACCCGGTGCTTGAGCCCGGTGCAGCTCATGCCCAGGGTGCGGGTGCCGATCTTCATCAGGTAGGGGCGGCCGGGCAGCAGGGCTTCCTCGTCCATCCACACCAGGGTGGCCTCGAACTGGTCGGCGACTTCCGGCGGCGCCTCTGCCAGGGCGATGAGGTCGCCGCGGCTGATGTCGATCTCGTCGGCCAGGGTCAGGGTCACCGCCTGGCCGCAGCTGGCCTGCTGCTGTTCGCCGGCGGCGCCGAGGATGCCGCTGACCACGCTCTGCTGGCCGCCGGGGAGCACGCGGACGCGTTCGCCGACGCGGATGCTGCCGGCCGCGACGTTGCCGCTGTAGCCACGGAAGTCGAGGTTCGGCCGGTTCACCCATTGCACCGGCAGGCGGAACGGCGCGGCGCTCTGCCGCGAGGCCTCCAGGGGCACTTCCTCCAGGTGCTGGAGCAGGCTCGGGCCGTCGTACCAGGGGGTGTTCGGGCTGGGCTCGAGCATGTTGTCGCCGCGCAGCGCGGAGAGCGGGATGCACTGGATGTCGTCGAGGCCGATGCGCGCGGCGAAGGCGCGGTAGTCGGCCTCGATGCGCGCGAAGACCTCCTGCGAGTAGTCCATCAGGTCGAGCTTGTTGATCGCCAGCACCACCTTGCGGATGCCCAGCAGCGACACCAGGTAGCTGTGCCGGCGAGTCTGCACCAGCAAGCCCTGGCGGGCGTCGACGAGGATCACCGCGAGGTCGGCGGTGGAGGCGCCGGTGACCATGTTGCGGGTGTACTGCTCGTGGCCGGGGGTGTCGGCGACGATGAACTTGCGCTTCTCGGTGGCGAAGAAGCGATAGGCCACGTCGATGGTGATGCCCTGTTCGCGCTCGGCGGCCAGGCCGTCCACCAGCAGGGCGAAGTCCAGCTCCTCGCCCTGGGTGCCGAGCTTCTTCGAGTCGACTTCGAGCTGGCCGAGCTGGTCTTCGAAGAGCACCTTGGACTCGTAGAGCAGGCGGCCGATCAGGGTGCTCTTGCCGTCGTCGACGCTGCCGCAGGTGATGAAGCGCAGCAGCTGCTTGTGCTGCTGTTGTTCCAGGTAGGGTTTCAGGTCGTCGCTGGGCGATGCGCTGATGGCGTTCATCAGAAGTACCCCTCTTGTTTCTTCTTCTCCATGGAGCCGGCCGAGTCGCTGTCGATCAGCCGGCCCTGGCGTTCGGAGGTGCGGCTGACGAGCATCTCGCGGATGATCGCCGGCAGGTCGTCGGCGTCGCTGTCGATGGCGCCGGTCAGCGGGTAGCAGCCCAGGGTGCGGAAGCGCACCTTGCGCCGTTCCGGGGTTTCCCCGGTGCGCAGCGGCAGGCGCTCGTCGTCGACCATGATCAGGGTGCCGTCGCGGCGCACCACCGGGCGTTCGGCGGCGAAGTACAGCGGCACGATGGGGATCTGTTCCAGGTAGATGTATTGCCAGATGTCCAGCTCGGTCCAGTTCGACAGCGGGAACACCCGCAGGCTCTCGCCCTTGCGCTTGCGCGTGTTGTACAGGCGCCAGAGTTCCGGGCGCTGCTGCTTGGGGTCCCAGCGGTGCTGTTCGGAACGGATCGAGAACACCCGCTCCTTGGCCCGCGATTTCTCCTCGTCGCGGCGCGCGCCACCGAAGGCGGCGTCGAAGCCATGGTGGTCCAGCGCCTGCTTCAGGCCCTGGGTCTTCCACACGTCGGTGTGCAGCGCCGAGCCATGCTCGAACGGGTTGATGCCGCGCTCCAGCCCCTCGGGGTTGACGTGTACCAGCAGCTCCAGGCCCAGGCGCTTGGCGGTCTGGTCGCGGAAGGCGATCATCTCGCGGAACTTCCAGGTGGTGTCCACGTGCAGCAGGGGGAAGGGCGGCTTGCCCGGGGCGAAGGCCTTCATCGCCAGGTGCAGCATCACCGCGCTGTCCTTGCCGATGGAGTAGAGCATCACCGGGTTTTCGCACTCGGCGACCACTTCGCGGATGATCTGGATGCTTTCCGCTTCCAGCCATTGCAGATGAGTCAACATGGGTTACCTCCTCGTGTTCGGCCGGCGTTCGGGCCGGCGTGGCGCCACGGTAGGTAATGCGCCGGCGCGGGTTCTTCGTCCGACCGGACGAAAAACCCGCACCGGCATCCTCAGCCTCGCGCCGCGTGCAGGGCTTCGGCGCGCGCCTTCACCGCCAGGGCCACGGCGTCGAAGCCCTGCTTGACCCAGGCGCCGTGCATGGCCATGACCGTGTCGGCGGTGGCGCCGAGGAACTGGTCGGTGGTGTGGTAGCGGCAGCTCGCCGGGCCGGTCGCCTCGATGATCTGCTCGCGCCGCGCGGCATCCGGGTTATCGGCGCTGGCGTGCATCTCCCAGGCCAGCAGGCGCGGCGGCTCGAAGCTGGCGAGCTGTTCGATCACCTGGAGCAGCTCGCCCGGCCGCGTCGGGTCGGGCAGGAACAGGTTCACCGGCTCGCCCAGGCGCAGGCTCGACTCGACCTTGACGGTGTAGGGGTTCCACTGCGGGTAGCGGGGCAGGTCGACCAGCACCGCCCACACCAGTTCGGCGGGCGCCGCGATCTCGACGGTGAGGGAGCGGACCAGGTTGTTTTCTTCGGCCATGGGTTCCTCCAGGCGTGTATCGCGTCGCACCGCGCGACGCGCTCGGGCCGATGCTCGGCGCATTCGCCGCCGCGCTCCTCGTCCGAGCGGACGAAGAATGCCCCGGCGCCTTCTCCCTAAGGTCTTCGCCAGGCCCACAGAGGAGACCGACATGGCCACAGACAGGATCGAACAGGAGGTGCTCAGCGGCGCAAGCTGGAACCTCTTCTGCGAACAACTGCGCCGCAGCGGCGAGCAGATACTCCGCGCCGAGGCCCCGGCCGACGCGCAGACCCGCGCCGAGGGCTTCCGCTACCTCACGCGCCTGCTGCGCATCGCCCTGGAGATGCACCTGGAGTTCGCCGACGCGGACTTCCCCGGCTTCATCACGCCGTCCCACGAGACGGCCAAGATCGGCGCCGACAACCCGGACAACCTGTACCGCTACGCGCGCCTCAACGGCGAGCACGAGTACCGCGTCAGCGGCAATCGCGGCAGCGTCGCCTACCTCAGCTTCGGCACCCAGAAGGGTGGCTACGAGACCGACGGCAAGATGATCCCGACCGGCTTCATCGACGCCGGCCAGCTGGAACTGGACGCCAACGGCGACTTCGAGATCATCCTCGGCCAGCAGCGCCCGGCCACCGGCAACTGGCTGCCGATGGAGGCGCAGAGCAACGCGCTGATCGTCCGCCAGACCTTCCTCGACCGCGCCAGCGAGCAACCGGCGCAGCTGCGCATCGAGCGCCTGGATGCCGACAGCGCGCCGCAACCGCTGGACGCCGCGCGCCTGCACCAGGGGCTGCAGCGCGTCGGCGCTTTCGTCGAGGGCACCGCGCGGCTGTTCGCCGACTGGGCGCAGGGCTACCAGGCCCACGCCAACCAGCTGCCGCCGGCCGACCAGGCGCTGTGCCAGTCGGTGGGCGGCGACCCGAACATCTTCTACTACCACTCGTACTGGGCGCTGGCCGACGACGAGGCGCTGCTGATCGAGGTCGAGCAGGTGCCCGCGTGCGACTTCTGGAACCTGCAGATCAACAACTACTGGATGGAATCGCTGGACTACCGCTACCACCGCGTCTGCCTGAACAAGCACTCGGCGCGCCTGGACGAGCGCGGCGGCGTGCGCCTGGTGCTCAGCGCCCGCGACCCGGGCCTGGCGAACTGGCTGGAAACCGCCGGCCACCCCCACGGCACCCTCTGCCTGCGCTGGGTCGGCGCGCAGCAGCCGGTGCACCCGAGCACCCGCGTGGTCAAGCTCGCCGACCTGAAGGAACTGGCCCGATGAACCACTTCTCGCCCAACCAACTGCTGGCCGAAGCCAGCGCGCGCGCCGACGGCCTCGATGATTTCGGCCCCGGCGACTTCCGCGAGGCCCTGCGGGTGCTCGCCGAGGCCCTGGAAAACGAGGCGCGCCTGTCGGAGCGCGGCCGCGTGCTGCTGCGCGAGAAGCTGCTGGCGCAGCTGGTCAACCGCCTGGTGATCGAGGATCACTGCAAGCGCTACCCGGAAATCCTCGAACAGCGCATCGACGACCCGCTGGTGATCGTCGGCCTGCCGCGCACCGGCACCACGCTGCTGCAGCGGACCCTGGCGGTGGACCCGCAGTTCAGCAAGGCGCAGTGGTGGGAAACCCGCTACCCGGCGCCGCTGCCCGGCGAGGCCATCGAGCGGCCGAGCCAGCGCATCGAGCGGGCGCGCGCCGAAGTGGCGGGGATGATCGAGTTCCTCCCGCAACTGCTGGCCATCCACCCGCTGGACGCCGAGCAGGCGGACGAGGAATTCATGCTCATGGAGCACTCGTTCCTCTGCGCCATGGACTCCTACGTCAACGTGCCCAGCTACACCGCCTGGCTCGACCGCCAGGACCAGGCCCAGGTCTACCGCTACCTGAAGAAGACTCTGCAATTCCTGCAATGGCAGCAGGCCCGCCGGGGCGTCGCCAGCGGCCGCCGCTGGCTGCTGAAGAGCCCGCAGCACCTGCATACCCTGGAGCTGCTGTTCGAGGTGTTCCCGGGCGCCCAGGTGGTGCTCACCCACCGCGAGCCGGGCAAGACCATCCCCTCGCTGGCCAGCTTCATCCATACGCTCTGGCAGCTGTACAGCGACCAGGCCGACCCGGAAGTGGTCGGCGAACAGTGGAACCGGCGCATGGCGCGCGCCCTCCGGCACGCCATGGCGGTGCGCGCGGACATTCCCGCCGGGCGTTTCCTCGACGTGCGCTTCGAAGACACCCTGGGCGACCCGCTGGGCGTGGTCGAGGCCATCTACCGCTTCGCCGGCCTCGACCTGGGCCCGGCGCAGCGCGAAGCCATGGCCCGCTGGCTGGCCGACAACGGCCGCGAGAAACGCGCCGCGCACCAGTACCAGCCGGAACGCTTCGGCCTCAGCGAGGCGCTGCTGCGGCGCGACTACGCCGAGTACCGCGCGCGGCATATCCACGTCTGAACGCGGCCCAATAACGACAAGAGGAATTCCCCATGCTGCTGAACGACAAGGTGCTGATGGTCTCCGGCATCGGCCCCGGACTGGGCATCAAGCTGGCCCTGGAAGCCGCCCGCGAAGGCGCCCGCGCCCTGGCCATAGGCGCGCGCAGCGAGGCGCGGCTGATCGAGGCCGAGGCGCGCATCCGGGCCATCGCGCCGGATTGCCAGGTGCTGCGCGTGGTCACCGACATCACCGAGCCGAGCGCCTGCCAGGCCTTCGCCCAGGCCACCCTGGAGCGCTTCGGGCGCATCGACGCGCTGATCAACAGCGCCTTCTCCCACGGCGGCTTCCAGGCCGTGGAGGAGGGCGACAACGCGCCGCTGCGCGAGGCCCTGGAGGTCAACCTGCTCGGCTCGCTGAACATGACCCGCGCGGTGCTGCCGGCGATGCAGGCGCGCCGAGCCGGGGCCATCGTCATGATCAACACCCTGGGCGTGCGCAAGCCGTACCAGGGCGGCGCCGCCTATTCCGCCTCCAAGGCCGCGCTGGCCGCCAGCGTCCGCTACCTCGCCAGCGAGCAGGCGGCGCATGGGCTGCGGGTGAACGCCCTGGCCTGCGGCTGGATGTGGGGCGAGCCGGTGCAGGCGGTGGTGCGCCAGACGGCGGCCGCGCGCGGCGTCAGCGAGGAGCAGGTGCGCGCCGAATTCAGCGCCGGGGTGCCCGGCGGGCGCATGCGCACCGACGAGGAATGCGCGCGCGCCGCGCTGTTCCTGGCTTCCGACTACGCCAGCGCGATCAACGGCGCGCAGCTCGACGCCAATGGCGGCGAGCTGATGGGCTGAGGGCGCGGGCATGATCGAGCATTGCGCCTTCAACGGCGACGCCGACGGGCTCTGCGCCCTGCAGCAGCTGCGCCTGGCCGGCGAGTTGGGCGAGGCCCCGCGCCTGGTCAGCGGGGTCAAGCGCGACATCGACCTGTTGCGCCAGGTGCAGGCCAGCGCAGGTGAACGCGTCACGGCGCTGGACGTTTCCCACGCGCAGAACGCCGCCGATACCCGGCGCCTGTTGGAGGCTGGCGCGCGGGTCCGCTACTTCGACCACCACCACGCCGGCGAACTGCCCGCGCACGGCGCCTTCGAATCGTTCATCGATACCGCCGCCGACGTCTGCACCAGCCTCCTGGTCGACCGCCACCTGCGCGGCCGGCACCACCGCTGGGCGGTGGCGGCGGCCTTCGGCGACGGCATGGCCGGCCCGGCGCGCGCGCTGGCGCAGCGCCACGGCCTGGCGGCGGAGGAGGTGGCGGCGCTGGAGGAACTGGGCCTGCTGCTGAACTACAACGCCTATGGCGAGAGCCTGGCCGACCTGCATTTCGAACCGCTGGCCCTGGCCGAGGAACTGCGGCCCTACCTCGACCCGCTGGACTTCGTCCGCGCCAGCCCGAGCTTCGCCACCCTGCGCGCCGGCTACGCCGCCGACATGGCCGCGGCCCAGGGCCAGGAGCCTTGGCGCGAGGGCCCTGGCGCGCGGCTCTACCGGCTGCCGGCCGAGGCCTGGGCGCGGCGGGTGAGCGGGGTGCTGGCCAACCAGCTGGCCAGCCGCGCGCCGGACCGCGCCATCGGCCTGCTCAGCGCCAAGGCCGACGGCGGCTGGCTGTTCAGCCTGCGCGTGCCGGCGGCCGCCGGCCTGGCCGCCGACGCCTTCTGCCGGGAATTCCCCACCGGCGGCGGGAGGGCCCGCGCGGCCGGCATCAACCACCTCGACGACGAACACTTGGAACACCTCGCCAACCATCTATTGGCGCGATACCCCACACCGTCGTAGGGCGTACAACCGTTCGCGGTTGTACGCCGCTGCACCACGACCCACCGCCCGCTCCAGGGCCGGCCTCGAAGCGCCCCGGAGCCACGGCCAATCGGCGTATAACGCGGAGCGTTATACGCCCTACAGGAGCCCCCTATGCTGTCTCTGCAGGTAATCTCCGACCGCCTGGAAATCCAGCAACTGGCGGTGGACTACTGCAACGCCATCGATAGCCGCGACTTCGCCGCCCTGGACCGGGTGTTCAGCCCCGACGCCTACATCGACTACCGCGCCATGGGCGGCATCGACGGCGCCTATCCGCAGGTGCGGGCCTGGCTGGGCGAGGCGCTGGCGACCTTCCCGGCCTACCAGCACATGATCGGCAACCACGCCATCGAGTTAAGTGGCGACGAGGCCAGCGGCCGCATCCTGTGCTTCAACCCGATGGCCGTGGACCTCGCCGACGGCAGCCGGCGCACCTTCTTCCTCGGCCTCTGGTACCACGACCGCTACCGCCGCACCGAGCAGGGCTGGCGCATCGCGCGGCGCAGCGAGGAGAAGTCGTGGACCTTCAACGTGCCGGACGGCCTGCCGGTGTGAGGCTCAGCCGACCCGCAGCCAGATCGCCGAGGCGTCGTCGCTGGCCTTGAAGCGCGGGTAGCGCAGGCAGGCCGCGTCCTCGCGCTCGATGCGCCGCAGTTCCTCGGCCAGCGGCGCCAGGCCGCTTGCCAGCACCCGCGCCATCAGGCCGGCGGCGTCGTAGGCGGCGTAGGTGTCGAACAGCGCGGCGAAGCCGTCGCTCATCAGCAGCAGGTCGTCGCCCCTGGCCACCGCTGCGCGGGTGTAGCGCACGTCGGCGCGTGCCTGCCGCGCGTCGACGCTGAGCACCGGCTTCGGCCGTTCGCGGGCGGCGCGGCGGTCGGCCAGCACTTCCGGCGTGCGCACGTTGCCGGCGCCCGCGCCGGGGCCGAGCGCGGCGGCTTCGGCCAGTTCGGTGGCGCGGTCCGGTTCGGGGGTGAGGAAGCGCACGCCGGCGCTGCCGCGATGCATGACGACGCAGTCGCCGATATGCCCGCAGGCCAGCGCGTCGCCCTCCAGGGCCACGGCGGCGAACGAGGCGCGCGGCAGCTCCCAGAGCGCCAGCGGCTCGCGGCGGCGCTCGCGGGCGTAGGCGTCGGCGAGCGCGTCGAAGACGCCCGCGCAGATCGCCGCCAGGTCGCCGTCGGCGGCGCCGAAGGCGCGTTGCGTGGCGGCGGCCAGCCAGGCCGCGCCGCCGCGTTCGCCGAGCAGGCCGGGGGCGCCCAGGTCGGTGGCGCCGTCGATGACCCAGGCGTGCCTGTCGGCGCTGCCGAGGCGGTCATCGTTGGGAACGTCGGTCTTGCCGGCCAGGCTCAGAGCCTGGATCAGATCGAGGTGCATCGGTTGGGCTCTCCGCGAAACAGCGAGGCGCCCATTCTAGCCAGCTCCGCGCGGCTCAGTCGCGCGCCGGCGCGCCCAGTGGGAACAACGGGCGGTAGGGGCGCGCCTCGTCCACCGCGCGGGCGAACGAGGGCCGCGCCAGCAGCCGCGCGCGGTAGGCGCGCAGGGTCGGGTAGGTCGGCGCGATGGGCTGCGTCCAGTCGGCGTAGAACAGCGCCGGCGCCGCCGCGCAGTCGGCCAGGCTGAAGGCCTCGCCGGCCGCCCAGGGCCTGCCGGCGAGCTGTCCGTCGAGCCAGGCGTAGGCGGTTTCCAGCTTGCCCACGGCGGTTGCCAGGGCATCAGCGGCCTTCAGCGCGTCGCCGCTCAGGGCGCCGCCCACCGCGTGTTGCACCGGCGTCATCACGTGCAGGTCGAAGAAGCGGTCGAGGAAGCGCACCTCCAGCGCCGCCAGCGGCTCGGCGGGCAGCAGCGGCAGCGGGCCGCCACGGGTCAGCTGCAGGTACTCGATGATGATGCTGCTCTCGACGACCTCACGCTCGCCGTCGAGCAGCAGCGGGAACTTGGCCAGCGGCCAGAGGCGCAGCCAGTCCGCCGTGTGCTGCGGGGTGTCCGGCCCGATGCAGCGGAACTCGAAGGCGAGGGCGTTCTCGTAGAGGGCGATGAGCACCTTCTGCGTGTACGAGGAGAAGGGGTGACCATAGAGCGCGAGTGACATGGGGAATACCGCCTGTTGTCCGGGATCGGCAAGAGGCAAGTGGTAGCACAGCTTTGGCGGCGCCGCTCATGCGCCGTCGGCTTCGCGGCGCTCGCCGGAGAGCTGCTGCAGGCTGGCCTGGCTGATCTGGCTGCCGGCCGGCACGCTGCGGGTCAGCCAGACGTTGCCGCCGATGGACGAGCCCTTGCCGATGGTGACCCGGCCGAGGATGGTGGCGCCGGCGTAGATCACCACTTCGTCCTCGACGATCGGGTGGCGCGGCTGGCCCTTGAGCAGTTGGCCGGACTCGTCGGCGGTGAAGCGCTTGGCGCCCAGGGTCACCGCCTGGTAGATGCGTACCCGCTCGCCGATGATCGCCGTTTCGCCGATCACCACGCCGGTGCCGTGGTCGATGAAGAAGCTGTGGCCGATCTGCGCGCCGGGGTGGATGTCGATGCCGGTGGCCGAGTGCGCCAGCTCGGAAATGATCCGCGCCACCAGCGGCAGGCCGGCGTTGAACAGGTGGTGGGCCATGCGGTGGTGGATGATGGCGATGACCCCGGGGTAGCACAGCAGCACCTCGTCGACGCTGCGCGCCGCCGGGTCGCCCTGGTAGGCGGCCAGCACGTCGGCGTCGAGCAGGCGGCGCAGCTGCGGCAGGGCGCGGGCGAAATCGCCGACGATGGCCCGTGCGCTGGCCTCGGCGCCTTCCTCCGGCTCGCCACGCTGGCGGGCGCTGTAGCGCAGCTCCAGGCGCGCCTGGGTGAGCAGGGCGTTGAGCGCCGCGTCGAGGGTGTGGCCGACGAAGAAGTCCTCGCTTTCCTCGCGCAAATCGTTAGGCCCCAGGCGCATGGGGAAGAGGGCGCTGGCCAGGCGCTCGACCACTTCCTCGATGGAGTGGCGCGAGGGCAGTTCGCGGCCGCCGCGTTCGCGCTGGCGACCATTGCGACCGCGCCATTCGCTACGCGCGGCGCGCAGTTCGTCGACTATCGCGCCCAGTTGCCAGTTCACGCTGTGAGCGTCGTTGCAGTTGTTGTCGTTCATCGCAGGCAGGTTCCAAGAGAGGTGGCTGCCCCGGCCAAGCGCCGGGGAAATGCTGGCCTCTATCCTGCGGTGTTCGGCCGCCGTCGACAAATCGCCGGCGGTTATAAGCTCATGCGTGTTCAGCGCGTTTCGAACGAGCGGCGGCGTCGCGCGATCCTCCCCCGGCTGCCGCGCAGGCCACGCGCCACGCCCCTTTCGCGCTAGTCCCATTGGACGATGTTAGGGCTTCCTCGCGCTGTTTGAATCCCCATCACCAGCCAATCCGCCCGGCGGAGCGGCGACGACGATGAGGAGAACAGCGATGGATATCCGAGGACTGGGCTACGTGACCGTCCTGGCCACTGACCTGCAGCGCTGGCGCGAGTACGCCGGCGAGGTGCTGGGCATGATGGTGGACGCGGCGGCGCCGGAGGGCGCGCTGTACCTGAAGATGGACGAGCGCCACTACCGCGTGCTGGTGCTGCGCGACGAGCGCGACGGCTACGGCGCCAGCGGCTGGGAAGTGGCCGGCAAGGCCGCCTTCGAACAGGCCATCGCCGAGCTGCAGCAGGCCGACGTCGAGGTCAGCCGTGGCGGCGTCGCCGACTGCGCGCTGCGCAAGGTCCAGGAACTCGCCCTGTTCAGCGACCCCGACGGCAACCGCCACGAGCTGTTCTGGGGCCCGTGCCAGGACTTCAAGCCGTTCGTCTCGCCGGTCGGCGTCAGCGGCTTCGTCACCGGCGCCATGGGCATGGGCCACGTGGTGCTGCCGGCGCCGAGCTTCGAGCGCTGCCAGGCGTTCTACGAGAACGTCATGGGCTTCGGCCTTTCCGACCTGATGAAGGTGCGCTTCACCCCCGACCCGCAGGAGCCGGAGAAGCGCATCCACTTCCTGCATTGCGGCAACGCCCGCCATCACTCGCTGGCGATCTTCGAGTGCCCGATCCCCAGCGGCTGCGTGCACCTGATGCTGGAAACCGCCGCCCTCGACGACGTCGGCCGCGCGCTGGACCGCATGCGCGGCGCCGGCGTGCAGCTCTCGGCCACCCTCGGCAAGCACACCAACGACCAGATGGTCTCGTTCTACATGCGCAGCCCCGGCGGCTTCGACATCGAGTACGGCCACGGCGGGCTGGAAGTCGACTGGCAGGCGCACACCCCCTTCGAAAGCACCGTGGTCAGCCATTGGGGCCACGACTTCAGCGTCGGCCGCCAGTAAGGAGCGCAGCATGGACAAACGCATGACGGCCACCGAGGTGGTCGCCCGCCTGCGCGACGGCATGACCCTCGGCATCGGCGGCTGGGGCCCGCGGCGCAAGCCGATGGCGCTGATCCGCGAGATTCTCCGTTCGGACCTGAAGGACCTCACCATCGTCGCCTACGGCGGCGCCGACGTCGGCATGCTGTGCGCCGCCGGCAAGGTGAAGAAGCTGGTGTTCGCCTTCGTCTCGCTGGACTTCATCCCGCTCGAACCCTACTTCCGCAAGGCCCGCCAGGCCGGCGAGCTGGAAGTGATGGAGATCGACGAGGGCATGCTGCTGCTCGGCCTGCGCGCCGCCGCCATGGGCGTGCCCTTCATTCCCACCGCCGTGGGCCTGGGCACCGACGTGCTGACGCACAACCCGCAGATCAAACTGGTGGCCTCGCCCTACGCCGACGGCCGCGACTGGGTCGCCATGCCGGCGCTGAAACTGGACGCCGCGCTGCTCCACGTCGACCGCGCCGATGCCCGTGGCGTGTGCCAGATCGAGGGGCCGGACCACTACATGGACGACCTCTTCGCCCGCGCCGCCGCCTACACCTACGTGAGCTGCGACGAGCTGGTGGAGCCGGCCTACTTCCACGCCAACCCGCAGGCCGCGCGCCAGGTGTTCTGGGAACGCAACCTCACCAGCGGCGTGGCGCACATCCCCGGCGGCGCCCACCCCAGCTCCTGCGCGCCGCGCTACGGCTTCGACGTGGCGCACTTCCAGCGCTACAACGCCTCGGCCCAGGAAGAGGGCGGCTGGCAGCGCTACTACGACGAATTCATTCGCGCCGGCGAAGCCGCCTACCTGGACCAGGTCGGCGGGCTCGACGCGCTGGGCAAGCTGCCCCTGCCGGTGTTCTGAGGAGGCCGACCGATGACCGATTGCAACTACAGCCTCGCCGAACTGCTGATCTGCGCCGCCAGCGAATGCTGGCGCGACGACGGCGAAGTGCTCGCCAGCGGTATCGGGGTGATCCCCCGGCTGGCCGCCTCCCTGGCCATGCTCAGCAGCAACCGCGAGTTGCTGATGACCGACTCCGAGGCCTTCATGGTCGGCGAGCCGGTGCCGCTCGGCGCGCGCAACGGCTACCAGCCGCAGCTCGACAGCTGGATGGGCTTCTCGCGCATCTTCGACAACGTCTGGGGCGGGCGTCGCCACGCGCTGGTGGGGCCGACCCAGGTCGACCGCTTCGGCCAGGCGAACATCTCCTGCATCGGCGACTACGCCCGGCCCAAGGCGCAGATGCTCGGGGTGCGCGGCTTCCCCGGCAACTCCATCAGCCACGCCAACTCGTTCTTCGTGCCGGCGCACAACCGCCGGGTGTTCGTCGAGGGCGAGGTCGACATGGTCGCCTCGGTCGGCTACAACCCGGCGCGCCTGGCGCGGGGCTGGAGCCTGGACGACATCGACGTGCGCCTTATCGTCACCGACCTCTGCGTGATGGACTTCCAGGGCCCGCAGCGGCAGATGCGCGTGCGTTCGCTGCACCCCGGCGTGGAGCTGGCCCAGGTGCTCGACAACACCGCCTTCGACCTGGCGTTGCCGGCGCACATCCCG
Source organism: Pseudomonas citronellolis (assembly GCF_029335315.1). Classification (GTDB taxonomy): domain Bacteria; phylum Pseudomonadota; class Gammaproteobacteria; order Pseudomonadales; family Pseudomonadaceae; genus Pseudomonas; species Pseudomonas citronellolis_A. The sequence goes on from NZ_JARJLT010000113.1 coordinate 15,795, forward strand.
GTCACCGCCGCGCCCAGCGCCGAGCAGCTGGCGCTGGTGCGCCGCCTCGACCCGCACAACCTGCGCGCCCGCCAGCTCAAGGACAACCCGCCGGGCGAGCGGCGCAACGCGGAGGCGCGGCCATGAGCGAGGAGGTCGTCCTGTACGAGGTGCAGGGCCCGCTGGCCCTGGTCACCATGAACCGCCCCGAGTACCACAACGCGCAGAACTCGCGGATGACCTACGCGCTGGACGCGGCCTTCCGCCGCGCCTGCGACGACGACGCGGTGAAGGTCATCGTCCTGCGCGGGGCCGGCAAGCACTTCTCCGCCGGCCACGACATCGGCACGCCGGGGCGCGACGTCGACCAGAGCTTCGAGCGCGCCAGCCTCTGGTACGACCACGTCAACAAGCCCGGCGGCGAGTTCCTCTACGCCCGCGAGCAGGAGGTCTACCTGGGCATGTGCCGGCGCTGGCGGGAGATGCCCAAGCCGACCGTGGCCATGGTCCAGGGCGCGTGCATCGCCGGCGGGCTGATGCTGGCCTGGGTCTGCGACCTGATCGTGGCCAGCGACGACGCCTACTTCCGCGACCCGGTGGTGCGCATGGGGATTCCCGGCGTCGAGTACTTCGCCCACGTGCACGAGCTGAGCCCGCGCATCGCCAAGGAGTTCCTCTTCCTCGGCGAACGCCTGCCGGCCGAGCGCGCCTGGCAGCTGGGCATGGTCAACAAGGTGGCGCCGCGCGACGTGCTGCTCGACGTGACCCTGGACATGGCCCGGCGCATTGCCGAGATGCCGCGCCTGGGCCTGCAGCTGGCCAAGCAGGCGGTGAACAACGCCGAGGACCTGATGGGCAAGCGCGCCACCATGGACATGGTGTTCGGCCTGCACCACTTCGCCCACGCCCACAACGAGCTGGTCAGCGGCGACCGCCTGGGCGGCTACGACGCCCGCGCCATGGCCAGCTCGCAGCGCGAGCCGGCGGAGGGCGGGCGATGAGCGCCAACCTCGGCACCCGCGTCAGCGAGCTGCTCGGCTGCCGCTACCCGATCATCCAGACCGCCATGGGCTGGGTCGCCGACCCGCGCCTGGTGGCGGCCACCGGCAACGCCGGCGGCTTCGGCTTCCTCGCCGGGGCGACCATCGAGCCGCAACGGATGGAGGCGGCGATCCTCGAAACCCAGGCGCTGACCCGCCAGCCGTTCGGGGTCAACTTCCACATGTACCAGCCCAACGCCGGCGAGATCGTCGAGCTGGTGCTGCGCCACGGCGTGAAGGCGGTCAGCTACAGCCGCTCGCCGGGCAAGCAGTTGATCGCCCGGCTGAAGGACGCCGGGGTGGTCTGCATGCCCACCGTCGGCGCCCTGAAGCACGCGCAGAAGGCCGTGGAGCTGGGCGCCGACATCGTCACCATCCAGGGCGGGGAGGGCGGCGGGCACACCGGCTCGGTGCCCACCTCGCTGCTGCTGGCGCAGGTGCGCGACGCGGTGCCGGTGCCCGTCGTCGCCGCCGGTGGCTTCCATGACGGCGCCGGGCTGGTCGCCGCGCTGGCCCTGGGTGCCGAGGGCGTGGCCATGGGCACGCGGTTCCTGATGAGCCAGGAAAGCCCGGTGCCGGACGCCACCCTGGCGCGCTACCTGGGCGTGCGCGACCCGGCGGCGGTGATCGTCAGCCGCGCCCTCGACGGCCTGCCGCAGCGGATGATCCGCAACGAACTGCTCGACGCCCTGGAGGCCGCCGGCCCCTGGCGGCGCATGGTTCTGGCCGCGCGCTGCGCGCTGGCCTATCGGCGTCACTCCGGCATCGGCCTGGGGCAGATGCTCCAGGCGCTGCGCCAGCGCGGCGAGCTGACGCTTTCCCAGGCGCTGCTGGCGGCCAACGCACCCATGGTGATCCAGAAGGCCATGGTCGACGGCCAGCCGCAGGACGGTGTGCTGCCGGCCGGGCAGGTCGCCGCGCTGCTCGGCAGCCGCCCGGCGTGCGCCGAGATCATCCAGACCATCGTCGCCCAGGCCGAGGCGCGGCTCGCCGAGCTGGCCCGCCGGGTAGACCCGCAAGCATCCCAGGAGGGCCGCCATGCAGCCGTTTCGCGTTGAGATCCACGACTACATCGCCGAGCTGGTGTTCGACCGCCCGCCGGTGAACGCCTTCGACTGCGCCGGCTGGGCGGCCATCGCCGCCGAGCTGGAACGCCTGGGTCGCGACGACGCGGTGCGGGTCATCGTCATCCGCGCCGAGGGGCGCGGCTTCTGCGCCGGGGTCGACATCAAGGAACTGGCCGCCGACGGCAACCTGATCGTGGCGGTGAACAAGGGCAACTACGACAGCTTCAAGGCCGTGCACCGCAATCCCAAACCGGTGATCGCCGCCGTGCACGGCTTCGTGCTGGGCGGCGGCATCGGCCTGTGCGGCGCGGCGGACATCGTCGTCGCCAGCGAATGCGCCACCTTCGGCGTGCCCGAGGTGGACCGTGGCGCCATGGGCGGCGGCGCCCATCTGCAGCGCCTGTTCCCGGTGCAGAAGGTGCGCCACATGTACTTCACCGGCGAGCCCATCGACGCCTGCGAGGCCTACCGCCTGGGCGCGGTGGAACGGGTGGTGCCGCGCGCGCAGCTGCGCGAGGCGGCCCTGGCCGTCGCCGCGAAGATCGCCGCCAAGAGCCCGGCGATGATCGCCCTGGCCAAGGAGGCGCTGACCGGCATCGAGGACGGCAACCTCGAAGACAAGTATCGCTGGGAGCAGGGCTTCACCCTCGAAGCCTACCGCTCGCTGGACTCCCAGGAAGCGCGCGACTCCTTCGTGGAAAAGCGCGAAGCGCAATTCAACTGACCGCAGGCGACAGCCCATGGACCTGAACTACAACAACCAACAACAGGCCTTCCGCGAAGAAGTCCGCGCCTGGCTCGCGGCCAACGTCCCCAAGACCCCGTTGCCCTCCTACGACACCGAGGAAGGCTTCCGCCTGCACCGCGAGTGGGAAGCGCGCCTGCATGACGGCCACTGGGGCATGGTGACCTGGCCGCAGGAATACGGCGGGCGCGGCTGCGACCTGATCCAGTGGCTGATCTTCGAAGAAGAGTACTACCGCGCCGGCGCCCCCGGCCGGGTCAACCAGAACGGCATCTTCCTGCTCGGCCCGACCCTGATGGAGTTCGGCAGCGAGGAGCAGAAGGCCCGCTTCCTGCCGCGCATGGCGCGCGGCGAGGACGTCTGGGCCCAGGGCTGGTCGGAGCCGGGCGCCGGCTCCGACATGGCGGCCATCCGCTCGCGCGCCGAGCGCGACGGCGACCACTACGTGATCAATGGCCAGAAGACCTGGTCGACCCGCGCGGTCTGGGCCGACTGGCTGTTCGGCCTGTTCCGCACCGACCCGGCTTCGAGCCGCCACCACGGCCTGACCTTCATCCTGGTGCCGCTGGACACGCCGGGCATCAGCGTGCGCCCGATCGCCCAGCTCGACGGCCTGCCGGGCTTCGCCGAAATCTTCTTCGACGACGTGCGCGTGCCGGTGCAGAACGTGCTGGGCGGCGAGGGCCAGGGCTGGCACGTGGCGATGTCCACCGCCGGCTTCGAACGCGGGCTGATGCTGCGCTCGCCGGCGCGCTTCCAGGAAACCGCGCGACGCCTGCTGCAGCTGTACCTCGACAACCGCGAGGCGGCCGACCGCGACCCGGCCATCGGCGAGGCGGTGATGCGCGCCTGGCTGGACGCCGAGGCCTACACCCTGAGCACCTACATGACCGCCTCACGCCTGCAGCAGGGCGGGCGCATCGGCCCGGAATCCTCGACCAACAAGATCTTCTGGTCGGAGCTGGACCAGCGCATGCACGACACCGCCCTGAGCATCCTCGGCGCCCGCGCCGAACTGCTGCCCGACGCGCCGCTGGCCGGCGAAGTGGGGCGCTGGCTGGACGGTTTCCTGTTCTCCCTGGCCGGGCCGATCTACGCCGGCACCAACGAAATCCAGCGCAACATCATCGCCGAACGCATGCTCGGCATGCCGCGCGCCTGAGGAGCATGGCCATGGACTTCACCTTCAACGACGACCAGCTGTGCTTCCAGGACAGCGTGCGCGCCTTCCTCACCAACCAGGTGACCCCGGAACGCCTGCGCGAACTCTGGGCCGGCGACAGCGGGCGCAGCGACGAACTCTGGGCGCAGCTGGCCGAACTCGGCCTGACCGCCCTGAACCTGCCCGAGGCCCACGGCGGCCTGGGCCTGGACGAGACCGACTGGGTGCTGCCGGCCCAGGAGTGCGGTTATGCCGCCCTGGCCGAACCGCTGCTGGACACCGTGCTGGTCGGCGCGCCGCTGCTCGCCGCCCTCGGCGAGGAACACGCGGCGCTCAAGGCCGACTGGCTGGCGCGCATCGCCGAGGGCCGCGCGCGCCTGGCCGTTGGGCATCCGGACAACCTGCTGGTGGCCGACGCCCACGTCGCCGACCTGCTGCTGCTCGGCAGCCACGACGAGGTGCACGCGGTGCCGCGCGAGGCCGTGCAGCTCACCCGCAACGCCGTGCTGGACCCGGCCCGGCGCTTGTTCAGCGTGGCCTGGACGCCGTCCGCCGCCACCCGTGTGGCCAGCGGCGAGCAGGCCCGCGCGCTGTGGAGCGCCGCCTTCGAGCGCGGCGCCCTGGCCAGCGCCGCGCAGCAGCTGGGCCTGGCCCGGCGCATGGTCGACCTGGCGGTGGACTACAGCTTCGAGCGCAAGCAGTTCGGCAAGCCGATCGGCAGCTTCCAGGCGGTCAAGCACCTGATGGCCAACGTCGCGGTGCTCATCGAGTTCGCCAAGGGCCCGCTGTACCGCGCCGCGCAGTCCCTCGCCGAGGGCCACCCGCAGGCCGCGCTGCACGTGTCCCAGGCGCGCCTGGCGTGCGCCGAGGCGGCGCAGCTGGCGGCGAAGAACGCCATCCAGGTGCATGGCGCCATGGGCTACACCTGGGAAGTCGACCTGCAGCTGTACATGAAACGCGCCTGGGCCCTGGACAAGGTCTGGGGCGACCGCAGCCTGCACAAGGCGCGGCTGTGCAAGGCGCTGTTCGCCGGCGACGTGCAGGCCGGCGCCGGCCACACCTTCGGCCATTGAGGAGAACGAACATGGCGCAAGCCTACATCGTCGACGCCCTGCGCACGCCCACCGGCCGGCGCAAGGGCGGCCTGGCGCAGATCCACGCCGCCGACCTCGGCGCCCACGTGCTGGGCGAACTGGTGCGGCGCAACGGCATCCCCGATGCCGATTACGACGACGTCATCTTCGGCTGCGTCGACACCATCGGCCCGCTGGCCGGCGACATCGCCCGCACCTGCTGGCTGGCCGCCGGCCTCGACCAGGGCGTACCGGGCACCACGGTGGACCGCCAGTGCGGCTCCTCGCAGCAGGCCGTGCACTTCGCCGCCCAGGCGGTGATGAGCGGCACCCAGGACGTGGTGGTGGCCGGCGGCGTGCAGACCATGACGCAGATTCCGATTTCCTCGGCCATGACCGCCGCCGAACCGCTGGGCTTCAGCGACCCGTTCAGCGGCTCCACGGGCTGGGTGAAGCGCTACGGCGCGACACCGCCGAGCCAGTTCCGCTCGGCGCAGATGATCGCCGAGAAGTGGGGCCTGCAACGCGAGGCGCTGGAGGCCTACTCGCTGGAGTCGCACCGCCGCGCGTTGCGCGCCATCGAGGAAGGCCGCTTCGCCCGCGAGATCGTGCCGCTGGTGGGTGTGCAGCACGACGAGACGCCGCGCCAGACCAGCCTTTCGAAGATGGCCGAGCTGGACACGCTGTTCGGCTGCGACCGGGTGACCGCCGGGGTGTCGAGCCAGACCTGCGACGCCGCCAGCGCGCTGCTGATCGTTTCCGAGCGCGCCCTGAAGCGCTACGGCCTGACGCCGCGCGCGCGCATCCACCACCTCAGCGTGCGCGCCGACGACCCGGTGTGGATGCTCACCGCGCCGATCCCGGCCACCGCCCACGCGCTGAAGAAGGCCGGCATGCGCCTGGAGGACATCGACCGGGTGGAGATCAACGAGGCCTTCGCCTCGGTGGTGCTCGCCTGGCTGCAGGAAACCGGCTACCCCCACGAACGCACCAACGTCAACGGCGGCGCCATCGCCCTCGGCCACCCCCTGGGCGCCACCGGCGCGCGGCTGATGACCACGCTGCTCCACGAACTGGAACGCAGCGGCGGCCGCTACGGCCTGCAGACCATGTGCGAAGGCGGAGGCCAGGCCAACGTCACCATCATCGAACGATTGTGAGGGGGCTACTGCGCTAGGCCATGCGGCGTTGGAACGCCGGTCGTGAATGCTCATTGGCCGCAGCCAACTCCGCTTCCCGACCGGCATTCCGCCTTGCCTGGCCGTCGCTCGCTACGCCCTTGAAATTTCTCGGCGCGTCATAGCGCTATCCGCTGGAGAACCCCATGCCCATCTGCACCAACCGCACCGTCATCATCACCGGCGCCGGTGGCGGCCTCGGTCGCGCCTACGCCCTGGCCCTGGCCGCCGAGGGCGCCAAGGTCATCGTCAACGACATCAACCGCGAGGCCGTCGCCGGCGTGGTGGCGCTGATCCGCGACCAGGGCGGCAACGCCATCGGCGACTGCCACGACATCACCGACTATGCCGAGGCCGGCGAGATCGTCCAGGCCGCCATCGCCGCCTTCGGCGACCTGCACGCGGTGGTGAACAACGCCGGCATCTGCCGCGACCGCATGTTCGCCAGCCTCACCGAGGCCGACTGGGACGCGGTGATGAACGTGCACCTGAAGGGCCACTTCTGCATCGCCAGCCATGCCGTGCGGCATTGGCGCGAGCAGGCCAAGCAGGGCCTGAAGGTCCAGGCGCGGCTGATCAACACCAGCTCCGGCGCCGGCCTGCAGGGTAGCGTCGGGCAGTCCAACTATTCGGCGGCCAAGGGCGGCATCGCCGCATTGACCCTGGTACAGGCGGCGGAGCTGGCGCGCTACGGCGTCACCGCCAACGCCCTGGCCCCGGCCGCGCGCACCGGCATGACCGAGCAGGTGTTCGCCGAGGTGATGAAGAAGCCGGAGGAAGGCTTCGACCACTTCGCTCCGGAAAACGTCGCGCCGCTGGTGGCCTGGCTGGTCAGCGAGGCCTCGCAACACGTCAGCGGCAGGCTGTTCGAAGTGGAGGGCGGCAAGCTGTCCATCGCCGACGGCTGGCGCCGCGGCCCGGAACACGACAAGGGCGCGCGCTGGCAAGCGGACGAGATCGGCGCGGCGGTCGACGCCCTCATCGAGCGCGCCATCCCGGCGCAGAAGGTCTACGGCACCTGACCCAGGTTCCGGATTTCCCGGGGGCGTAGGGCGAATAACCGTTCGCGGTTATCCGCCGATACACCCATGTCGTCGCCCGCGCCGCGTTCGAATCGGGCGACCCTCACCAGGTTCGACCGCGAGCGGGAACATGGCCAAGGCCAATCGGCGGATAACGCGGAGCGTTATTCGCCCTACGTCCAGGTAGCCATTGGCGCGAACGCCCCCACGTCCATTCGGACGATTCCCCCCGCACCGACTCCCGCCAGACTGCGCCCATCCGAACCGACAGGGTCGCTTCCCATGGAATTCGCCTTCACCGACGAGCAGCAGATGATCCGCGACAGCGCGGAAAGCTTCCTCGCCGACGCTTCACCCTCCAGCGCCGTGCG